>JALOTN010000004.1 GCA_025457885.1 Thermoplasmatota archaeon | reverse complement strand
CGAGGATTAGCGATCTCCTCGATACTCCATTTATGGGTCGGACGTGTTGCAGGTTGGTTCTTATTAACACGCCTCATCCCAATCTCAATAGCGATGCCTATCGTGATGACACCGACGATTAATCCAATAATAAATGCTGCGACATCCATCTGCAATCCATCTCCTACAATCAGTGAAACACTATCAAGGATAAATAGATTTTCCTTCATGGAATAAAAATAGGGTCGGGGAGGAAGCTTTATGTTCCTAAGCGATATTCTGGTCAAAAAATCCTAAGAGACGACCGTATGGAAAAATCAGTGGTTCAACAGATAGAAAAATTGAAAAAAACACACAACGCAGTCATCCTTGCCCATAATTACCAACGACCAGAGGTCCAGGATATTGCAGATTTTGTTGGTGACTCGCTGGACCTATCGTTAAAAGCAACGAAAACAGAGGCAAACGTCATCGTGTTCTGTGGTGTTGATTTCATGGCTGAAGCCGCCAAAATCCTGAATCCAGAGAAAACCGTTCTTCTCCCGGATAAAACAGCGAATTGCCCCATGGCAGAAATGGTCGATGCAGAAAGCCTTGGATGGCTGAAAAAAGAACATCCTGATGGGGAGGTCGTCGCCTACATCAACACGACTGCGGATGTCAAAGCACTCGCAGATATCTGCTGTACCTCGGCAAACGGAGTAAAAATCGTAAAAAGCAGAGCATCGAAAAAAATAATCTTTGTCCCTGATCGAAACCTCGGACTGTATATTCAATCACAGGTTCCTAAGAAAGAAATGATCCTCTGGCCAGGGGTCTGTCGTACTCATCATGATATTAAAAAAGAGGAGATTCTACTCCTGAAACAACAACATCCTGAGGCGGAATTATTGGTCCATCCAGAATGCCAACCAGACATCATCAAACTAGCGGACCATGCATTCTCCACCAATGGCATGGTAGATCATGTGAAAACCTCACCAAAAAAAGAATTCATCATCGGCACAGAACAAGGGTTATGCTATCGACTCGAAAAGGAAAACCCCGGGAAGAAATTCTATCCCATCTCAACAGCAATCTGCCCAAATATGAAAAAAACAACCTTGGAAAAAGTATTAAAAAGCCTACAGACTCTCGAACCAAAGATCCATCTCTCTGATGAAATCATGCGAAGAGCACGCATCCCATTACAACGAATGATGGATATGAAATAAGGTGATGAAGAATGAAACGAATTTTCCTTGATCATGCATCCACCACAAAAGTCGATGAAGAAGTCATCAACGCGATGCTTCCCTATTTCTCAACACACTTTGGGAACCCATCTTCTATCCATGCCTATGGTCGGGAAGCAAGAGAAGCAATCGACATCGCACGAGCAAATGTCGGGGACATCCTTGGCGCACGTGAGGATGAGATCATCTTCACCGCAGGAGGAACCGAGTCAGACAACCTTGCAATCAAAGGACTTGCGTATCAACACAAAGATAAACGAACGTCAAAAGGACCCCATATCATCACCTCAACCATCGAACACCCCGGAGTCCTAGAAGTATGCCACCATCTGGAGACACAAGGTTTCCAGGTGAAATACCTCCCCGTTGACCACCAAGGATTAATCGACTTGGAAACCCTAAAAGAATCAATCTCAAAAAACACGTTCCTTCTTACATTCATGTATGCGAACAATGAGATTGGTACCATTGAGCCAATCGAGGAAATCGGCAAAATAGCACACGAACACGAAATAACCCTCCATACGGATGCTGTGCAAGCGGTTACAAAAATCCCCATCGATGTCAAAAAACAACATATCGACATGCTCGCACTTTCTTCCCATAAAATCTACGGACCAAAAGGAATCGGAGCACTCTATATCCGCAATGGCATCAAAATCCAACCCATCATCCATGGAGGCGGACATGAAAAAGGGATCCGCAGCAGCACCCTTAACACCCCCGGGATTGTCGGTCTTGGGAAAGCCTGCGAACTTGCCAAAAAAAGAATGACAGCGGATAACAGCAAAATGAAAACACTACGAGATACTCTCATAAAAAATATCTTGCAGATCGAAGAAAGCTATCTCAACGGGCATCCAGAGAAACGACTAATCAACAACGCTCACTTCCGTTTCACCGGTATCGAAGGAGAATCATTACTACTCGGATTAGATGAACAAGGGATTGCTACCTCCACCGGTTCAGCATGCTCATCAAAGAAACTCCAAGCATCACATGTGCTGCTTGCCATCGGCCTAGACCCAGTCCAAGCGCACGGGTCATTACGACTCTCCCTAGGAAGAGAAAACACCAAAGAAGAAATAACAACCGTCTCCCAGATGCTCCCTCAGATTGTCGAACGACTCCGAACCATGTCACCGCTCTGGAACCGATAACCCATGACAAAAAAAGCGGTCTGTCTCCTCTCCGGTGGTCTTGATTCCGCGGTGACGGCTTTTATCGCAAAAAAACAAGGTTATGATATCTACGCATTGTCATTTCGTTACGGTCAACGACACACAAAAGAACTCACGTGCGCAAAAAAAATAAGCACTGCAGTCGGGGCGAAAAACCATCTCATTTTATCAATTGATCTTCAGAAAATCGGTAGATCCTCCCTGCTTGCCTCATCCCCTGAGACGATCCCGAACCATCCGATAAATGAAATCGGAAGGACCATCCCTACCACCTATGTCCCTGGACGAAACACCATCTTCCTTTCCTATGCACTCGCCTATGCAGAGACCATTAACGCAGAGGCAATCTTCATAGGTGTCAATGCGGTTGATTACTCCGCCTACCCAGATTGTCGACCACGCTATATCCAGATAATTCAACAGCTCGCCCGTGTCGCAACATGCCAAGGAGTCAAGGGAAAACCAGTACGCATCAAAGCACCCCTTCTCCATCTCTCAAAAGCACAAATCGTCAAAAAAGGAGCACGATTAAAGGTTCCCTTCTCAAAAACCTGGTCCTGTTATCGAGGTGGAACCAAAGCATGCGGACGATGTGATTCCTGTCAGTTACGCCTCAAAGGATTTCAGGAGGCACACCAAAAAGACCCAGTCCCCTACAAAATGAGATGAAACACAGAAGAAACCTTATTGGTTATACAACTATAGTTTTTTTTAGGAAAATTTATTAATACGGGACAACACTTTTCAAGGCCGATGGTGCGAGAGAGAAAAACACGAGTAAAAGACATTGAGAAGTTGCACGAATTAATTGATAGTGCCTCGTTACCAAAACAAAGAACCTTATCCCCGCAGGAAACAGAAAAACTCAACGAGTTACGAAAAAAACTCTCTGAGGACACCAATCGACCATCAGCACAGGCTTCCATCCCAAAGCACCCCCAGTCTGAAGGACTCCAACCACGAGTCGCCCTCCGAAAACAACAAGAACCCCAGAAAAAGGAGGAACGAGTCATTCAAATTGACCTCGGTCCACGACCAACACAAAAAACCCAAGCACCACCTCCCGTCAATTTTCTACCAGTAAAGGAAGACCCGTTTGCGAAAGAACCCCTCTTTGATATTGAAAAAATCACTTCCAGTAAGAAAAAACCAGCGAAAACAACGCAAGAAACACGGCGAAAGAAACAACCGAAACAAAAGGAATTCATCCCAATAAAAACCTCCCGAAGTCAAGAAGAAAACCTCCCGGAGTTCCAACCTGTCTCAAACGAACCAGCCATCGGAGGACCTCACGTTACAATCGAACCAACACCAAAAAAGAAGGAATTTTTACAAGCCGTTCCCTTAAAAGAAGAAAAAAAAGAGTTTTTCTCCATACCGACCAAACAACACACAGAACCACCACCTGCAGAGCCAGTGGAATTCCAAGCAGTCACCACAGAAAAAAAAGCCTCCGTCCCACTTGAACATCCACCAACAGCACCTGAGGCGTCTCATCAAAAGAAAATCGAAGAGAAAAAAACAAGACTTGAAGAAAAACGAAAAGAAAAAGAGGCAAAACATCAGGCAAAAGAAAAAGAAAAACAACTCAAAATTGAAACCATAGAAGCAAAACAAAAACAACAACAGGAAAAGACACAAAAAACACTGGAGTTAAAACAAAAATTCGCCCAAGCAGAACAAAAAGAAAAAGAAGAACAACACCTTCAAAAAGAACTAGAGAAAAAATCCAAACTTGAAATCATCGAACGGCAAAAAAAGGAAAAAGAAGACCGGAAACAAAAAAAGATAAATGAAAGAACAGCACGCCTCGAGGTAGGAAAAAAGAAACGGGAGGCAAAACGGCTTGCGAAAGAACATGACCGAAAATTGAAACTCGAATGGATAGAGTTTCAACATAAACAAAAACAGGCCCAAAAACAAAAGGATTTCGAGTTGAAAAAAGCAGCAGTCGAAACGAAACAAAAAGAACAGGAAGAACAACGCCTCTTAAAAGAACGGGAAGCAAAACTCCGGCTCGAACAGGCTGCGATGCTTAAAAAAGAAAAAGAAGAAAGAAAGCAAAAGAAACTTGAGGCAAAAAAAGCAAAACAGGATGCAAAACAAAAAGCCATAGAAGAAAAAAGACAGGCAAAACAAAAAGAAATACAAATCAGACTTGAAACATTACAAACAAAACAAAAACAACGGGAAGAACAAGAACAAAAAGAAATCCAAGAGAAACACACCGCAGCCCAAGTCAAACAAAAACAACAGGAGGAACAGCGACTCCTAAAGGAAATGGAAGAAAAATCGCACATCGAACTTACCGAACGACACAAAAAGGAAAAACAAAAACATGAAAAGATAACGAAAGAAAAAAAGACACCTCTTGCGCCATCACCAGATAGCACCACACAAGAACAACCCCTCCCGAAACCCCCTGTTTTCACAAAAGAAAAACCAGAAAAAGTACATAAATCGTTCTTTGGCGCTAAAAAAGAAGAACGAAAAACACTTCCCCAGGAAAAAACCACTAAGGAAGAGACACCACAAGACCTTAAACATCATCCATCAGCTATTCACGACCACGTATTAGAAAAAGAAAAACTAAAACAGATAGAAAAAGAAAAAAGAAAAGATCAGAAACATCTGCAAAAGGAGCAAAAAGAAAAAGCCTATCGAGAACGCCTGGAGTTAAAAAAGAAAGAAAAAGAACAGCAACTCCAGAAGAAACTAGAAGAGAAACAACGTCAAACACTTTTCAAGGCACCAAAGGGAGGCAATGAAGCTTGGAAACAGAAAATAACAGATGAAAAACTCCTAAAAAAACAAGCAGAGGAAAAAGAACGTGAGGCAAAAAAACGCCTCAAAGAGGAACAAAAAATAGAAAAACGAAAAATCGCGATAATGGAATTTGAAGCAAAAGAAAAGGAAAAGAAGGAACAGCAGCAAAAACTCATTGAACAGAAAAAAGACAAGCAACAAATCAGCAGATTATCTTTTGGAAAAACGAAAGAGACAAAACTCATCGATGAACGTAAAGTTGTAGAACAACAGAAACAAACGATGGATTTAGTACGCATAGCTGCAGAAGAAAAGGAACTCCGAAAAACAAAAGCATTTGAACGAAAGATGCAAAAAGAACAAAAAAAGAGAGAGAAAGAAGAACAGAGATACCAATCGAAGGCTGAGGAGAAAGCAAGGAAAAAAATGGATCTCCATATGAAAGAAGAAATCATAAAGGAAAAATTAACGAACCCCGTTGCTGAGCGAAACGATCCGTTCGTCGCCTTTGATAGTATTGATCAAGAGACCGCTGGAATTCTGAGCAACTCAGGATATACAAGTATTGAGAAGCTTCGTTCAGCAACCGTCAAAGACCTCATGAAAACCGGTTTAAAAAAGAAAAATGCCCAAAGAATAATAGCAGAATGCACAGAGTTTGTAGAATGGCAGGTGTTTGATTCAATCGAGCATTTTTAAAAAAAAATGAACAAAGACAAAATCCTTGGAAAAGTAAGATGATGTTCTCAGGGGAAAGTTATTCGTTTTTTACCTCATTTTTTTTACGTTTCTTCACATAATCATAGACATCAAGGGTGATTGGTATAGAGACAAGGACAGCAATCACAACACCAAGACAGATAAGACTATCCTGATGGACATTTCCGATGGTATTCTTTCCATGCAGAATATCCTCAAAAAACAGATTGATTGCTCCAAGCCAGGGGATTTCAAGTCGAGCTTTCCCAGAGATCCAATCGACTTGAACAGGTTCTGGGCAAATATCCGTGACCTGGTCAATTATCTCATTGTTATCTCCTTTTGTCAGATACCCTGAGTGGCTCCAACCGGGATTTCTATTGAATAATCCTAAATGCTCAATCGTGAGACTTGTTTGATTATAGATTCCATAATCCGCGACTGTGTAGGTGATAACACCGTTTGTTTGATAGACATCCACCCAGCACATCGCCCGATGGATAATCTGCGAAACATCGGTTCGACCAAGTGGTTTGTAGATAATGACATCTCCGTAGTCCCCATAGGTCTGCCATCCGTTCTCTGCCTCGGCACCTTTCACCGGCCCACCATGGGGTACGATATCGTTTTTCTTTGATACTTTCTGGACTAACACCATATCGCCTGCATCAATCGTCCCGAGGCGACCGAAAGGAGAATTGGGATGCTCCATACTTCCAGATTCTATTGCGACCATTGGGGCGGCGAACCATTGACCAGTATACCCCCATAAAACCATTAAAATGATGAATACCGCAAGGAGAGCGACGAGGACGTCTCGAATGATCGAGATTTTGTTATCCTCACTTTTCCAAAATTTCATGAACTGGTCTTTTAGGTTCATTTGTTTCACAATCAAAGTTTTTTTTTCTGTGAAAGATGGTTTTTTGTCTCGGTCCCACAGATAGGACAGATTTTTTTTATCTCATTGAATTGTTTTCCGCACCCTGGACAACGAGAGACCCATTTAAACTTTTTTGTTATTCCTTTTTGTACAAGCCCTTGGTAGTTTATTTGAAGGGTTGAAGCGATATTTTGAACGGAATAATCATCACTCAGAAGAGTCGCTTCTTGCCCCTCTTCTCTGTTGATATCCAGGGCAAGTGCGATTATTTCAATGTCAGCAGGGGATAATCGTCGGTCGTCACCAGTTTTTTGTGCTGTTTGTTTAACCATTTTTAGTGAGTCTTTTGTGGGCATTTGAATACTTAACCCTGTTTCTTTGAGGAGTTCAAATCGTTGAAAATCTCTTCCTCCTGGATGAAATTCATCGGAGACGCCTGGTGAGGTGATAATGGTAGCATCAGGGAAGGAGAGTGGTTTTCCAGAGAGAATGGCTGAGGTGTCAATGATAAAAAATTTCTTTTTCATGTGATATCCTAGGAGGGATTAGCTTTTTTGTAATTTTGTGTAGATATCGTTCAGAGTGACGACCTCTTGGGCGCCGGTTTTCATATTGCGTATGGTAACAGTGTTGTTCTCGAGTTCTTTGGGCCCGACGATGATAACCTTTTCTGCATGTTTGGCATCCGCGTATTTAAGGGATTTTCCGATTCCTCGTCTGAGTTGATCAAAATCCGCTGAGATCCCTAACGAACGTAACTTTTGGGTGATCTGTATTACAGTATTGTTCATTGTTGGATTGACTGGGATGACGAATACGTCAAGTTTGGGTGTGGGAAATTGAAAACCTTCCTCTTCTAATGCCAGGAGTGTTCTGTCAAATCCGATGGCGAATCCCGATGTGGGGACAGCTGTTCCACCAAATAAGCTGATTAAATCGTAGGAGCCTCCTCCGCAGAGCTGTTTTTCAGCCCCAAGGGCGGGTGCGTCGATTTCAAAGACCAAGCCTTTGTAATAATCCAACCCTCGGACGATACTGAGTTTGATGACATAATCAGGGATGTGGAATGCGTCTCTGAGTAGATCAAGGATGGTTTCCAGGGAGGATAGTTCTGTGTTGGCTTCTGCATCATCACCGATGAATGCACGGATTTTGGTGATATCAGATGTTTGGAGGACATCAAGGAATGTTGTGATCATCTCCTCGGAGACGTTACAATCTCGGAGCGCTATTTGTAGGTCATCGAATTGGGATTTGTCGATCAAGGGGAGAATCATCTTTTGGTCGTCTTTGAGGAGATGAAGTTTTCTGAAGATAGCACTGATGATAGTGAGGTTGCCGATATTGAGGTGGATGTCTTTTAATCCTGTGTTTTTCAGTATGGTGTACGCGAGGGCGAGTAACTCAGCGGTGGCTTCGTGAGTATCTGTTCCGATGAGCTCACAGCCCGCTTGTTGGAACTCCCGGTATCGTCCCTTCTGTGGTCGGTCGTATCGGTAGCAGTTTCCAAAGTAGTAGAGTTTGAGTGGTTTGGGTTCCATTTGTAATCGTTCAACGTAGCAGCGGATGACTGGTGCGGTCAACTCAGGTCGTAATGCAAGTGCTCTGCCTCCTTTATCGTTGAATGCGTATAGTTCATTGATGATAGATTCCCCGGATTTTGCGGTGAAGAGTTCTTGGTTTTCGAAGGTAGGGGTCTGGATTTCGCCGTACCCAAAGGAGGTGAATGTGGTAGCCATGGTATGTTCTAGGTAGCGTCGTTTTTGCATTTCTTCTGGAGTAAAGTCTCTGGTTCCTCGTGGTACTTGAAACATAGGCAGTCGTATAGTAGGATTTCTTTAATTATGTTTCTCTTCAGGGGATGAAGGAGCGAAAGTTTTTTTAAAAAAGGATTGTGATAAGATGAGTTTTTGTTTCAGATTTTTCTCCTAGAGTTTTTAAGAAATATCGGAAAAAGAGGCAAAAACTTCTTTTAGCAGTATTTGTTACACCTCTTGACTTTCTATCTAAAAAGAGGTTGATTTCTATGGAAATAACCATGTATGTAAATAAATACAAACATGCTCGGTACGCGTTTTTTAAATGGCGTTATCAACTTGAATTGTATAACAAGGTTATCCTTGCCGTGAGCTTTGCTTGTCTTACCGCTTTGCTTGCTCAGCTGCGGTTTTATATCCCTGGATCACCTGTTCCTCTGACCGGTCAGACGTTTGCAGTGGTTCTCAGTGCCGTGATTCTTGGAAAATGGTGGGGTGGCGTTAGCCAAAGTATTTATCTTGGTGTGGGTCTTGCCGGAGTCCCCTGGTTCGCTGGTATGAATGGTGGACTTGCGTATCTCGCTGGGCCTACTGGTGGGTATCTGATTGGGTTTGTTCTTGCTGCCTTCTTCCTGGGATATTGTGTGGATACCTATGTCCGTTCTCGGAAGTATTGGGCGATGTTTGCTTTGATGTTTTTTGCGAATTTTGGGATTGTTTTCGGCTTTGGGTTATTACAGCTGTATGGGTGGTTGTCCTTGAGTGGTACACCAGTGGATCTCGGAGGGTTGCTCCTTATGGGTCTGATCCCGTTCATTATCGGTGATACCGTAAAAATAGCGGTGGCCGCAGGGATCGCTAGTGGGATTACACCGAAACACGCCTACGGAAAAGAGCTCGATACCGCTTAACTGGAAAACAAAGATCTATCTTTTTTTTTATTTTTTATTATTTACTTTTGAGAGGGTGATTGTCCGATCTGTAAGGACAATCCATTTGAGTTTATCACCATCTTTGAGTTTGAGCAGTTCGACGACTTCGGAGGGAACGGTGATTCGTCGGCGGGATCCACGGATGGTGATTGCGGTTTCTTTGATGCATTTCACGGATTCCAGATCGATTTTCATGGTATTTCACGCTCGGTGGTTTCTGTTAATTGATGTTCTTTAACTTATTTCTCCTGCAAGATAGGCTTTTGTCTCAGGGTTTTTGGGGTTGTTGAAAAATTCAGCGGCAGTTCCCTGTTCAACGACCTTACCGAAATACAGGAAGATGACATGGTCCGCGACCCGTTTGGCCTGTCGGAGGGTATGGGTCACAAGGATGACGGTGAAGTCCTTCTTGAGTTTTAGGAGGAGTTTTTCGATTTGTTGGGCGGCGATAGGGTCAAGAGCGGAGGTAGGTTCATCGCATAAGATGACCTCTGGTTGTACAGCGATGGCTCTGGCGAGGCATAATCGTTGTTGCTGTCCGACGGATAATCGTGAGGCAGGGTCATGGAGTCGGTCTTTGACTTCGCTCCAGAGTCCGACTTCTTGAAGGCAGTTTTGTACTGCCTCTGCGAGTTCCTTTTGGTTCTTGTCATGGTGGATGCGCAGTCCATAAGCGACGTTTTCAAATATGGACATGGGTAAGGGGTAGGGTTTTTGGGAGATGAGCCCCATTTTTTTCCGGATGTCCGGGACGTTAAGGCCGCTGGACATGATGTTGATGCCATCGACGACAATCTCGCCTTCTATCTTGATGCCGTCCTGGATCTCCAGGAGTCTGTTGAATGATTTGAGTAGCGTGGTTTTTCCACATCCAGATGGACCGATGATGGCGGTGAGTTGCTTGGCGGGTATCTGAATGTCGATGTTTTTCAACACCTGGTTGTTGTGGATGGCGACATTTAACGCCTTGGTCTCTATTTGGATTGTCTTGGGGTTCTCCATGGTTGATTCCTTCTTATGAATATTTTTTTTATTTGATGATATGTTTTGATGATTTTTTGGTTAAGTATCGTGTGATGATGCTGATGAGTAAGACGATCATAAGTAAGACGAAGGCGACGGCGTATGCCTTGTTTTGAACCACCTGGTCAGGCATGCTGACGAGGTTAAGAATCATGGTGGGAAGTGCTGCAGTCTGATCTGACAGTGATGTTGGGAAATAATTCGAATCCCCGACAGTCAGGAGTATCGATGCTGCATCACCGATTCCTCGTCCAAACCCGAGGAGCACACCAGCGATGATCCCTGGCATGGCTTGTCGTCGGACTACTTTCATCGCGGTTTCGACTTTTGTAGATCCTAAGGAATACGCAGTTTCTTTCAATCCGGCGGGGACCATTTTAATAGATTCGTCGATGCTGCGAGTGATGATAGGGATTTCAAGGAGGGTGAGAGCGATAATTCCAAAGAGGACGGATCCTCCAGTCATGCCTATTGCGATCATGATGGTGAGGCAGAACACTCCGTAGACGACGGAGGGGACGCCCCAGAGGATGTCCAGGCAGATGCGGATAAAGTTAGCGATGCTTGGGTTGAGGAAGTCCTTCTGAAGATATAATGCGATAGCGATGCCGATGATGAAGGCAAGTCCTGTGGCGGGGAGGGCCAGAAGGAGTGATCCGACGATAGCATTGAGAAACCCTCCGCCTGCTCCAAGGTAGAATCCTCCTTCGGAGGTCTGGGTGAGTATTTGAAGAGAAAGGGATGGTGCTCCGTTGAAGACGATAACGCCAACTATTAGGATGAGACTGCCCATGACGATGAACACGGAAGCAAGCATAAGACCGATGAATATTTTTTCTTCTATGTTTCTTCTTCTATTCAATACTTCCACCTCTTACTGGCTCTTCGGAGGACGAGGTATCCAAGGAGATTGAAGATGAGTACGACAATAAAAAGGAGTAAGGCGACGAAGATAAGGGCGCTCGCAAGAATCGGAATGGAGCTTACCTCGGTGTAGTTAGAAGCGATGAGGGAAGCAAGCGTCTGACCGGGTCCGAAGAGTGAACTGGGGATGAGCTCTTGGTTGCCGATCACCATGCTAACCGCGATGGTTTCACCAAATGCTCTGCCGAATCCTAGGAAGATTGCGGCAAGTATCCCGGGGCCGGAGGCGCGGAAGATGACTTTTTTCACAGTCTCCCATTTGGTGGCTCCCACAGAGAGTGATGCTTCTTTGAGGGCGATGGGGATGGAGTTGAATGATTCAAGGCATAAGGAGATGATGATGGGAAAGACCATGATGGCGAGTATCAATGCTGCGGTAAAGAGACTAAAACCGGAGCTGATGTTGCTGCCGAAGAACGGGGCGATGTCATCTCGGACGATAGGGACGAACACCAGTAGGGCACAGAGACCGAAGACGACAGAGGGTACTCCTGCGAGGACGTCGATGAATGGTCTGACGATGTTTTTGAATTTCTTTGGAGCGTATTCTGCGATGTAAATCGCGCTAAGCAGGGAGATGGGAACGGCGATAAGCATGGAAATCGCGGTGACGATGAGGGTGTCAATGATAACAGCAAACAGGCCGAATTCCCCGGAGAAGGGTTTCCATGTTGAGGAGAAAAGGAGGCTCGGAAGGGATTCCTCTGAGAGGATGCGCAGGGATCCTTGGATGAGGATGATAAGGAGAAGGAAGAAGAGAAATATGATGGAGGCAGTGACGAACAGCATCAGGCGTGAGCCAAGGGTATCGTAGAGTTTTCTGGTGATTTTGATGAAGTTAAAGAGGAGTAGAATGATGAATATGACCAGGAACACCACAAAAAAGACAAGATTGTTCAGCACGAAAAGTGAGAGTATTGAAAGAAGAAGAGATACTATGCCTCCTAGCACTACTTTATTTTTAAATAGGTCGTTAAGGGTGCTGGGGGACATAAGTATCCTGTTTTTTTATTTTGATATATTAAGGGCTTTAAATATCCTTTCTTAGGTGCCTTCGAGGATCTGAATTTGGTCGTCGAGTATGTCGGTTGGTACTGCTCCATATCCATTGTCAAACGTGTATTGTTGTCCATCCGTGAGAATCCATTGGACGAAGTCTTTGGTTGCTCCAGTGAAATTGTTCAGGGTGACGAGATAGACGAGTCGTGAGGGGGGTGCTGGTAAGGTATCATGGATTTCTGCGTTCACCACATCGTCTCTGCTGTCATAAAAATCTTCTTCGGGATCGATGGTTCCATTTTCATTGAGGTCGAGAGGAACGACCGCGATTCCGTCCTTAGGGGTTTTTGTGGAGTTGGAGTAAATATAGTTGACGTTGCTGTATCCGATCCCAAGGGGGTCGCCTGCGATGGATTTTGACATGGAGTCATCGCCTTTTACCTTGGTGATTTCTTCCCGGGTCGGGATGGAGTCCTGTGTGTAGTCTCCAAGGTATTTTACCCAGGATTCAGCCGCGCCACAGGGGTCAGATCGTGAGTAGACCTTAATCGGGTCGGTGTTGTTCATA
This sequence comes from Thermoplasmatota archaeon, assembly GCA_025457885.1. Taxonomy (GTDB): domain Archaea; phylum Thermoplasmatota; class E2; order DHVEG-1; family DHVEG-1; genus SM1-50. The sequence continues at coordinate 62,230 of JALOTN010000004.1, read as the reverse complement.
TCTCCAACGAGTTGCCCCCAGGTTGTTATGGAGTAGTTGATGAAGATTGCTCGGAGTTGTTCTTTGGTCAGTCCCTTTTCTTGGATGATCGCAAGCACCGGGTTTTCGGTGTTGATGGTCGCAAGGACTGCGTCTTCGACGACGGCGACGGCGATGATGCCTTGGTCTGCCTCTGCCGAGGTAACATCTCGTGAGACCATCCCAAGGTTGACGGAACCGGCGAGTGCGTCTGCCATTCCTTTTCCGGCTCCACCAGAGCTGACATCGATGTTGATATCAGGATGCAGGCTATGATATTGTTGAGCCCAGATCACCATCATCGGATAGAGCGAGTATGCTCCTGAGACTTTTATGGTGGTGGCTTCTTGTTGAGTGGTACATCCTGAGAAGCTTATGATTCCTACCATGCTTATGATGAGAAGTGTTGTGATTATTTTTTTGTTCTTTTGAGTTTTTTCATCCATTTATAATGTCTCCCTTTTGTTCTGCTACCGTTGCATTGACTGATGATAGCAAGCAACGTATCAGCAATAATATTATAGTGTAGCCCCTATTTATAATTATTGGTAAATTACCAACATCACTCCAATGTAAGAAGATATGCAAAAACAAAAACAAAACCATGAAAAATGCATAATATATATTGTACACTACAGACTGACTCACCAACCCATTTCCATGAACCAACTCTCAAGGGGACAACATTTATATACCAATTCTTTTATGCCTTACTTCCTTGTCTCTACCAGACACGATCGGGCAATTCTCCAAGAATCCCGGTAAGAAACAACCTCACCTATTTTTGGTTGTTTCGGAAATGTCACGGTTCTGACACAACAACAATTCAATCTAATACAGACTAGAAAAAAACAGAGGATATATTATGCCAAATATCCACCATCCAAAACGAGGGTCACACGGTTATTGGCCACGCAAACGAGCAAAAACAGAAACACCCCACATTAAAAGCTGGGCAGAAGGAGCGGACAAACCAAAGATCCAAGGCTTCTTCGGATACAAAGCCGGGATGACCCATGCATTCATCGTCGACTACCGACCAACCTCGACAACCTCAGGTAGAGAAGTCAAAATGGCTGTCACTGTCGTCGAAACACCACCCATGAAAGTCGCTGCAGTCCGCGCATACCATCAAACCGCCTACGGGCTCCAATGCACTGGTGAAATCTGGGCAGAAAAACTCGACCCAGAACTCTCACGCAGGATCCCCATGGCAAAAAACCAAAAAGAGAAAAACTGGGACCTGACAAAGGATGCCGACGAAATACGCGTTATCGTCTACACACAACCAAAACTCGTTTCTGGGACAACCAAAAAAGCACCAGAGATTAGCGAGGTGAAAATCGGCGGAGGCACCATTGAAGATCAAGTCAAATACGCAAAAGACCTCCTCGGAAAAGACCTTAAGATAAACGATGTCGTCAAAGAAGGAGACATGCTGGACACCATCGCTATCACCAAAGGAAAAGGATGGCAAGGCACCATCAAAAGACATCATGTGAAACTCCTTTTACATAAAAACTCAAAACACCGACGGATGATCGGAACCGCGGGTTCCTGGCACCCCAGCTGGGTACAGGCAACCGTCCCACAAGCAGGACAAATGGGATACCATCAACGCACCGAATACAACAAACGTGTCCTGAAAATCGGAGAGAACGGCGAGGAGATCACCCCTGCTGGCGGATTCCCGAACTACGGTGTGATACGCAACTCCTACATCCTTATCCATGGCTCCATCCCAGGACCAACCAAACGACTCATTGGGATGCGAGACGCAGTCCGATATCAACGAGGTGTGAAATTCCAAAAAGCAGAAATCACCTATGTGTCCACCACGAGTAAACAGGGGGCCTAACAATGACAAAAGTAAACCTCTACTCCTTAGACGGAACCGTCAAAGAAAAAATCGATCTGCCAAAAATCTTCGACACCCCCTATCGACCGGACATCATAAAAAAATCATTCGAAGTCATCCACTCAAACCAACGACAACCCTACGGGTCTGACCCCTTAGCAGGAACACGACACGCGGTCGCATCCGTAGGAAAAGGCAGAGGGATGTCCCGTGTCCCACGGTTAACCCAAGGACAGGCCGCAGCTCTTGCCCCCAATGTCGTCAGCGGAAGACGAGCCCATCCACCAAAAGTCGAACGGGACTGGAAAGAAAAAATGAATAAAAAAGAAAACAAACTCGCTCGCAACTCAGCCCTTGCTGCAACCGCTGTGAAAGAAATCGTCTCAAAAAGAGGACACCGATTTGACGAGAAAGTCACCTTACCCATTGTCATCGACGATGACTTTGAGAACCTCAAGAAGACCAAAGAGGTCATCGAAGTCCTCGAGAAAATAGGGATTAACTCAGATGTCCTCCGGTCCGCAAACGGAAAACACGTCCGAGCCGGCAAAGGAAAGATGCGAGGACGCCGCTATCGAGTCCCAAAATCCCTCCTTATCGTCTCCGTAAAAGAAGGATTATTACAAAGCTCTGAGAACCTCAGCGGTGTCGATATCAGCAAACCACAACAGCTCAACATCGAGCTTCTCGCCCCTGGCGGGATTGCTGGCAGACTAACCATTTTTACCAAATCCGCTTTAACAAAAATAGGAGGCGCAAAATAATGACGATGGATCCATATTCAATTGTTCTCTATCCGTTTGTGACAGAAAAATCAATGAGTCACATGGAGAAAAACAACGCATTAGAATTCGTTGTAAGACGCACCGCGAACAAAGCGTTGATAAAAAAAGCGGTCGAAAAAATGTTCTCCGTGAAAGTCAAATCAGTCAACACACGGATAACAAGCAAAGGAAAACATGCAACCGTTGTCTTCATGCCAGAATACAAAGCAGAGGACCTCGGGATGCGCATAGGAGTCTTCTAAAGAGGTGAACCATGGGGAAAAACCTTATCCAACAACGACGAGGACGAGTCCGTGGACGATACAACGTTCCGTCACACAAATACCGAGGAAACATCCATTACGCTAATGACAGGAACACCAAAGGCACCGTGGAGAACCTTCTTCACGACCCTGGTCGAAGCGCTCCTGTCGCTGAAATCAGAATGCAGAACAACAAAAAAATCCTTATGATAGCAACCGAGGGATCCTCCATCGGGCAGGAAGTAAAATTCACTGCAAGCAAAGCAGACTGTGAAATAGGCAACATCATGCCCATCGGCAACGTCCCCGAGGGATACCCGATCTACAACATCGAAATCACCCCTGGTGACGGGGGAAAAATGGTTCGCGCAGGCGGCAGTGGCGCTTATGTCATCTCCCATGATGCCCGCAAGACAATCATCCGCCTCCCATCCGGTCAATTCAAAACACTCGATTCACTCTGTCGAGCCACCGTCGGCATCGCCGCGGGTGGGGGACGACAGGACAAACCATTCATGAAAGCAGGAAAAAAATGGCATGCATCTCGCGGAAAAGGGCGGAACTACCCCGTCGTCCGTGGTGTTGCCATGAACCCGGTGGACCACCCCCATGGAGGAGGAAGCCACCAGCATGTCGGAAAACCAAGTTGTGTCCCACGTGGCGCACCACCTGGTAGGAAAGTCGGGAATATTGCTGCTAGAAGAACTGGAAGAAGGTAATAATCATGGCGCAAATAAAATTTGGGTCTGCAGCGAAGAGCAGACGGAAACGAGACCGTAAGAAAGTTGAGATTCGAAAAAAGGAGTTCCAATTCCATGGGAAAACCATTGAGGAACTCCAAAAACTCACCGTCGAAGAGTTACTACCCATGCTTCCCTCACGGTCCCGACGGACCCTGAAACGAGGATTATCAAAGGATGAGAATAAACTGATGATTGATGTGAAGAACGCAAAACAAGGGGATCTGATAAAAACCCATTGCAGAAATATGATCGTGTTACCCTCATTTGTTGGCCATAACATCCTGATTCACAACGGAAAGGATTTCGAACGAGTGAACATCCAGCCCCAGATGATCGGCCATTACCTAGGGGAATTCGCTTTGACTCGTAAGAAAGTAAAACACACAGGACCCGGAGTAGGAGCTACCAGAGGTTCTAAATTCATGCCATTGAAGTGATGAGCCATGCCTAAATACTCAGCTGAGAAAGACCCGGAAAAAAGCGCACGAGCCTACGGATACGAACTCCACTGTTCCCAAAAAGACTCGATGAACCTTGCCCATGCGTTACGAGGAAAAACCATCGAGGATGCTAAGAAGTATCTGGAGGAAATCATCGCCCTGAAACGACCGCTTCCTGCGATCTATCATAAGAAGAAACGCCTACATCAGAAAGGGATCGGACCAGGCAGCTTCCCGGAAAAAGCCGCACGCTACATGCTCAAAGTCGTCGAAAACGCAGAGAACAACGCTGAGTACAAAGGATTTGATGTTGATAAAATGAAAATCACCCACATCTCCGCCTATCAAGGTAGAATCATCCGAGGTATCATGCCACGAGCACACGGAAGAGCCACCGATAAAAACGAAACGACCACCGATGTTGAAATCATTCTTGAAGAGGTAGAATAATGGCTAATGAACGCAAGTTTATCAGAGAAAACGCCAAACGATCGTTAATAAAAAAGTTCCTGGTAAAAGAAATCGAAGGAGCTGGTTTTGGTGGGATGAATATCCAACGAACCCCCATCGGAACCCGAGTCAACATCCTCGTCGAACGACCCGGTATGGTCATCGGTAAAAGCGGTTCGAAGATCAAGGAACTGACCGATTCCATTCGCACGAAATTCAACGTTGACAACCCTCAGATTGAGATTCAGGAAGCAGGCTCAAGTGCATCATTGAACGCACAGATCATGGCAGAGAAACTTGCGGAAGCCCTCGAACGAGGATGGCATTTCAGACGAGCAGGACACTCAACCGTCCGACGAATCATGCAAGCAGGAGCAAAAGGCTGCCAGGTGATCCTCGCTGGAAAACTCACCGGAGAACGACACCGGACAGAGAAATTCACCGAAGGGCATGTGAAATACTGCGGTGAGACCGCAAAAGAAGTCATGGACATTGGCTATGCGACCGCGAAACTCAAACCCGGCGTGCTTGGCGTGAAAGTCAGAATCATGAAACCAGATGCAAAACTCCCTGATGAGATTACCTATAAACTCGCGGTAAAAGAAGAAGCAAAACCAGAACCCAAAGTGGAGATAAAACAACCCGAGGTGAAACTTGAGAAAAAAACAGACATCAAGAAAATCACAGACGTCCCGGGCATTGGTCCCTCGGTTGTAAAAAAACTTGAGAAAGCAAAAATCACCTCCCTTGAGGAGCTGTACACGATGAATCTCGATGACCTCATCGCAATCGATGGCATCGGCAACAAAACCGCCGAGTTAATAGTAAAAAACATACGAAAATTGTTAGAAGAGGGTACTGAAAATGGCTCTCAAAGTTAAAGAAATAAAACAGATGACTCCTGAAGAACAGAATGAAAAACTCAAAGAGTTAAAAGAAGAACTCATGCATGAACGTGGCATCTCTGCCATGGGGGGATCATCACCCTCCCCAGGGAAAATCCGGCAATTGCGTCAATCCATCGCACGGATTCTGACAATCATGCAGGAGGAAGGAGAACACAAATGAGTGATATATGCCCAAAATGTGGCCTCCCAAAAGAAATCTGTGTCTGTGAAGAGATAGCGCGTGAACAACAAAGCATCACGATCGCGGTCGACAAGAGACGATATGGGAAGACGATGACCGTCGTCGACGGTCTGAACCCCCATGACCTGGATATGAACGCCTTGGTAAGCAACCTCAAATCGATCTGCGCCTGCGGCGGAACCATCAAGGAAGGCAGGATTGAACTCCAGGGAGACCATCGAACACGGGTAAAAGAAGCATTGGAAAAACTCGGATTCACTGTTGACGTCATCTAACCAGCTGATCAGACGCCAAGAGCGCCATGGAAGGTCCAGCTATGGAACAAGAGCCGATCATCAGCGATGAACTCATCGGCAGAACCGTCAGCATCATCGAATGCACCGACCCAGCATGGGTCCATCAAACCGGTCTCATCATCGATGAGACACAACAGACCTTCCTCATACAAATCGGTAACAAACACAAACGGATCGCGAAGAAAACCGCGACATTTGCGTTTGAGTACCATGGAAAAAAAACCATCGTGAACGGATCACGATTGGTGTATCGACCAGAAGATAGGATAAAAAAAACAAGGTGAACACATTGGCAGAAAAAAAACAAGCACGAGACATAGGGTTAAATGTCAAACCACCGAGCGATAGCTGTACCGATACGTACTGCCCATTTCATGGGACATTACCTGTACGAGGACAAGTTCTCATGGGAACGGTGGTATCAACCAAAAGGCAAAACACCGTCTCCGTCAAACGAGAATTCATGCATTATGTCAAGAAATATGAGCGGTACGAGAAACGGACCTCAACGTATCATGCTCACTGTCCGCCTTGTATGCATCTTACAGCAGGTGACACCGTTCGAATTGCAGAATGTCGACCCTTAAGCAAAACAGTTTCATTCGTCGCAATAGAAAAAATGTGAGATTGGTGAAAAGACATGAAAGGAATAGCGGGTAGAGTAATGCGAGGGCTGCCGGTTGGCGCCCGTCTAACATGTATCGATAACACCGGTGCAAAAGTCGTACAAATTATTATGACCGTTAAGATTAAAGGAGTACATCGTCGAACCCCTACCGCTGGCGTCGGTGATTTAGTAATTGTCAGCGTAAAAAAAGGGGCAACAGAGATGAGACGGCAGATCTTAAAAGCGGTAATTGTCCGTCAGAGACGTCCATTCCGACGCCCAGATGGCCTCATGGTCCAATTCGAAGATAACGCTGCCGTGTTAATAACAGATACCGGAGAAACGAAAGGAACAATGATCAAAGGCCCGGTCGCCATTGAAGCGGCAGAACGATGGCCAAAGATCGCTGCATTAGCAGCAACAATCCTGTAAAGTGAGTGATATGACATCAACAAAACCAAGAAAGCAACGCTACAATCTCCATAATGCACCTTTACATAAAAAGAGGAAATGGATTTCGTCACATCTTGCAGAAAACCTCCTATTAAAATACGATAGACGAAGCATCCCTGTTGTGAAAGGAGATACCGTAAAAATCATGCGTGGAAACTATCGGGGGCATGAGGATAAAATCTCGAAAGTCAACGTACGAGATCAAACGATAGAAATAGAAGGTGTCACCATCACCACTGCGAAAGGAACAAAGATAGCAAAACCAATCCATGCCAGTACCTTACTTATCACAAAATTAAACGTCACAGATAAATGGCGACGACGCAAGCTAGAAAAAGGACTTTCAGAGACTGCAAAGAAAGAAATTGAAAAAGAAGCAGAAGAGCAACTCAAGAACCTTGAGGCTGAAAAGAAGGCTGCAGAAGAAGCAGCGAAGGCAGAAGAAGCAGTAAAAGCAGCTGAGGAAAAACAAAAAGAAGAAACCCCTGAGCCGCCGAAAGAAGAAATAATAACAGAAAAAACTGCAGAGACCATTAAGGTAGAAGCCGAAGAAGAAAAACCAGAAGAGAAAACAGAAAAAGCCGATGCTGAGCCGCCGAAAAAGAAACCAGCAACAAAAAAATCTCCCTCTAAAAAAACAACAAAAAAGAAAGAAGAAGGTGAACCATGAGCAAACACCTGAAAAGACTTGCAGCACCTCGAGTACTGCGCATCCATCGAAAAGAACGCGCGTTAACAATCCGTGCAGCACCAGGGCCCCATCCTTTAGCACAATCAATCCCCTTAGGACTCCTTGTCCGTGATTATCTTGGGTTGTGCGACACCTATAAAGAAGCGCGAAAAATCGTTTCGAATGGAGACATCCTCGTCGACGGAATGAAACGGAAGAACTTCAAATTCCCTTGCGGCTTCATGGATGTTGTTTCGATACCAAAGATGCGAAAGAACCTTCGAATACTTTATGACAGAAACGGAAAGCTTACCCTCACCCCCATCTCGGAAAGCGATGCAGAATGGAAACTCTGCCGCATACAGAATAAGACGATAATAAAAGGAAAAAAAGTACAGTTGAACCTGCATGACGGAAAGAACAAGCTGGTGGAAAAAGACGAATATAAGACAGGGGATGTCCTGAAAATCGGATTTAAGGAAAAGAAGATCGACGAGGTCTATAAATTTGATAAAGGAACCGTCTCCATGATCATCGGCGGGAGCCATATCGGGGAAATCGCTAGTATCGAAGAGATTCATATGGTTGCATCCTCAAAACCAAATCTCGTGAATCTGAAAGGAGAAAAAGAATTTTCAACGATTGCACAGCATGTGTTTCCCATAGGGAAGACCAAACCAGCAATCACACTTCCTGAGGTGAAAATGCAATGAGCCCAAAAAAGACAACCACCACGAAAACCCATAAAACAACGGCGCATTCAAAAAAATCTACCACTAAGAAAAAAACAAAGGAGAGCCCTTTGAAACCACATGTCGCAAAAGTCACGGTGAACATCGGAGTCGGGGAAGCAGGAGAAAAGCTCAAGAAAGCAGAATCGGTCTTAGAAGGAGTCACCAAACAAAAACCTATACAAACACTCTCAAAAACAACCAATAAAGACTGGGGTTTACGTAAATTTATGCCTATCGGTTGTAAAGTCACCCTGCGAAAGAAAGCAGCAGAGACATTCCTGATGAGTGCCTTAAAGATCCGGGAAAATAAAATCTCAGAGTACTCATTTGACAATCAAGGGAATTTTTCATTCGGGGTACCAGACCATACCCTTTTCGAGGGTCAGAAATACGACCCGAACGTCGGTATCTTCGGCATGGATATCTGTGTAACGGTCGAAAATCCCGGGTATCGGATAAAAAATCGTCGGATCGACCGACGGAAAATACCACATCGCCATGAGTTAAGCAGAGAAGAAACCATGAAGTTTATCGCAGAAAAATTTAACGTCGAGGTCGTAGAATGAGGATCAAGGAGAGAAAGAAAATATACGGCAGGAAAATCGGATGTGAGCAATGTGGTAGAAAACGTGGAATTATCCGACGCTATGGACTTCATCTCTGCAGACAGTGTTTCCGTGACCGCGCAGAAGAAATGGGGTTTAAAAAATACGATTAGAGGTTGTTGAAGATTATGTTAAACGATCCATTGGCAGATGCATTATCAATCATCAGAAACGCAGAAATCCGAGGGATACATAAATGCAGTATCCGACCCTCCTCAAAGCTCATCGGCGGGGTCTTGACCCTGCTTAAGGAGAAAGGGTATCTTGGGAACTTCGAGTTTGTGGAGGATGGAAAAGCAGGTATCTATCAAATAGAACTCCTCGGAAGTATCAATAACTGCGGTGTTATCAAACCACGCTACCCCATCAAGGTCGATGAGATGGATAAATGGGAGGCTCGGTATCTCCCCGCGCGTGACTTCGGGTTACTCATCCTTACCACCACCGAGGGCATCATCGGTCATGACGAGGCACGAAAGAAAGGCATCGGAGGAAAACTCCTCGCGTATGTTTACTAAAGAGTGAGACACATGGAAAAGAAAGCCACGATTAAAGAAGAAATAAAAATCCCAGATGGTGTCCAGATCACCGTTGAAGGGAAAACCATTCATGTGAAAGGACAGAAAGGTGCTCTAGCAAAGGTCCTGTCCCATCCGAAGATCCAGGTGTCTGTTTCAGGGAATGTCGTTCAGATCATCTGTGCTCAATCTCCTCGCCGGAGAGAAAAAGCGTTGATCGGTACCTTCAAAGCCCATATCCGAAACATGATCAAAGGAGTCAGTCAAGGCTATGAATGTAAGATGAAAACCGTGTTTTCTCATTTCCCGATTAAGACCAGCGTGGAAGGCAACCAGCTGCTCATCCAGAACTTCCTAGGGGAGCGGTTCGCACGCCGCGCAGAGATCCTGGAGAACGTCAAAGTGGACATCAAAGGGGAAAGCATCATCCTTACCGCAATTGATAAGGAAAAAGTTGGACAGACCGCTGCGAATATCGAACGAGCAACGAAAGTGAAAAATCGTGATATCCGGGTGTTCCAAGACGGTATCTACATTGTGAAAAGAGGCTAAACCATGACAAAAGAAGCAGTGTTAAAGGAGTTTGAAGCGTTAAAAGGTGTGGGTAAAGCAAAAGCAAAACTCCTCTATGACAACGGGTATGATTCCCTTGAGAAACTGAAAAAAGCAAAGATAAAGGATCTGACGAAGCTGAAAGGAGTCTCAGAGAAAAATGCGAAGGAAATCATTGATCAACTCAAAGTCAAAAAAGAAAAACCAGTGAAGAAAACCGATGAGAAGAAAGAACAAGCAGAACAACCAGAGAAGAAAGAAGAAGCAGTGGAGATCGTCGAGCAGCAGAAAGGGGCATATCATCCGAAGATAAAACCACAGTTAAACGAGCAGCAGAAGGAGCAGCTGGTGATCCGCCGGCAAATCAAGAAACGCACCCCGCATTTCCTACGGGACGAGGGGTTCCGGTATAAAAGGATCCCGAAGAACTGGCGACGCCCGACTGGATATACCTCAAAATTACGGATCAATTTGAAGTATCGACCAAGCAAGGTGCGGGTAGGGTTCCGTGCACCAAAAATCGTCCGCGGGCTCCATGCATCTGGTTTCGAGGAAGTCATGGTTCATACCGTCAAGGAGCTAGACACCATTGACCCGAAGAAACAAGCGGTACGCATCGGTGGTACGGTTGGGACGAAGAAACGCTTGGATATCGCGAAACGAGCCGATGAGCTTGCTATCAGAGTCTTGAACATGGGGGAATCTTAAATGACCGACTTACGGAATCAACGCAGGATGGCTGCGTCCATGTTGAAATGCGGTGGAACAAAAGTATGGATGGACCCGGATAGACTCGAGGAGATTGCTAAGGCAGTCACCCGGAATGACATCATGATCCTCATCAATGGTGGTGCCATTAAAAGTGAGCCGAAACAAGGCAACTCCCGGGGACGACATAAGTATGTCCTGAATCAGCGCAAAAAAGGACGACGAACCGGCCAGGGGTCTCGGAAAGGACCAAAGCATGCCCGGCTCCCAAAGAAGGAACAATGGATCCGAACCATTCGCCCCATCCGGACGTATTTGAAGGAACTGCGAGAGAACGAGAAGATTGACGCACACACCTACCGCCAGTATTACAAGAAGGCAAAGGGAGGCGTCTTCCGCAGTAAACAACATCTGAAATCACATTTACTCAGCGATAACATCCTTAAGGAGGAGAACCAATGAAATCAGGACCACGATACCATGTCAAACCACGGAGACACCGGGAACGGAAAACCGATTACCGGCTTCGACTGAAACTGCTGCGCAGCAAGAAACCCCGAATCGTCGTCAGACGATCGCTTCGGGCGATTCGCGTGCAGTTCGTGGAGTACAACCCCCAGGGCGACCGGATCATTGTGTCTGCTATCTCTAATGAGCTTGCGAAAGACTATGGATGGAAATATTCTGTTTCAAACACACCAGCAGCGTATCTGACTGGTTTTCTTGCAGGCAAACGAGCAAAGGAAAAAGGAATCGAACAAGGAGTGCTTGACATCGGACTGTATCACCCGACGGTCGGTAGCACCCTGTTTGCATCATTGAAAGGCGTCTTGGACGCAGGGATCGACTGTCCCCATGATGAAGCAATGCTGCCTAAAGAGGACCGTATTTACGGAGCACATCTGAACAAGGAGATTAAACCGCTCGTTGGTGATATCAGAACAAGGATGAATGGAGGCAAATAACTATGGCAGGACGAGGAGATCGTGGCGGACCCCGAGGACGACGCAGACAGTTTGACGAAGGCGCCGCCCCGGTCATTTGGACACCAAAGACCAGACTGGGAAAAATGGTGAAAAACGGTGAGATCACCACCATGAGTGATGCGTTAAAATCCGGGTTACCCATGAGAGAACCTGAGATTGTTGATCTGCTCTTACCAACTGTTGAGGATGAGGTTATTGATGTAAAGATGGTGCAGCGGATGACTGACTCCGGCAGGCGAGTCAAGTTCGTCATCACGGTTGCTGTCGGTAACAAAGACGGTTTTGTCGGCCTTGGCCAAGCAAAAGGCAAAGAGGTCGGCTTAAGCATTAAACGAGCGATTGAGAATGCCAAGATGAACATGATCCAGATCCGGCGAGGATGCGGTTCCTGGGAATGCGGATGTCGCACACCCCATACGATCCCGTTCCTGGTGACAGGGAAAAGCGGTTCTGTCGAAGTCACCTTCAAACCCGCACCTCGCGGTATCGGACTAGCCACTGGTGATGTCGCAAAGAAGATCCTCCGCCTTGCTGGCGTAAGTGACTGCTGGGCGTTCACCGAGGGGAAAACCAAGACGGTCGTAAACTACGCAAAAGGTGTCTATGATGCGTTAAAGAAGAACGCAGAGATGAGGATCACCGAAAGTGAGATGAATAAACTAGGTATCGTCCAAGGAAACATTGGAGTACCTGTAAAAGAAGAACCAGCGGCCCCAGTTAAAACGGAGGGATAAACAACATGGTCTATGCAGTTATCCGAGTAAGAGGCTCAGTCAACATAAAACCTGATATTAAGAGAACCATGCAGTTGCTGCGGTTAACCCGCGCGAACCACTGCGTGCTTCTTGAGGAAAACACGGTTCATAAAGGAATGCTCCAGATTATAAAAGACTACACCACCTGGGGTGAGATTAACAAAGAGACATTGACGAAACTTTTAATGGTACGAGGCAGATTAATCGGTGATAAACCACTCACCGAGGAGTACCTCAAGAAGGCAGCCCCGTATCATAGTTTTGAAAAACTCTGTGAGGCGATTTTAGAGAACAAAGTAAAATACAAGGACATCCCTGAGATCAAACCAGTATTCCGACTCAACCCACCACGGAAAGGTCATCGGACCGTGAAACGATCGTTTGTGAATAAAGGCTCGCTGGGGTACCGAAAGGACGCCATCAACCCACTCATTGAACGGATGCTCTAAGCAACCGAAATATTCCAAAAGATTATTATAGGGATTCTATTTTATTGGGTGAATAAAGAGAAAGAGGGTGTTTGAAGATGGAGGAAGTTCTCTACAATATTGAAATTCATCGCAATGATGGAAACTATATGGGGAAGATTTATTCAGACATCGACGGGGTAAAAGAATTTGAAAATAACCGCATCGACCGGTTACTCCGCGATATCATCGTCGACATGCAGCTTGCCTTAGACGATGAGTTCTCCAGCAGGATGACCGCAACCGATATTGCGGAGTTCACCGACGAATTAAAATAAAAAACCCGTTATTATACACAAAAACCTCATTCCCCTTGAAAAACCGTTGTTTTCAAGGGCAATATTTTTAAAGGTTTCTGTTATTTGGGCTTCTACCTATCCCGATGGCTTCGGAGGAAGACTGTGTCGTATACTCGCTTTGAAAAAGCTCGTATCATTGGCGCTCGCGCCTTACAACTCTCTATGGGGGCACCTACGCTTCTCGCAGAGATACCTAAGGACATGATTGACCCTGTTGAGATCGCGATGCTTGAGTATGACGAAAACGCTATTCCAATCACCGTGAAACAAAAGGATATGAAAGCGTAAGGATTTGAGGCATGACTATGGCGGAAGAAAAAACAGCAGCAGAAACAGAACCAACCATGATGGTGACTGAGGAAGTCTACATGACGTCCGGTGTTCATATCGGCACACGACAAAAAACCGCTGATATCAAGGAGTTCATCTACAAGGTGCGGAATGACGGTTTATACATCATTGATGTGAAGAAAACCGATGAGCGGATAAAGGCAGCCGCGAAGTTCCTTGCGAAATACGACCCCTCAAAAATCCTGGTGGTCTCGGTTCGTCAGTATGGTCAGAAACCAGTGCGGAAGCTTGGGGAGATAACTGGTATTCAGGTGCTTGATGGTCGGTTCCAGCCTGGGACGTTGACCAACCCGAATGCAAAGACGTTTCTTGAGCCAGAGATTATTGTATTGACTGACCCACTTGCGGATATTCAGGCGTTGCATGAGGCAAAGAATATTGGGATTCCCGTCATTGCCTTATGTGATACGAACAATGAGACGAAATACATTGATTATGTCGTCCCAACAAACAACAAAGGTCGACGAGCGCTTGCCTTGATTTACTGGTTGCTTGCCCGTGCGATCCTTCGGGAACAAGGGAAGATTTCGTCTGATGAAGAGTTTACGACAACCGTTGAGGATTTCGAAGCAGAAATTTAAAGATTTTTTTGTCTTCGTTGTGTAGATAACCGGCTTAAAGGAGAGACTCTTTGGAAGAAAAAATCTCTGATAACATTATCCTTATCGGTACGGCTCATATTTCTGAGGAGAGCGTCCAAGAGGTACGGCAAGCGATTGAGGCGTATAAACCTGATATTGTTGCTGTCGAGCTGTGTCAACGTCGGTATGATTCGATTACTAAGAAGGATAAATGGGAAAATACCCCGGTGACTGCGCTCATTAAGTCCAATAATGCGTATTTTATGCTTGCCCAGACGTTTCTTGCGTCGATCCAACGTAGGCTTGGTGAGGAGTATGGGGTGGAGCCTGGTTCTGAGATGTGTGCTGCGATGCAGGAGGCAGAAAGGAATCATGTTCCGGTCGCCCTGGTTGATCGTGACATCACTGTGACCCTGAAACGGGCGTGGCGGTTGATGGGGATTCGTGAGAAGTTCCGGGTATTCTGGGAGTTCCTCAAAGCGATGATCGGTTATGATGAGGAGGAACTTGAGGAGTTGGATTTGAAGGAATTGATGAAACAGGATGTTATTTCTCAGATGATGGAGGAGTTCAGTAAGATAGCCCCGAGTGCCTCAAAGGTGTTGATCTCTGAGCGGGATCAGTATATCGCGCAGAAGATCCATGAGGAAAGCAAAAAAGGAAAGGTTGTTGCGGTTGTCGGCGCTGGTCATCTGAATGGGATTAAAAAGTATCTGCAGGGGGAGCGGTTTGATGCGAACCTGCAGGAGTTAGAGCAGGTCCCAAAGAAACGTTTCAGTTGGGTGAAGGTCGTTGAGGTTGCCATCCCAGTGATTTTCTTTGGGTTGATAGCCTGGATTATTTATTCAACGGGTTTAGATCCATGGAATAAGATTAAGGATGTATTCTTAGTATGGTTCCTGGTCCATGGGATACTCTCAGGGATTGGTGTTGCGATCGCACGGGGTCATCCGCTTTCGATTCTGACGGCGTTTGTTGCTGCACCATTTACGTCATTGGAGCCGTTCTTCGCACCAGGGTGGTTTGCTGGGTTGGTCGAAGCGAAACTGCGGAAACCTTTGATTAAGGATTTTCAGGAGCTCAGTAAGATTGAAAGCATCCGGGGGTTCTTGAAGAACAAGGTCATCCGTCTGTTAATGGTGGTCGCATTGGGGAATCTTGGCAGCATTATTGGGACGATCATTGCATTACCCTGGATTCTTAGCATGGGTCTTGGCTAAATGTTTTTATCTGGATTCTTTATAACTCGTTTCAATAAGGAACGACTCCGATGTCTGAGCGAAGGAAATTCTACACCTCTTTTCATGATCTGTCCCCCCGGGAGTATATGTACATCCCTCAGGGGAGCTTGGAGGTGGGAAAACCCGGTTCGTTTAGTAAAATCGAACTAGGACATCTGGGTATCGCCATCACGATACTGACTGTCGCCTTTACGTTTACCTTTTCGAAGAATAACCTGTTGTTCTTTCTCTTGGGTTCGCCAGTGGATATCGGATCTTTTTTCTATTTTATGCCCATTGCTTTTTTAGGTATTGTCTCTGCTTTTTTCATTCATGAATTGTCCCATAAGTTCGTCGCGCAGAAATGCGGGTTATGGTCTGAGTTTCGTATGTATCCGCGCGGGCTTCTTCTTTCTATCATTGTTGCATTCTTTACAGGGCTTGTGTTCGCTACCCCAGGCGCAGTGATGTTCCGAGGGAATGCGAACCCCGCTGACACAGGAAGGATCGCCGCTGCAGGTGCGAGTGCGAATATCGTGATAGCGGTGTTCACCTATATATTGTATCATTTTCTTTTCTCAGACATGGGATTCTGGGGAACACTGGTTGGGTTTGTCTGTCTGGTGAACCTCCTGCTTGCGACGTTCAATCTCTTGCCATTTGGCCCATTGGATGGGAAGAAAGTGATGATGTGGAAGGAAACCGTCTGGTTCGTGTTATTCTCCGTCTCTGTGCTGCTGCTCAGCGGGATGTTTATCGGTGGGAACCTCCTGACCAAGTTCTTCACGTAACAACAGGGGGAAATGTATATATCGAGCATGGTAGATTGTTTTTTTAGATGAAAACACTGGGTGTGTACACCAAGGATTTCTCATTGTATCATGATATCATCAAAGGACTGAAGAAACGCAATGTCGCATATGTCTCCTTGGCGTCCCCGGAGAATCTCCCTCGGAGGATCGGAGTGATCCTCACTTCACAAAAGGAGTACCATCGAATCGCTCATGGGAAGAAAGTCGCGGTGGATGCATGTGATTCCATTGAGTATGCTATTGACCTTGCGTTGCAGAAACTCACCGGTAAAGAGCTGTATGCGAAGATATCAATTGGGATTGACCCAGGGGAGCGGCCTGGAATAGCAGTTGTCTGCGATGATATATTACTACAGAAGCTACAGGTAGACAGCCCGGAAAAAGTGCTTAGCACAGTCAAACAATTTTTACAATGCTATCCCTCAAAGGAGACATATATCCGGATTGGCCATGGCTCAGTAATCAACCGAAATCGTATCATCAACTCCCTGATCCCCTTAGAGGTGCCAATTGAAATCGTCGATGAGACTCGTACGACACCTGCTCAGCAGAAACGACGATCCATCCGGGACAGCGAGGCGGCGGCAGTCATCGCGTTACTCTCTGGTGGTCGCGTCCAGTCCACCCTCCCAATTGAGACGTCGCGTGGGGCGATTAAGAACATCCAGCGATGGAGCAGACAACTCAGCGAAGGGAGGTTTACGATCTCTGAGAAGACCGCTTTACAGGTTCTGAAGGGTGAACTGAGTTTGCTGGAGGCACTGCAAAAAGAACAGAAATCCATCTAGTAGGATTGGAATCCTACCTGGTTTTGGATAAACCCAAATGTTTATGAGTATTGGATATATGTTCCTTGGGTAAGAGTAATGGATTACCGATACGCACTGATAAGCGTTTATGACAAGGAAGGTATCGTTGATTTTTCAAAAGGACTTCATACGCTAGGGTACACTATTCTAACAACCGGTGGGACTGCTGCGGTGCTGCAGAAAGCTAACATCCCGTACACTGATGTGTCGTCGGTGACCGGGTTTCCTGAGATGCTTGATGGGAGAGTTAAGACTCTGCATCCGATCATTCATGCAGGGATCCTTGCAAGGCGAGAAAAGAAAGACCATCAGAAAACCCTCAAGGAACATCATATCAACATGATCGATGTGGTCGTCTGCAACCTCTACCCGTTTGAAAGCACGATTCAAAAACCAAACGTTAGCATCGAGGAGGTTATCGAGAATATCGACATCGGGGGACCTACGCTCATTCGCGCGGCAGCCAAGAACTACGAGGATGTCGTCGTGGTCACGAGCCCAAAACACTATCATGAGGTCCTCCAGGCGTTACAATCAAAAAAAGGAGTATCAGCTGAGCAAAAAGAGAAATTAGCGATCCATGCCTATGCTCATACGGCTCAGTATGACGCAATGATCGCCCAGTACCTGAGAAGCCGATGGACCAAAGAGGTTTTACCAGAGGATTTCTCCATAACCATGCGGAAGATTCAGGAGATGCGGTACGGGGAAAACCCGCATCAGAAAGGAGCGTTTTATAAAAGCCTCCCCGTAACCAAGGAACCCTGTATCGCTACCGCAGAGCAATTACAGGGGAAAGAGTTGTCATTCAACAACATCCTTGATTCCAACTGTGCGATTGAATGTATCAAAGAATTCAATGCACCCTCCTGCGTGATCATTAAACATGCGACTCCCTGCGGAATCGCCAGTGCAGTTACAGAACTTCAGGCGTGGAACGATGCCTACGCCACCGACATCTATTCACCGTACGGTGGTATTGTCGCATTCAACAGAGAACTGGACCATGAAGTCGCTCAGGAGCTCTCAAAATATTTCCTTGAAGTGATTATCGCACCAGGTTTCACCCCTGAGGCACAACAGATATTACAAAGTAAGAAAAACCTCAGGTGCCTTGGACTCCCCGGTCTTGAGAAAAAACAGATGCGAAACGGCTTAGACCTCCGCAGTGTCGTCGGAGGGTACCTCATCCAGGAACGAGACGTGTGGTTCGCGGATCAAAACACCTGGAAGGTCGTGACAAAAAACAAACCAACAAAGGAGGATTTACTCTCCATGGATTTCGCGGTACGATGCGTCAAACATATCAAATCAAACTCCGTGGTGTTTGTAAAAGACACGCGGACCGTGGGAATCGGTGGAGGACAGACCTCCCGGGTTGATGCCACATGGATTGCCACCAACAAAGGCAAGGACAACATCAAAGGATCCATCATGGCCAGTGACGCGTTCTTCCCCTTCAGGGACGCTGTGGACGTCGCGGTGAACGCAGGGGTCAAAGCAATCATTCAACCAGGGGGCTCCATTAGGGATGCGGAGGTCATCGAGGCAGCCGACCACCATAAGATACCCATGGTGTTCACGGGTCAGAGGTACTTCCGTCATTAAGAAGAAAAACTAAATGTTCTTAAACAGAGCATCATATCAGTCATCAATGGATTTTCAGATACAGTTTCGAGACGGACCTGCCCGCATGGGACAGCTCAAGATAAAAGAGGAGAGTATCTGCACACCAGAGATTCTTTATATCCAGACCTCCCAACTTCAGGCTCCAACATTCTCTCGCATCCTTCTAACACAGGAACCAATAAAAACAACTCAACCAGTCATACAGATCGGGAGAAGCATTTTTTCAACGCAAAAAAACAACGAGAGAAAACCTGCCTGTTTAGACCAGTATCTTCTCTATCCAAAAGATGTGATTCGAGAGATGCATTCAGATGCAGTGAAACAGAACACCAACACCCCTTGTTATCTTATTCCAGGAAAAAAAGAACTGATACCGGACCTGAGAAGAAAAAAAGACACAACTCTCTGCATCGTTTCAGATGCCATCCAACTGTTTAATCAACAATCATATTTTGTTGATTTCATCACCACACTTCGCCAACAAATTGGGTACACAACACCGCTTTATCTTCCCTGTGTTGGTGACCCAACAAGTATTGCGCTTCTCGCGTATATGGGGGTTGACTTGTTTGATTCGTTTCCTGCTATCATGGCGGCACGAAACGAGATATTCCTGTTCCAGACGGGGTATTACTCAAAAGATCACTTACATGAGAATCCTTGTAGGTGTCCGACCTGTGCTATAAAAAAGGATGTCTCATCAATGAACTATGATGAGATTCTTCAACATAATTACACGATGCTTGACTCAGAGATACAGCTGGTGAGGAACGCGATACGTACCGGTTCGTTACGAGAGCTTGTTGAAATACGCGTACGAACCAGACCACATCTTGCTGCCCTGCTCCATATCCTTGATCTGAATCAGTATGAGTTCCTTGAAGAACGGACTCCTCTGATTCGAAAACAACCATTGATTGCGACAACCAAAGATGCGCTTCTCCGACCGGAGATTAGACGATTCCAGTATCGGGTCCTCCATCGGTATGAAAAACCAAGGAGTGCCAAGATTTTAGTTCTGCTCCCCTGTTCAGCGAAGAAACCCTACTCGTTTTCTAAATCTCATCAGCTTTTTAGAGAATGTATCACCAGACAAGTGAATCCCTTTGTGGTCCATGAACTGATTCTTACGTCACCACTGGGGCTGGTTCCACGGGAACTTGAATTGACGTACCCTGCGAAAAACTATGATATCGCGGTGACCGGGCATTGGGATGAGGACGAAAAAAAGATGATACGTACAATGCTTCAGGAATATCTGAAGCACAACTGCTATGATGCAGTCATTGTGCATCTCCCTGCGGCGATGCGGTTATTTGTGTGTGATATTTTGGAAAAACCATGGGTGACCTGTGAGGATTCACCGACATCTGAAACGTCTCTTTCAACGTTATCTCAAGCGTTAGAAAAACTCACATCAAGTTTTGACCGTGTGAGACTCCAAACGCGATTGTATGAAAACATGCAATCACTGGCTGGTTACCAGTTTGGTTCTCCTCTTGCGGATCATTTGATGAAAGAAAGCACCGTTATCGGGAAATATCCTTATTTGAAGATCATGCAGAAAGGAACTCAACTGGGGATGCTGACTGAGGAACGAGGGTTTCTCTCGTTGACCTTGGAGGGGGCGAACCGACTTGGAGATGCGGAGCAGTATTGGGTGGAAATCGCTGGTGATTTCACTCTGAAAGGATCGGTGTTTGCTCCAGGGATCATCGATGCGGATGATTCTATTCGGATTGGTGATGAAGTCATAATAAGGAAGAATGATACTGTTTGTGGTGTTGGTGTGGCACTTATGAATGGAAAAGAAATGACGGAGTCATCGCATGGGGAGGCAGTGAAAATCCGTCATCATATCTAGGTGAGATTGAGGTCTTGTTTTTTCCCACAATACGGGCAGGAGTAGACATGAATCTGTTCTTGAATCATATCCGGTCCCTCGGACCAAATCGTGATGGTCTCTCCGCAGTTCTGGCATTGGAACTGCTTTTGGACTGATTTTTTTTCTGGGATTTCCTCCTGTATTTGTGATGGTTTGGAAGGAATAGACCCGGTCATCCCACAATCCGGACATGTCAAAGTGAATGATTGTTTATTCTCTTGACTTGATTTTTTAACCGCAAAAATCCCTCCGCAGGAAGGGCATTTGAAATGCTGTAATTTTCCTTCCGATGTTTTTTCATATTCATCGACGTTTTTTTTAATGACGGGTTTCTTTTTTTCGTGAGACACGAGGAACAGGAAGGTGAGGAGAATCAATATCGCGTATAATGCAAGGATACGCTCGAGCCATTGTTCATGGTAGATGATGTCCCAAAGGGAGAAGAGGAAGACGAGGAAGGCGAAGAAGATGATTGCAACAAACGGGAGAGTCCGGCGGGTTATCAGGCTCATGGGGTGCGTCTCCGTATGCCGTAGATTGCTAGGATGATGATGATAAGAAAGATGAGAAGAGAGGCGGAGAGATACGCCCAGTTCTGCTGCAGTTGATCCATGATTTCTGGTGTGGAGGTCTGTTTTTTCAGTGGATTGGTTCCTTGTTGGTATTCTTCTTTATTGGTGAATCCGTCATCGTCCTGGTCATTGGATGCATCGTTGGGGTCAGTGGGGTTGAATCCGTAGCGTTTCTCCCAGTCATCTGGTATCCCATCATTGTCGGTGTCGTCGAGATGCTCGGTGACCCAGAATGTTTTTTCGTCGGTGGTGATTGGGTTTCCTAGGGTGTCTCTGATGGTGATGGTGAAAAGGTATTTTCCTGTGATATCGTAGGTTTTTTCATAGATGTATTTTGTATCCCCTGGTGGGGTATTCATGGTGTGGGTCTGTACGGTGTTGTCTGGGAATTGTATGGTTACCTCTGCGGATCGTATCCCTGAGTAATCGGTAGCGATACAGCGGATTTCCACGGGGAGATTCGGGAGTTGTTTGATGGGGTTGACTCCATAGTATGTGATGGTCGGTGGGGTTTGATCTTCAGTGACGATGAAAAATCCGGTGATGATGGATTGGTTTTTATTCGGTGAAAGGTCGGTGGCTTTAATGGTAAAATTATGTCTGCCGATTTGTGTGGTTGTGAGGAGATATTCGTATGTGTTTCCTTCAATAGGGGTCATGGTGGTGTTTAGGTAGGTTTTGTTGGGGGTTTTTAGGGAGATGGTCACGGTGTCGATTCCTGATTCATCGGTTGCTTTGACGGTGATTTGTTGTTGGTCTCCTATTTCAAGGGTGGAGAGAAACTCTAAGTTGGTTAGAAGCGGGGGGTTTCGTTCTGCTGCGATGACGTAGAGTGCATGGTAGAGTGGTTTTTTGTTGTCTGTTTCATTCTTGTCTGGTGTTTCTTCTGAGGTCAGGATTTGTATGCCTACCGCCCATTCTCCGTTGAAGGTGGTTTTCCCGTATCGTGTCTGTGACCAGGTGAGTGTCACGTTGGTAAATTGATCTTTTTTGAGGGAGAAGGTCGTGGTGTTTTTGCTTTGTATATAGAGCATGGTTTGGTTGTTTTGGTTTTGTTCACAGTAGAGAACCATGGTGTAGTCGGATGCGTTGCCGTCACCTTTGTTTTTGATGAAGGCGTTGACGGTGATTGGTTTTCCTTCGTTGACGGTGGTTGGTGAGAC
Source organism: Thermoplasmatota archaeon (assembly GCA_025457885.1). GTDB lineage: Archaea > Thermoplasmatota > E2 > DHVEG-1 > DHVEG-1 > SM1-50. Next base: position 39,933 of record JALOTN010000004.1, on the reverse strand, counting down.
ACTCAGATTGAGTACTGAGAGGTCTGGTATTCCTTCGATGGTGATGTGTTTCCAGCGGACGTTATTTGTTTGATTTGAGTCTTGGTGGTAAATAATGTTTATTGAGAGGTTATGGATTCCTTTGGTGCAGTTGACCCAGACCAGGTCGTAGGAGGTGTTGATATTCTTTTGTATGGTCAGGTTTTTTTGTGTGTCGACGTTGATAGTGTCGACTTTTAGGCTGATGTCGACATGTTCGACGGTGGTATTTTTTGCGATGAGATGTCCTGTGACGGTTACATTGTTTCCTATGTAGGAGATGTTTGGTGCGGTGATGGCGGTGGCGACGAGATCTGGTTTTCCGATGTAGAAACTGATGGATATCTGTGTTGGTTGATATCCTGCGTCGTCGTGTCCGTTTATTTGGATGGTCCAATCTCCGATTTTTGTAAGGTTGGCGATGGTGATGTTCCATTGGAGATGGTCTTGGGTGGTGAGTTGTTTGGTGAAGTTGAGGTTGTTGTTGTAGAGGACTTTAGCGGTGATGTTTGTTGCTAGTGCGGTGGTTTGGAGTTGTACATTGAGTGTTTTTGGAGGGGGATAGTAGGTTTCAAATGAGGTGGTAAACGCAGGCCACCAGCCGTGGGTGGAGATGATGGCGGCTTGGGGGTTGCCTGAGGGGGTGAGGTTTGGTGTTTCTGGTGTTGGGTTGCGTGTTCCTTGGTTTTCGAGGACGTCGAAGTAGACATGGTAGAGTGATGGTGTGGTGATTTTCCAGGTGAGGATGCCTTTTGCGTTTGTTTTATTGTGGTAGGTGGTGGTTTCATTGAACCAGCTGGTGTTGACGATGGTGGTGGTCCCGTTTGCGGAGTATTGTACGATAGCGATGGTGGTGTTGTCAAAGGTTTTGTCTAGGACGTGGAGGGTGTTGCGAAGGAGTTGTGTGAAATTTATTTGGAGGGATATGGTGCCGGTTCCCGTGATGTTGTAAATGGTGCGGTAATGCCAGTTGGGGTTCCACCAGGGATTTGTTGTGGTGGGTGTTTCAAGGGTGTTTTGGTTTGGGATGTGGTCGGTGGTGGCGGTTGATTCTATGATTGGTGTAGCCTGGGGGATGATGGTTGCTGAGGTGGATGATATTCCACTGGTAAGAAGGAGGAGCACGAAGATGCTAGAAAGAGACCATTGTCTTTTTTTGATGGTGACTAGCTGTCGCTTAGAATGTTTTACGTCAACCATGGCTCCCTCGCATCGTATCTTATAGTGCTATTTATGTCGTTATATTTGTAGTTTTCTATGAATGTTTTTTTATATAAAATTATATAGATTATATTTATTTAAATTTTTAAACTCGTGTTTTTTTCATCTGATGGTTATTGGTTAGGTTTGAGGAGATGAAAATCGATATATGATCCAATCGCAACAGGGATATAAATAGAGACGTCGGGGAGTGATATCTTCGCCCAGAGTTGGGCAAAGACCATATCGGGGAAGAAACCTTTCCCGGAGAAATTCAAAAGTTTGGAATAGTACAGTATCATTTCTCCATGGAAGTAGGTGGTTGCTTCGGGGACGAGTTCACCAAATCCAAAGGGTCCTTCCGCCACAAGGTATTTTTGGTGGTTTTTCACCCCATAGTACTTCACGACGAGATCGGTGGCGATGAAGGGGATTTTTGTTGGGTTGATGACTTCCAGAGTCATATCTCCTTTCAACCCACCTCGAACACGGGATAAGTCGATATCTAAGGAGAGTTCCAGGGGTTTGTCGGGTGGGACGAGTTCCTCGAGGTTTGGCATGAGTATCTCAATCCGAGCAGTGATCGGGAGTGCTTTGTTGATTCCTGCGAGGTGTGCTCCAGCATCTGCGGTAAGGGTGATGTAGAGTGTTTTGGCGTTGAGGGCGGTCAGAAGGATTGATCCTGCTCCTGTGGCTGTCGTGGTGCTTTCTGCAGGGATGGTTGATCCAGGGATATCAAAATGACCCACGCTGCTTCCATTTTCTGTGGTGATGGTGACTTGGAAATTGTTTACCATCATGTCGAAGGGGTTTGGGTTGTGTACCTCGACTTCGGTGGTGAGGTTCACTCCGTATCTGGTGATCTCTCCGATTTCCGCGCGAATTGTGATGTCTGGGACTGCTATTTTGCTTAATGCTTCCTTTAGTGAAGTTAGTACGGTGACCTCGAGGGGGATGGTTTTGGTGATGATGCCAAAGATGTTGAAGCCTACGATTCCGGTGATGGTGGTGCTGAGTAAGTCGGAGAGGTCTCCTTTCATGATGATGCGGTCGTCAGCTGCGTAGCTTTGGTTGGTCTGTCCGGGGATGGAGCCTCCGTCTATCGTCATGTTGGTGACTTCTTCGCCATCGGTTGTCCGAGCGACAATATGAAAGTCCTGTAGGATCATCTCAAAAGAGTTCGGGTTGTACAGTTGGATGTCATGATGGATGATGATTTCATCGGTGTTTATCTCGACGATATCGACACGGAGGGTCGTGTTTGGGAACGCTAGGACTTGGATGTCGATGAAGATGAGTGCCGCAGCACTGATGTTGATGAGAAAGAGTACGACAAGTACGATTGCAAAGATTTTCTTTTTTGTCACCATGTGTATGCAGAAACTCCGCGTTTTTTATATAAAAGTTGTCTTATATAATATATATAGTTTCTGAAGGAGGCTTCTGAAGTGGGTTTCTGGATGTCGGTAGGGGTGTGTATCTGTTGATGTTATTGGATGAGGAAGGAGCGATACTCGGAGAGCTTGGGAAAGAGAGGTGATTGTTCAAGGAGGTGTTTGAGTCGTTCCGGGAGTCGTATCTGATGATGATTCTCGATATTGAGAGGTGAGACCATCGAAGGAATCCATCTCTGTTGGACGCTGGAGGCAGTGGGTGGGATTTCTGGGAGGAGCAGACAGGAGGGGTGAACGGTATCAACATAGAGGAGGTTCTGGGCGATGTTAGAAGTGGTATTTTGGTAAATCCCCTCCGCGGTATTCGGGTTATTCAGACAGCGTGGGTAGTTTGATGAGGAGATCGCGACACGGATCTGATGACCGGTGTTCCAGACATAGGAGGTGCTCCAGAGGTCGACCTCGATTTGGTAGATGGTGCCTGGCTCCATAAGCTCCCAATGGTCGAACCCGTTTCGATTCCGCATCCGCAGGATCCCATCGGTAATCAACATCGAGCGGCCATCAGGGTATACATCAGTGAGTTTTACGGTAAAATCAGTATCCGGGCAGTCCGAGGAGACGAACAACTGTGCAGTGATCGGACCGGTCGCCTCATAGGGGGCACCGAGGACGGGGCTGGTGAAGAGGAGCATATCGGAGCGGTTTTCCACTGATCGTTGGTCATAGGGACCCGCGGCCATGTTCAGGTTTTGTCCACCAATGGTGGGAACAGGATTTGAGGGATCATAAGAGTAGCTGAACTGATGGTCCTGTGTTGGAGGTGTAGCCTGAAGGCTGCCATCCCCCTGTAGGTACCAGGCACGTTCAATGGAGGGGATCGGCCAGTCATCCGCAAACCGCCATTCATTACCGGATGCATTAGGATCGGTAACATCCCCCATCACATAGTACGTAACCGCAGGCCAGCTGTCATACTCTGAGGAGCCGCCCATGGTGTACTGGGTAGCCATCTGCCAGAATAACGCCTGGGAGAAGTTATCAAGGGAATTCTCTGGATAGGTCAGTTCCCCTTGTGTGGTAGTCCCCGCGCCTCCATGGGTCCACGGACCAAGGATCAATTTCGATTTTCCTTGCGCCCCAGGTCCACCCAGATGTTGGTAACCAAGAAATCCGTCAATGGTCCCTTGGGTGAAGATATCGTACCATCCACCGATATGGATAGCGGGTACATTGACCTGCCCCCAGTTATCCTGTAAGGAGATATTTGTCCAATAGTCCATGGTATAGTTCTCATGAGCCCACAATTCTGGAAGAATATACGTGCTTCCTTGACCTTTCAACCATTCTTCGACAAGGTTCTTTCGGAACTGCCCACCAGGATACATCGCATGGGTGTACATATCAGGGGTAGCGACCTGGATATATTGACAAGCAAGCTCAGGTGGATTAGACCCGGCCATGAGATATTGAGTAATCCCAAGCGCAGACCCGCCAAAGGTTGCAACCTTCCCATTGAACCAGGGTTGTTGCGCCATCCAAGCAAGAGTATCCGGACCATCGGTCTGATCATTTTTAAACACCGTATCAATCCCCTCAGAGGCGAATCTGCCGCGGCTATCTTGTATCACCGTCGGCCAGCCGTTCTGCGCCCAGTTCGTCCCTATCAAGACCAAGGCGTTCTTGTTATAGGGCGTTCTTACTAGGATTGCGCCATGCTGCTGACTTGGTTGTTTAACGTACACATCGGTCGCAAGCTGGACCCCATCCCTCATGGGAACCATAGTATGTTTCGGAGTCACACATCCAGAAAGCACCACAACAGCTACGAGAATCACAACAAAAAGTCCTCCAACGAGTTTCTTATTCTTCATGGAAATCATCCCTCTAACGACTTTATATCAGCTATATTATATATATGATTTCCCTCTGTTGATGCCAAGGTTCTTTTTTCCTTTTTGACATTTTCACAGATCAGCTTTAAATAGGAAAAAGCACAGAATCCACCATGCGTCCCGCCATAAAAGCGGCGGGAAGAGAGGTGAAGAAAAATGAAGCACTATACCGAGAAGCGCTATGGAGGGAATGGGGAATACAAATACGGGTATCAGAAGACAGAGAAGAAAAAAACAAAACCCTATTACAAACAAACCACACTCCCCTGGAAAAACGACCATAAATCAATTCGATCTACCTAAGAGTTCATCTTCCAGTAACCTGAATCATCCCGTGGTGCAATCCCAACTACCACACTTTCCCCATTTTTTTTTTTATTCACACAGCAGACTATAAGAAAGAAGACCGCATACCGTGACATGCTGCGGATGCATAAGACAAAAATAGAGCTTCTCAAACTCATCGCTGACATCAAGCCGATAAAAGAATTTGAAAAAGAAATTAACAAACAATATAAACAATATGATGAGCTGATAGACAAGGACACCATTGCGTTCCTCCTGGTCGATCAACTGGGGAGAAACACCCAAAGCATCATAAAAATCGCTGACCTCACCGCCAACGGGGAGTATACCGTGGCCGGGGTAGTCCAAAACGTCTCAGACTCAAAGTCATTTAAAAGAAAGAACGGCTCCCCAGGAAAGGTCGTAAATCTCGAGATAGCAGATGAATCCGGTTCCTGCCGACTCGTTTTATGGAATGGGGATATTGACTCGATAAAAAACAAGGAAATCAAACCAGGGACACGTGTGAAGATCATCAATGGATACACCAAGACGGGGTATACGGGTGGGATGGAGATTCATCTTGGTCGATGGGGGCTTTTAGAGGTGGAACCATCTGATGTGTCATCCTTGCAGCCAACAAAGGAGTATTCTGAGGAGATCACTGGAGTCCTACTCTTGAAAGAACCCACAAAAGCGTTCTTCAAGGACGATGGAGAGGTTGGTTTTGTGACATCGATTACGATGAAACAGCAGAATACACAAAAAAATTTAATCCTTTGGGATCGGAACGTAAAGGATATCCAACCCTGTCGTATTGGGGAGACCATCACGGTGAGTAATATCACAAAAAAATGGTGTAACGGGAAAACAGAGTTTCATGTGACCAGAAATGAATCGGTGAAGAAACAATCGTAGTCTTTTTTTTTTGTCGTTACACTAATATAAACCTACGCTGTTATAAGATATAATGGAGGATGGTTCACCATGAGATCGCATTATCAGCCGCCTCGTGATAAGCAATTTTTTCATACAAAACCAAAAATCGATAAACGGGACATGGCTGCTTTGAAGAAAAAAACATTGTTGATTCAGAGGAAAAAACATCTCATGCGGTACGAGGAACGGTTTATATGAGGTTAGCATCCACCTTGGATGTATTTTTTCTGGTGTTCGAACGCGAGTTGTGCTTTCTGTAGCTCACGACCAAGGTATAGGTAATGTTCAGGTCGTAAAGGGGGAACATGGGATGCGATGGTGTCAGATAAGGCATCAGCGGAGGTTCCAGTGAATACTTTTTGGAGGATCCCTGAGACGATTCGTTTATTTTTGTACACGTTTGAGTAGTATTCCACGCGGATGGTTTTTCTGTCGACCTCGATGACGAAAAAACCGTTGGGATCTAGGAGAACATCTTTTTCCGTGGTTTTCTTTGCTTGAATTAATGGGATTTCTTTATCCGCCATTGAGTATCTCTCCTGCTAATGCAAGGTTTTTCAGTTTTTGAAACGCATGTTCTCTTGGGAGAAGCCGCTGTCCGCAGTCAGGGGAGATTTGAGAGATGTTTCCATCAAACACACTGAGAGCTTTTCTGACATGGGTGACGATTTCCTCGACGGACTCCACTCGTACCTCATCGGAGCGGACTGCACCGATACACATGTGTTTCTTGCAGGGGTATTCGATGAAACCCTCAAAGAGATGTGGTGAGGCTTTGAACTCGTGGGAAAGGATGTCAACTGGCATGTCTACGAGTTGCGGGATGATACCGGAGACATCGCCGCAGACATGCAGTCGTGTCTGGCAGGAGAGATCTTTAGTGATGGTTTGGAGTAGCTCCGATGCGTACTCGGGGAGTTCATTGGAGAAAACCGGTTCATCGATGCTGATGAAATCGACATGTTTTACTAGATGTTCTGCTTCTTTTCGAAGGGCGGTTGCAAAATCAAAAGCAAGTTCTTTTTCATCATGATAGAAGGAGTCAACGGAGGATTTCGCAAGAGTATACGGACCAGTGAGGACCCCGATAAGCTTGGTATGTCTAGGGAGGAGTCGTTTGGCATAGATCTGATCATCAACGGTGATGGGGTCTTGGTATTGTACTTTTCCGATAATCTCAGGTCGTTGCCTGACGCGGCATCCTTTCATTTTTCTGGTGAATAACTGGATAAAGGGATCCCTGGTCTGGCCATCAGAAACGTTGGTGATGCCTGCGGTGGTCATGTCCTGGACTGCTTGGCGGATGTAGGGAGCCCAGGGTATTGGTTGTTCAGTAAAATAGAGGTTCATGATCTCCTGGGTGTTGATGAAGACCGGGTAGGATCCGATGACACTGGTCTGTATCTTCTGTCTCATTTGAGTAGTTTCCTCCGAGGATGTGAAGCAGTTGGGATGATTCCGAAATAATTCTCAGTATACTCGGAGATGAGGATGTCTTGCCAGGCGATGAGCGGGAGAATGAGTTCTGTGTTTTCAATAGGTCCGAAGAGTGCGTAATCCCCGCCGAAGAGCGGGATGGTGGTATTGGAGCTGACGTCGACTGTTTTTTTCGCGAAGGGGAAGTCGTTTAACCACCGGGATTTCTCAACGACATTATGGATAGCGCACCCTGTGGGTAAACCGTATTCCTCCTTGATGACGGGGATGGCAGCGATCGCAGCCCCGCTGTTCTCACCAGGGGCAAGTGCCGCAGTGTCAATCAGCAGTTTCGTAATACCGATATCCTGAGCGGTTTTCAACAATCCTTGTTCCATAAGATGTGCCCCGTTCTCAAGAACCTCGATTTTTCCATCAGGGGATTTGTCTTTCGGATTAAATGCGACGAGGATAGCTGCCTCTGGTGGATGTGTCTGTAATGCCTCATGTTCCTCGCTGGTCATCCCGATGTGTAGAGAGTTATAGATTGTTCGGGGCAGGAGTTTTCTGTGTGCGAGCTGTTCCAAGGTCTGTATCTTCAAAGATGGTTCGATGATGTCAACAGAGAAAGGGTGTTTCCGGGGGATTGTCTTTTCAATGAAGGAGAGGATAGGGTCGATATACTCGACTTTCCTGATGAAGAAATCAGGGATGACAGGGACTCCGGTTTGTTTGCTGCGGTCATAGAAGACCTGCAGGTGTCGTTTCGCATCCTCGAAATCCGGTTCGCCTTTGAAGAACAACCCACCAAATAAGACAGTGGGGTACATCCCGGGTTGGCCTCCGATGGTTACACCGGAGATGTCGAAGATTTTCTGTTCTTTTGTAAATGAAAACATTCACATACCTCTTTTTTTGATGTTCCCTAAATAATCAATAATAATCCTTGAATGTAACGCTCGATTGTCTGTGAGGGTCACCGTCGCCTGTGGTTTGATGCGTATCGCAATGTAGGGGGCACCAAATGAGGGGGGTGCCTTTTGGTTGCAGTCTGTGATGACGGCATCGATATGGTCTTTTTGTGTCACTCCAAGGAGATTGATGATGGTTAATTGATCCTGGAATCTTTTAATCGCTTCTTGGTGGAGGTTTTCGATGTAAGGGATGGCACCAAGTGCATCAATGATACGATGATTCTGATCAATCCCATTTTTATGCAAGGCGACAAGGGAGGCGCCTGAGCGATGTCCCCGGATGTCCTCACCACAGAGTACTAAATAACGAATAAAGGGATTTGAAATGACGTTTGCAATGATTTTTTCAATGCCGATATTCTCTGTTTTTAAAGGTCCGTAGATGGCGATGCTCTCTGGTGGGGTGTACTGGATATTGAGGAGTACGACTGCGACGCAACCATGTGGTGAGCATGTGGTGAATTCACCACCCCAGGGGTAAAGATCATCGGTCATGTGGTGCGTGCCTCAGTTGGGGAACGTAACTCTTTTTGTTGATTTGAAGCTGTCGGAGTGACGCGGTAGACGTCAAGGTCCTCCCCGTCATATCGTTTTGTGGTAAGAATCGTTGAGGAGAGCTGTTCCTTTTTAAGGTATTTCTCCAGAAGAATCCGGTTCGACAAGGAGCTGAAGATGAAATATCCAGCACCATCTGGCTGAAGATGCTGACGGAGGCCATGAAGGAATTGTTTGGTCAGCCGCAGACCGGTGGGTCCTCCATCGGTCGCAACATTGAACCAGGTGTCTGTTCTTTCGTTTTTTTTCGTGGGAAGATAGGGAGGATTGAACAGAATCAAGTTGAATCGTTCCGAGTTTTTCACCATGGAAAACAAATCTCCTTGTCGAACGGTGATTACTCCTTTGAGAAGATGGCTGTTTTTTTCGATGTTCTGACGGGTAAGTTGGACGGCATACGGATTGATATCTGTACAGACCACCGTTGCTCCTTGAAAGGCACAGGCTAAGGCGATCAGACCACACCCAGTGCCTAGCTCTAAAATTGTGTCCTTTGGGCTAATCATGAGAGATTCAAGCAAGAGGAAGGAATCCTCTGCAGGATCATAGACCTCAGGATGTAAGGAGATTACTAAATCATGAAAATGAAACTGTTGAGGCATCGTCTCAGATGGTTTTTTCGCAGGATTCACCGACTGATAATGAGGAGATAATGCTATTAAAATATACCTATGGGGAATATCGGATGTAGATGATTACGCTGATGCGACATAGGCAATGGGGACTCAAAGATTAAGAACCTGAGAGGATATCAGCTCCTTGGTGTGAAAAAATGCCTCATGTTGTTCTTACTGGTGCTATCCATGTGGATGATATCTTTCCTTTATTAGAACCGGTTTTAATCCGGAATCAAGGGGGGATTTTAAAGACAGATGCGATGTATATAAGTCGAGATAAATCTAGTATCCTTATCGAGAGTCTCGCGATTGAAGAGGGAAAAAAAAGGAGTTTTTTTACGTTGATTGGTCAGCGGGATGATGGGTTTGTTATCAGGATCTATCCTGGCAGTGATGTTGAAAAGACAGCAGGTGTGAAAAGTATTTTATCAGAAATAGCAAAGCAGCTCATCGGTAGGTTCCCTCAGGTAAGGATAGGGGAAACAAATCTGATGGAGTTTTTAAAATAACCTTGGTTGTGCGTTACAAAAGAAGGTTGTGTTTTTCAAGGGAGGATATCTATGAGAGGTCTTATTGGGAGGTTCGATGTACTCCTATGCATTCTAATTGGTGAATGGTTATTTTTTTTAAGATACCTAAGAGGAAGAAGATGAGGACACCAGCGATGAACAGAGAGGTGCTGATGGTTGCGACGATCTCATGGAAAAAAGAACCGTATCTGGATTCTGTTGCAGTGGTGATGAAACCGAATCGACCAGCATGTACAGATTCCGGGTCAAGAACATGGAATGAAGTCACCGCTATCCCCTCAAGGCTATAGAGGAGAGAATGAGTGGCCTCATGGACGAACACCGCTGCAGGAAAAAATATTGCGATGATGCCAAGGCTAAGTAGGATGAGTATGAAGAAACCCTTCAGGAACCTCATAGCTCAATGGTTCTTTTCATGATTAATATATTTTTCTTTTTATAAATAATGGGGTCTGCTGGTTGGAACGGATGCAGTGCCTTGAAAATAATACTGTATTCTTTGAGAGAGAAAAAACACACGCAACAAACCAAATGGTTTTATACCAAAAAATGTTTCCTTTTTCATATACAATTTGATGGGATACAATTTGATGGGATCACGATGGGTCACTCAGACTCATCCACAAATACGACTCACTGTAGGTCAGCGTGAGTGTTAAAAAGAAAAAGAGGAAAGAATCCAGGAGGAAAACCATGAAAAAAGAAGACCCGGAGATCATCCAGACCTTACGACAAGAAGAACGCATGGGAAAACTACGAGCCCACACCCCAGGAAAACATACGATCGTCATCCCCAGGGAACTTGAGGAAGAGCCACTGGATTCGATATTCACCATCCTCCGACACCGTAAGGAGGAGGACATCAGAACCATTGACCTGGGAGACCCAAGCCAAAAATACCGAATCATCTTTGACAACTCCGCGGTCGCCATCATGCTGACTGATGAGAATGAACGGATTGTTCATTGGAACAAATACACCGAACGACTCCTCGGACTGACCCGAGAAGAACTCATAATGCGACCCGTTAAATACCTCTACCCACCAGAGGAATGGAAGAAAATCCGCTCCGAAAACATCAGACAGAAAGGCATCCAACACCATATGGAAACCCAGATGATTAGAAAGGATAACACCTTCATCGACGTCGACATCTCCCTTAGCGTCCTCAAAGACCGTATCAACAACGTGATTGGCTCAATTGGCATTATCAAAGACAATACACAGAACAAACAAATGGAACACGCCCTACGAGCCTCCGAAGAAAAATTCAAACAACTCTACGAAAAAGCACCCGTCCCCTACCATACCCTTGCGTCCGATGGGACGATTACGGATGTCAATGAAAAATGGTGCAACCTGTTTGGCTACACAAAAACTGAAGTCATTGGAAACTCAATCTTTGAGTACATCCACGGTGACGAACAAGAAGCCGCAAAAGCCTCCTTCAAAGAAAAAATCAACAACAAAAAACCTTACGCGGGAGGCCATGAACGGACCTACATTACCAAGAATGGTGAACCACGCGTCTTCATCATTCATGATTTTCTCAGCTTCAATGAGACCGGTGGCACGCTTTCAGTGTATTCCACCATGGAAGATGTCACAGGTCGGAAAAAAATCGAAGAGGAGCTTCATAAAGCCCATTTCTGGTTAGATAAAAAAGTCCAGGAGCGCACCGTAGACCTCGCTAAAGAAAACCAGATGCTGAAAAAACACACCAATGAATACAAACGCACCATCGGAGAACTCCATGTCCAGCTGGAGAAACTGCAGAAAGCACAAAAGAAAATCGAACAACAAAACACTCGATTAAAAAAACTAGATCATATCAAATCAAATTTCCTAAGCGTCACCTCTCATGAGTTACGAACATCCATGGCGACCATCAAAGGATACGTCGAGATACTGCTCATGAAAAGCCTTGGCCCCATCACAGAAGAACAACGAAAGGGTCTTGAGGTGATCCTCACAAACACCGATCGATTAGACCAACTCATCCAGGACACCGTCGATGTCTCTCATCTAGAGTCAGGAACAATGAAATTCATCCCAGAAAAAACAGACATCCAGAGGTTGATACACACTGCGACTGGTGCAATACAAAACGCAGCAGAAGATAAACAAATTCAAATCATGAAAGAAATCGATGAGGACCTCCCGGAGATGATGATTGATCAGGAACGCATCAGACAGGTCCTTGTAAACCTCCTGCAGAACGCCATCAACGTCTCCCCGGAAGGATCAAATATCTCTGTGAAAGTCAATAAAGAACGCGATGATATCATCTTTGAAGTGCAGGACTTTGGTCAAGGCATCCCAAAGAACAAACAGAAAAAGATTTTTGACATCCTCTACCAGATTGACACAGGGATTGAAGGACTTGGTTTTACGATAGCGCAAGGTGTGGTCCTTTCCCATGGTGGGAAGATATGGGTAGACAGTGAATTGGGGAAAGGTAGTACCTTCCGGTTTACCTTACCGATTGTTCCCCCACAAGAGATATGAGAGAAAAATCAAAAAAGCTTAAAAATCGTTGCAAACAAGGAGTATCAGTGGAAAAGAGTCGACAAAACCTATGAAGGATGACAAGAAAAGTTCTCCCGATGCAGAGCATCTCTTTGAATATCGGCATGTTGAACAGAAGAAACTCATGATTTCTCTGTCAATTACAATTATCGCTATGGTCCTAGAGTTTATCGGGGGGTATCTGACAAACAGCATGGCGTTGTTCAGTGACGCAGGGCATATGTTTACCCATGCGTTCGCCTTAATTATCGGACTTGCAGCTATCCTCATCGCACGGAAACCACCCTGTCATCATCAAACATTCGGGTTGTACAGGGCAGAGGTCCTTGCTGCGTTTGTGAATGGATTATTTCTACTGGTTGTCGTAGGAATCATCATTTACGAAGCTGTTTTACGGTTCATCCATCCCATTGAAATTCTTGGTACGGAAATGCTCCTTATCGCATGTATCGGTTTAACGGTGAACATCCTAAGCATCCTTATCCTACGAGGAGCTCACCAGAAGGATTTGAATATCCGTGGGGTGTTTTATCATATGTTCGCTGATGCAATCTCATCAGTTGGTATCGTCATCGCAGCTCTAATTATCATGTTTACGAACTGGATCTTCATTGATCCAATTGTCAGTATTGGTATTTCCATTATCATCGTGTTTTGGGCATGGGGTGTATTAAAAGATTCCACAAGGATTCTCTTGGAGACAGCACCGAAGGGTTTGAACATCGCTATGATTTCGGAGGATCTGAAAAAGAATTTCCCGGAAATACGAGACCTCCATAATGTCCATCTCTGGTCAATCACTCCGGATATGCTTGTGTTTTCTGCTCATATGCAGCTTGAGTCAAATAAAATCCAGGGTACACAAGAGGACGCCATTTCAAAAATAAATGATTATCTTTTGAAGAAATACAATATCATCGAATGTACCCTTCAGATATGCACCGATGAAGGGTCGAATGTGTGTCATATCGCCTAATATTTGATGTCTCTTGTTAGAACAAATAGTGTTTTGCTTCTGAATCAGCGATTTTGATAACGATGTCATTTTCATCTGGTTTTATATCGAGATAACTCGGTAAACATCCACCAGTCTAAATTATTTAAAAAAAAAAAAAAAAAAAAAACGACTTTTATGCACTCAGATCACGTTTTCATATATTGTCCGAGGTTTCCAGCAAAGGTTGCTAGACAGGGATACACTCCTAGACTTAGACTTCGGACGGTTCGATATCCCATCGAAGGAAGGGAACTAAACGATCGGGTGATGGTTCGAAATCCTTCCTCCAGTTCTTTTTTTGTTATGTTCTTTGGTGCAAATACAACATTCTTCCGATTATATAATGACCAATCCTTCGTGAGTATTCGTCCCTCTTTTTCTAACCGCGAGAACAAGGGAGTCCCTGGGTAGGGTGTGAGAAGAGCAAAATTTACTGCATCAATCCCAAGCCTCCCAATGTGGGTTTGCATCGTCTGAAAGATATCGGGGGTGTCTTCATCAAAACCAAGGACGAATGTTCCAAACACAGCCATCCTGTGTTTATGGATATTCTTCACAGCCCTTGTATAGTCATCCACGATGTTTGATTTTTTATGCGCACCATCAAGTGATTCCTGGGAAAACGTTTCAAAACCACTGATCCATTCAATGCATCCAGCCTCATGAGACAATCGAAGCAGCTCTTCATCTTCACCAAGAACATCAATGTTCCCGCCGCAGATAAACTTCTTTTTCAACGGTCGTAGACAACGAAACAACTCTTTCGTATACGCTAAATCGATAGTCAACGAAAAATCAGTGAAGAAAAATACTTTTTGCTGAAGGGAGGCGACCTCTTCAATGACATCATCAAGAGACCGGGTGCGAAACATAGATCCATCTCGAATATTTGAATCCTGACAGAAATCACATTTATGGGGACAACCACGAGTCGCCTCAATGGAATTGGTCAATTGAAGACTCTTCAGTGTAACAGAAGATGTCGAGGGAAGAATTAGTGTCTCAGGGGTATCAGCAGAGGTGTACAGAGGTCGGAGTGTATTATTTTCAAGGTCTCTTACCACGACCGGCCAGAGGGTGATAGCATCACCAATTATGATTCCATCCGCATGTTGCATCGCCTCATCAGGCAGAGCAGAGGGATGATACCCACTGAGGATGACACGATTTCCTCTCTTCCGGAACGCATCAGCAACCTCATACGCCCGGGGAGCAAGCGCGGTTTTGAAATTTATATGTACCACATCATAGGATGCATCATAATCGATAGGTCGGTTTCCTTCTTGGATTGTCACTAGATGGGCTGAGGGTGTCACCGCAGCCAACTGTCGTGCAGTAATCACAGTTGGAATAAATGAAAACGAATAGAGAAACGAACGATCAAAAGGAGTAAAGACCGTACTAAGGCTCATTTCATCCGTGATAAGAATCCGCATGATGAATCATCAAAACATTAGGGTCATTTAAAGGTTCGTTTCAAAAGAAAACCCCAATTGTGTTTCTATGGTTTAATGAGGACGACACATGGTGGGAGTCGGTAGATACGACCGGTTTGTGTTTCCATCGCTTTTAAAAAAACGTCTCTTGGAACAGGATGGTTTTTCTTTTGTTTCCCTAAAAAACCTTTAGGGATGTATGGATCGTTTATATGAACCAACTGTTCATCTAGTCCAGTGACAACGACCCAATGGAGGACATTCTCACCAAGAAGAGGCAACAGATTGATAAAAACAATCGGTGGGATGTTCTCAGAAAGCGCTTTACGGATCACTGTAATATTCTCAGATCCATAATGGATAGGGATGTTCATACGACGCGCCTTGTAAGAGACCATGTTTTCAATCAGTGTCGCAAGTTGTGGGAATCGTGGGTATTCTGTGGAGAATCCTGTCTTTTGAGAAATCTCCGGGTGAAAACCATAAGCTGCGGCGGTGGATGCCAACTCATATTGAAATGTTCCACCAAGTAAAAACAATGAGTAACTCTGTGTCCAAAGTCGGAATTCCATCTTCCTTGATAAATCAAAAGAAGAATCCCAATAGTTCATCACCATCATCAGACACGCAGGACCACAGGTTGCGGTCCGCGTCTGCTGGAAATAGGGGACATCTATTATACCTGGGTTACCCGCGCCGCTGCTCATTGGTACTGATTCTCCGGGGTTTTACTCATTACTCTGAAGAATGGATGAGGATGGTTTGTCTTACATTGGTCGAAGGGTTCCGGCGAACACCTGCCAGGCGAGAGCAGATTTAGCAACCAGACTGAGGACGATATACATCCGCTCACCATAGAGGTAATCCTTCCATTTCCAAATTCGCTTGTACTGAAGGAACATGTTGATGGCGAAGAGGTTGAAGAACACCGCGATCGTAATAAAAATCGCAATGACAAAATCCGGGACTGATGACGCCATCACCAGAGGGATGAAGATCACAACCCAAGGGATGAATCCTGCGAGGCATCCGATGTTAAACGACGTCCATTTCGTCTTTGTCGTCGTCTGATTATGAAGCTCCATCATTAACCCCATAAGG
The DNA here is from genome assembly GCA_025457885.1 of Thermoplasmatota archaeon. GTDB lineage: Archaea > Thermoplasmatota > E2 > DHVEG-1 > DHVEG-1 > SM1-50. Next base: position 24,047 of record JALOTN010000004.1, on the reverse strand, counting down.
TTCATCACGGCTGTCAAGGTGAATAGCGCAAGTAACGTTCCAAAATCATAAATCGTGACCAACATGGCAATAAGGAAAATCATAAGGGACGCACTTAAAGAGTATTCATACCAACGGGCAGGATTGATATGATTCTTCAGATTGTTCACATACCATTTGTACAGCACCGTGGAAAGGAGGATGTGTGCTGTTGCCGACATGAAGAGGAACAAGGCGACAAGTGGTCCAATTGGAAGCTTCAAAAATTCCACTGAAACAGGTGAAATCGTGTTGGTGACCGCGTTATACTCTGGGCGTGTGTACCAAAGAGGTAAGGTAAAAGAATTACTCAGAATAAGCATAAGGATCCCCTGAATCATATGGATGACACCCATCACGGCATTAAAAATCCGTAATTTCCGAAAACGGGTATCTCCTATATCTGTGAAACATTCCACTTTCTTCGGGTCGCAGGCTCCTGCTGGGACCAGAAACGTCCCATAGGTCTTACAGGAGGGACAGGTGACATAGATTTTTTCGTTTGGTGCACCTGTGGTATTGAACTGATGGCGGCATTTCGGACACATGATTTTCATATCAGACATGGATACATTCTCCCCACGTTTTTGATACAATGAAATCATTTTGGCTTTATCTGCTTTTTGGGATTGTTACGAAAATCAAAAATTATAGGGAAAAAAATATTTATATATGGTTAATGAGTTAGGATATTATGAAAAGGTTACGCTTGTTTATCTTTGTAATCATAAGCAGCTTCTTATTTTTTATGCCGACCGTTCTTGCTCACGTTCCTTATCTGGAACGTCGGGATTCGACCATTGAAGAACCATTCAAGGTGAGAAGATCAATCACCCAATCAATCGCAGTGTATTCCTGGTTGGAGACCGACTGGGTAAATCCAGCAACAGACATCGATGTATACCAGTTCAATATACAAGACAAGCCATTACAGATTTTCCTTGAGGTTATTGTCCCGGTCTGTGATGGGTTCTATGCGAATTTCACTCCGTGGTTTGCCTTGGTTGGTCCTGGACTCCCCCCACCCAATCAGACCCTACCATTTGAGATCCCTGAGGGGTGTGGCGTGATCATAAAAGCAGATGCTCCACCGGGGAGCCCACGGGATCAGTTCTATGAGCTATTTGGTGGAAAATCATACTATCAAGGCCCACGGTTCGATGAGACGATCAACATTACAGGGACGTATTCCGTCTATTATTGGGACCCCTACCAGAAAGGAGGGGACTATGTCGCAGTCCTTGGGTATAAAGAACAGTTTCCCCCGATAGATTTCCTCAGAGCCTTAATCAACACTCCATTAATACGTCATGACAAAGAACTGCATGTGCCATAAATCTCATAAAAAAAAGTCCTCTGAGTGATGTTTTATAAGTTCCTGATATAGGATGTCATATCAAATTTCCTTGTCAGACCCGCGTCATTCATGTAACGGACTTTCCCGAAGACCGGTCGTTCCTTCCATGCTCGGTCGTGCTTCCCAAAGCACCAGGCGACACCAGCGAATCCATTGGGGTCTCTTCCATCCAGTTCATATTTGTTATTCAACCGGAGAGCCAGTTGAAAAGCTTCCTGTGGTGATGAAGTCCATTCAATGATTTTCTTCCCCCAATACATCCGCATATATCCTTGCAGCTTCCCTGTCTGTGTCATTTCTCGTTGAGCCGCGTTCCAGAACGGGTCATGAGTCTTTGCAGTCTCAAGTTCCTCTTCGGTATAAAGATACGGTCGAGGGTCTTTTACATGGTTGAGAAGCGTTGTCTTCGCCCATGAGGGTAAACCAGCGAAGGAATCATAGTCTTTGTTGAAGTATACATAGTTCATACTCAGCTCCCTTCGCACGATGAGTTCTTCGAGGAATGCGTCAGTGTTGGGGTCCTTTGTTGCACGAATTTTCAATGCGATCGTTAAGGGGGAGATTTGACCGAAATGAAGATACGGGCTAAGATAGGAACAAAATTCTTTGCTCGGGTCATTTCTTAACTCAGAAAAACATGGTAGTTTCTGGGTGATGAATCGACGGAGGAATCGCAATGCAGCAGACGTCCCCCCATGAAATAGTGCGGATGGTTTCACGGTTGAATCGATTTGAAGGTTCGTTATAAGACGGGGTATGTCCGAAAGGTCAAGTGAGTCGAAATGATGCATCGTACAGGTTTTTTGAAGTGGTTCTGGTTCGATGGGGACCAGGAACTTTTCTAGGTTTTTCAGTATCTTTGGTCTGATGGTTGCAGCCGCATATTCTTCTTTCTGTGACACAACATCAATGGGGACGATGACATCCGTCTCAACTTGGAGTAGTGGACAACGCACCTGCTGGGCTACTATCTGTCTCCATTGTCGTTGAATACGCAGGTACCCTCTATCGACGACAAGGAGTAATGCATCTGTTGCGAGTCTCTTGATTCCTTGTTCTGGTGAGATTGGTTGAATGATAAAAGTGATACCTTGTTTTTCAAGCGATTGTTGTGTTTCTTTGAGACCTTCAAGCATGAAAGTGTAATGTCTTTGGTTCGCCTCGGGAAAAGAAGGTGTCAAACCAAAAAAAACTACGAGGTGTTTCTGGTATTCATTGGCTTTCTGTATCGCGTATTGTAACGCATGATTATCTAGAATTCGTTGTGATGCTTGCATCCAGTAGAGTACATAATCTCCTGAGCCGATGGAATGAGAATTGAGCTGCTGGATGCGTTCCTGCTGAATCATTCTGGTACATCTCTCAGACGCAGGATCTTTACTTTTTCGAATTGTTGTACAATCTGATAGGTCGTTATGGTGATGTCGATAAGCGCACAGTCTGGATGAGAGATGAAATCAGATAAATCAGGGTGTTTTTGGAGGAGAAGTTCCCTAATATGTTCTTTGTTCGTCTCTACTGCAGAGGCAACTCCTAATGCAATGACCGTGGTAGCCTTCGAGAAATCACCGGGGGTGTTCTCTCGATTATCGATGAGGGCAGCGATATGCGGGTTTTTTGATATATTAAAAAATTTCTGTGTCTCTTTTTTTGTTGGGAAATAAAGATGAGTATCGTCCGATGAAGGGACAAATGAAACGAGGCTGGTGTAGGGGTGATGATGTGACTCTGTCGCAATCACAGCGAAATGCTGGCTGGACAGGAGGGTGTGGATGAGACGACGGAGATCCTGTGATGGTTCTGTCGTGTTATTCTGTTCATCTGTTTTTTTTACTTCCAGAAATCCCTCACCTCGCTTGCTTTTATCGCTTCTATGTCCAGGAGTTGATTAGGGTAGGGTTCGAAAAAGGTCTGAGGTAAGAGATAGCTTTGTTCGAATCGGATGACCCAGGAGCGTATGAGGTTGACTGGGACGCTGAGTGGAATCTGTCCATTTTTGTATTTTTCGAGGAGGTCTGCATAAAACCTTTTTTCTGCAGCGGAGAGCTCTTTTGAGATGTATCCAAAGGTATGGTTCAGTACATTTATCTGGGAGGTGTATCGTGGTGCCTTAAGAAACGCTAGATGCAGATGGTGTTCATACTCGGTGAACATCTTGGGAAGTGGTTGTTTCTCTTGGTTCGCAAGGATATTGCCTAGGATGCGGAGTTCTTTTTGACTATATCCCATGAGGAGGTATTTGTTTTCTGTGTGAAACTGTAATAACCGTTGGAGTGATGCTTTGTCTTTGACCGATCGGAAGGCGGCGAAGGTGAATATCTTTGTGAGATAGTGTTGTCGGATGACGGGGTTCTGGAGTCGCATCTCATCTTCGATGGCAAGATGGGGGAACCGTTGGAGGACTTGTTCTCCGAAGAATCCTGCTTCCCTGCGTACTGGTGCAGAATGGAGGACCGCTGGATAGATTTTCACATCTCGCGTCCCACAGGAGGGAGACTGTGATTTTAATAAAAAACCGTCAATTCCTTGAAGTGAGGCAAGGAAGTGCTGGGTGAATGTTTGCATCGCATCGGTGACATCTCTACCGGTTGTTGGTTGTACTAACTTTTTGTTGGTATGTTGTTCGATGATGCGGATAGGGTCTCTTGGTACCCCTAGTTGGATTTCTACTTCAGGGCAGATGGGCTGGAACTCGACATAGGGTTTGAGGGTGCTAACGATTGGGCTGCGGATGATTTGGCTGTTGTAGCGGCAGAAGTCAAATTCAATGCATTTGCTGATAACGATTCGAGGTTTGATGAAGGATTTCATAGGAGCTACTTTGATGGAGGAGGTTGTTCGTGTAGGACTTCATGACAGAAGTTGGTGCTGAATTTCTTTCCCATGGTGTTGATAAGGTTTGAAAAAACGGTGAGAAGTATCTTTGAGATCATCGGTTTGACTTTGAGGTCGTAAACGATGAAGGGGTGATGGGCGATTTGTTCAGCGGTCCAGTTGTACATCTCAGAGGCGGTTTTTATAGAGATGAGGTAGCGTTTTGGGATGTAGTGATAACCTTCCTCTGCTTTTTCTTGCCATTGACAATAATGATCAAGCTGGGTCTGCAGGAACCGTTTGAATTGTTCCGGATGGTCTTTTACATGATCATAGGTGAGGTTCTCCAGCCCGTGTTTTCGTAAATCGACTTGCGGGAAATAGACTCTACCGAGTTTGAGGTCCTCTGCGATGTCTCTTATGAAGTTGATGTATTGCATCGCCCGCCCGAGGTATTTCGCATACTCGTAGGATTCTTTTGAAAGACCGATGATGCGTGCCATCATCAAGCCGATGACCTCAGCAGATCCATAAATATATTCTAAGGCTTCCTCAAGGGTCTCGTACTTGGTTTTGGTGATGTCTAGTTCCATGGAATGCAGGAACGCGTCTACCCATTCATCGTGAAATCCTTTCCGTTCCGCTAAGCGGACGAAGGAGTCGATGACGACATCCCCGGTTTCCTTTCCGTTCTTTGCTTCGTAATATTTCTTTTTAAAGGAATAAAAACCTTCACGGTCCTGTGGGGTGACGTCGACGTAATTGTCTGTTTTCCGGACGAACCCGTAGAGGATGAAGACCTCCTGACGGATATGCATGGGGAAGAACAGGCTGCTGTAGAAGTAGGTCCTGCTTCCTTTTCTGAAGATGGAGAAGAATGTCTTATCAATAATCATGGAGAGCTCCTAAGCTGTTCAGCAATGATTTGTGAGGAAATCACTACCATGGGAACTCCGATGCCAGGATGTGTGTAATGGCCGGTGTAATACAGTCCTTTGACTTTTTTACTCTGATGGGAGCATCGGAAGATAGCGGTTTGCCCCAATGTATGTGCTAGACCAAGAGCGGTCCCTTTGTATGCATGATAGTACTGGGTGAAATCCTTATGGGCGAATAATCGTTTGACAATAATGCGGTCCTTGATGTTTTCCCCGGTGAGTAGTTCCAAATGATTTATGATTTGGTTGAAATATCGTTCTCTAACCTGGGGTGTATCTTCTAATCCAGCAGCAACCGGAACCAGGATGAAGAGGTTTTCATCATCTGCTGGTGCGACCGTGGCATCTGATTTTGAGGGACAGCTGACGTAGTAGCTTGGGTTTTCTGGCCAGCTGGGTTCATGGAATATTGTCTGGAAATGTTTCTCCCAGTCAGTGGCAAAATATAGGTTATGATGCGCAAAAGATTTGATTTTTCCTTTTACCCCGAGGTACATGAGCAGGGCAGAGGGAGCAATGGCTTTCTTTTCCCAGTATTCCTTTGGATAGGTTTGATAGGTTGGTTCGAGTAGATTCATTTCAACATAGGGATAATCTGCGTTGGCTATGATCAGATCAGCAGACGTCTCTCCTTTAGAAGTTTTCACACCAGTGACCGACCCGTTTTTCACGATTATTTTTTCTACTTCTGTGTTGAATTCGAATTTCACGCCTTGTTCAACCGCGAGGCGTTGAAAACCTCTCGCAAGAGCTCCAAATCCACCATCGGGGTACCAGACGCCCAGGTTGAAATCGACATGGGACATCAAGGAGTATAAAGCAGGGGTGTCAAAGGGGGTGCCTCCAAGGAACACCATGGTGTATTCAAGGATCTTCCGTAATTTCTGATCGGTGATGTATCGTTGCGCATAGCGGTCAAGACTGGTGAAGATATGCAGTTTACTACCTTTTAACAACAGACGGAGGCTGAAGAAATCCCAGAGATGACGATATTCCTTGTAGATGAACTCTTTCATTGCTATTGTATATTGATATTCTGCAGCCTGGAGATATTTTTTTAATTGCTCCCGGCCTCCTTTTTGATATCGTTCGAAGAGTTGAAGGTTCTTCTCAAGGTCTGGCGAGATATCGACGATTTCATCTTTATCGAAGAACACCCGGTAGGCTGGGTTGAGTCGAATGAGTTTATAATAGTCTTCTGGTTTTTTGTTAAAGAGAGCAAAGAACTGTTCGAAAACATCAGGCATGAGGTACCAGGATGGCCCCATGTCGAAGACGAACCCTTTTTCGTTCCAGACGATGGCTCGTCCTCCGGGTTGATCGTTTTTTTCTACGACAGTGACATCATGTCCATCTCTTGCCAGGAGGGCTGCTGCGGCTATTCCTCCAAAACCTGCACCGATTATAATTATTTTCTTCATAGTGTTTCACGTTACGTATTTTAGGGATAGTTTTGATATTAAAGAAAGTTTTGTTCCAGGAGTATATTTATTTTCTATTAAAATTCTTTGTTATTCATGAATTTTGTATCAAATATAGATGGTTTCAAGGAGCGTCCAGCCAGATAGTTACCGAGTCGTTTTCCCGCATAGATAGATGGTAAAATCCCGACTCCATTGCAACCAAGATTATAGGAGAGGTTGGGATAGTGTGGGTCTGGTCCGATCAGACGTATCATCGTGGGGGTATAGCCCATCAGACCATGCCATTTAAAATCTGGTGTTGTTTTGATAAGAGGATAGCTGCTGGTTGTATGAATGAAGGCGTCGATTTCATGATGTGCGTTCGGAAGATACTGTGCATGAGGGGAATAAGGTTGATCCTGCGGTAAGTGATGTTCTGGTCCACCGATGCATAACAATGTATGTGCATGTCTTCCATGTTCATAGATGCGTCGCGTGAGATAATAATAAGGATCGATTGGAGAGATGTTTTGGGTTGTGAAGTATTGGGTCGCGGTCGGTGGTTTTAGGGTAGTATCTAGGTATCCATTCATGTAACCGACTGTCGAAGTAATATGAAATCTTTGGAGAACCGGTTTAAGTGGTTCTGCATCAATCTGATACGTTGTATACCCATTGGTGCAGAGAATCAGACTAGGGGTCTTGATGATCTGATCTGGTGTCGAAAGTGTAATTTGTGTTGGAGTGACCAAAATTCTTTTCACAGGTGTAAGCTCTGAAAGATGAAACCGTTCAGGGTAGGTACTGAGGAGATACCCAACGAGTTCTTCGGTCAGAAGACTTGAGTTGGTACATCCTTTTTTTTCGGGAAAAGCAGCGATATACTGTGAATTTCCCGTACCAAGAAGTTGTAATAACTCCTGGTGTTTTATGAGGCTGATGTAAGGGTGATACAGGGAGGGGATCTTACCATGAAGGTCTGATTCTTTTAGGAGAAGGAGATTTTCTGGTGTTGTTTTTGAATCGCGCAGCAGGTGGAGAGTCTTTAATTGGTTCAAAAGTTGGTGATACGTGCTGTATCCAGCGTACCCAGTGAATGTTGTGACTGGCGTCCTTAGGTGTGCTGTGGTGATAATATCATCCAAGACACCCCAGGTCTCCTGAAGATGATGATAAGCATCTAAGGTGAGAGGCGCCCCAAACTGACTGGCGATATCATGAAGAGGACGCTCAAAGTAGCTGACTACTTGTCCTGCGTTATGACCAGTCGCACCATGGGCGACACGATCGGCCTCGAGGAGAAGGATAGTATGAGATGTCTGTCGAAGAATAAAATATGCGGTGACAACCCCAGCGATACCACCACCGACAACTACACAATCGGGGTGGAGCAAGGAGTGTGCTTTTTGGATAGGTCGGGACCGTTTTAATTGGACGATCCAGGGTGAACGATAGACCATGATGACATGTTCCTCCAGAAGTGATACCAGAGGTAATACCTATTGTATTACTAAATATATCATATCAGGATTATTTTTACAAATTCAGCAACCAAAAGAATGATGGTGCCACGCAGGATACTTGCTGCAATGGTGATACCGATAAACCATCGCCGGGCAAGGGCTACCTTGGTATCCTTTCGTTTATTGAGAAGAGAAAAGAGATACAGCACCACTGAATCCAGCATGAGTGGGATGCTCATAAGGAGGAACAAGGCATAATATCCATACTGTTGGATAAACCGCTCAAGAGAGCTGATTGTTTTTCGTAACCGGAATGCACCTACAGACCACGTGCTTGTCTTTTTTCTGATAAATCCTCCAATTTCAAAAACACAAAACGCTCCAACACCTCGCCCCACGGCAAGGATACCTATCAAGAACAAGGGATGAAAAGCAGGGTTGAATAATCCCAGTTCCACTGGGAAAGGCAGGGCAAGGGTATTGAGCACGACATAGACGAAAAAGAAAATCCCGAAAAGCAAAGGATCCGAAGATCCATCCAGAATCACTCCAAAAAAATCCATGGTGGTCACACCATTGAATCACTCATTTGTGATCCTTTAATCCTTGTTTTGATGTAGATGGTTGAATCCATCGTTTCCTGAAATACCGGTAAACAAGCAGATAAAACGATAGCATCGAGAAATTATAGAAGAAGTCTTCGAGTGGTATAGTGAAGAACCGGCCGTTCCACGCCCCATCACCACCCCAGATGGCCGCAGGGTTATACAATACGATGGGCGTGGAGGTGAGCAGGTAATTGAAGATTATGAAGGGAATCATAGATATGCCGATGTAGAGCCAGTAGTTCCGTGATTGCAGGATGTCTGGGAAACGCCAAAGCGCGATGAGTAAAAAAAACGCACACGACATCAGAGCAAGGATTGTATAATCCTGGTGATAGAACGCAAGTCCACCGAGAACGAATAATATGATCAAAACAACATAGAAGATCTTGCTGAATCTTGTTTTTTTATCTGGAAAGAAATACTCAAGGTTCTCATAGATGAATATACAGGAATAGGGGACAACAATGAAGAATAAAATCTCCTCCAGAGGTAATCCGATGATGGTGATTTCAGAAAGATACTCATAGTTGAACCACCAGTCTCCTCTTGCAGTCACAATCGCATCCCAGAAAATGTAACCTGCTCCGACGATGGCGATTGCTGGAAACAATGCCTTGTAGTATCGATAATAGGCGAACTTCCACTTAAATGAAAGTAAGAACGGAAATAAGATGATTAGGATATCTAAGATAAGATAGTTTATGACCATATGTCTCCCGCCTTTCAAACCTTGTTAGTCGTATATTACAGTGGTTTAAGAAGATTATGTGACTTTATTTGTTACGGTGCTTAATGAAGCGAATAAGGAAGACGTGTTTAGGTTTCTGTAGGGTAGCCTGCATCAACCCATGCTCGATAATTGCCTTCCAATCGATAGACGGAGGGAAACCCTGCATTGACCAATGCCTGAGCGCTGGCGGTGGAAGGTGGATCGGTGTGACAGTAGACAAGATAGGTGAGGTTTTTGTCAAGAGTAGGAATCGTTTCATTTAATGTCCCATCAGCCCAGACGTAATTTACAGCGCCAGGGAGATGACCAAGGCTATAGATATTCAGACCGACCACATCAATGATGAGGTCAAAGGTCCCATTCTCATATAAGCTGTATGCTTCTGCAGGTGGTATATCCATGTAGGTTGGTTTCAGATTCACCATGAAAAAGAGCACCAGCCAGCAGAGTTGTGAAGAGCGAAAGAAGGTATCTGACGTGCTGACCGAGGCATTAAAATAGAACAGCCCAAGCCCAAAAGGACTCGAAGTTTGCCCCTTCAATGGTCGTAATGGAATAGTCACAAGTGCATTGGCCTCAAGTTGATCGATAACTCCAGACCGTATTTGGTCTTTGTAAACAAGTCCTGTTCCAGAGATCTGTGGTTTTGCCCGAAAACTCCATGGTACGTCTTGATAGGTCACATTTCTGTTGTTTTGTATTTCGATATTTATTCCTAAGGACAGTGGGGCTTTTGAAAAGGAAATCGTAATGTCATCGTCTGATTGGAGTGTTGACCATGGTTGATTCTCATGTTTCTGTTTAATGGTATTATCTTTTAATTGATCAGATATCGCTGCTCCGACAACGACGAAGTTTGAAAATACCAGCAGTATTGCTAAGACTATTGCATTTCTTTTTTTCATGCTTTTTCTCCCCTTTAATTTAGATGATTCTCGTTTAGGAGGTAACTCCCATATTTTAGAAATAGAAGAGCTCTTTAAATAAATTTTACCAAAGATATTTATATCGATTCCCTAAAAATGTGGTAAACAATCAATATCTCAAGGTTTTCAGTTAAAATAAAAGAGATGCCATAATGAGAAACGATGCAAGAAAGCCAGCTATCGCATTTCGTATAGCATATTTTGTTGCGACATCTTTTTGAATTGACTTTTTTATAATGGAGATAAAAGATATACATAAGGGGAAAAAAGCAAGTAAGGTAATCAGCCATGGATTCAGGATATCCTCAAATAATCCAAAGATAGCAAGGATGAAAAAATAAAGAAAAGTAATGAGATACAGCAAAAAAATGGTGAGGAAAGAAAAATATCGACCTTTCATCACGATGAGATTTCGTTTCCCCCCATGGATATCCGCTTCCATGTCAGGTATCTCAAAATTGAGTATCACTGTTAAACCAAGGAAACCGAAGGGAATCGCAAATATGACCAAATCAGTGGTTATTGTTCCGGTCATAATAAGATATCCCCATCCAGGGAACATGATTCCTGCGAGCAGGTGAGGGATCTCACCCAGACCTCGATAAACAAGACGAAGCGGTGGTGCTGTATAAAACCAGCAAAAAAACACGGCGATGCCGATATATACGATTACCCAAAAAGGAAGTGATGCGAAAATGATAAACAGACCTGTTAAAAGGATGGCAAGAACAAACATGATGATTGATGCCCATTTTGCAAATGAAAGGAGTTCAGGATATTCGAGTAAGACTCCACTGCCTCCAGAGAAACCAAATTGTCTGTTGTGTTTATCTGCTTCATAGTCATAATAATCGTTTGAAAAGGACGCTGCTATCTCAATGATGAATAAGATACAAAAACCCCAGAGGAAATTTACACCAGAAAAAGACGCCCCAGAACGAAGAGCGAACAGGATTCCGACAAGAAAAATAGGTATGACCGCCAGAACAATCGGCATTCGTGCTAATTTTATAATCTGCCTGACATAAGCAATCTTCACAATTCAAACTCCCGAGTGTCTTATTAAAACAAAGATACGAGGTATTTAAATCTTGAGGTTATGGTTATAAAATTTCATTTTTTTTATTTATTTACACTACCACAATCTTTATATGAGGTTCCCCCCTATTTTTAAAAAAAATAAGGAGGTTTTTATTATGCGAAAAAAAATTGTGATAGTATTGTTCAGCGTCGTGTTTCTTCTTACAAGTATGTACGTACTAGCAGCAAAGCTCCCATCAAAACAAGAAAACACATCGATAGCAGGTTCACCCCTTGAAGTGGAAGTGATTACGGGTGGTATTGGTATCGGTGCCGTTATCCGAAACGACGGAGATGAGAATCTTACAAACCTCTCATGGGAAATCATCCTTAATGGAGGCATCGTACTTGTAGGGAAAAACACTGGAGGGACCGTAGATCTCTTACGATCTGGTAATACTGAGACCATAAAGGTTCCATTCGTGCTTGGTTTTGGGAAAACAACGATAACAGTAACGATTAATGCATCAGAGGGAAATACATCAATGAAAACATCGCGTGCCCGCCTGCTAGGTTTCTTCGTCCGTCTGATACCAGGGGATGTGAACGCTCTTACTACGACACTCAATCGTATCGCCTCGGGTTTGAAGGCACCAACGATGCTTACCACTGCAGGAGATGGAACGAACCGTCTCTTTGTCGCGGACCAACCAGGAAAGATCTATATTATTGAAAACGACGTTCTTCTTCAAACACCATTCTTAGATCTCACAAGTAAAATGGTGAAGGTAAATCCCATCTATGATGAACGAGGATTGCTCGGTCTTGCTTTTCATCCAAATTATGAGATAAACGGACGATTCTTTGTTTATTATAGCGGCACGAAGACTGCAGAAGGAGTGGATCATGAAAGTATCATTGCTGAATATCATGTCTCATCAGAGGATTCCAACATAGCAGATCCATTGTCAGAGATAATTATTCTACGAGTTGATCAACCAGAACCAAATCATAATGGTGGTCAGCTTGCATTCGGACCAGAGGGTTATCTTTACATAGGGCTTGGGGACGGAGGAGGTGCTGGTGATCAACATGGAACCATCGGTAATGGCCAGAACAATAACACCCTTCTTGGTAAAATCCTTCGGATTGATATCGACTCAGACAGCCCCTATGCGATCCCATTAGACAATCCTTTTGTTGGCACTGAGGGTCTTGATGAGATCTATGCATTTGGTTTCCGGAATCCCTATCGTTTTTCTTTTGACAGTCTCACTGGAGCCCTTTTTGTAGCTGATGTCGGACAAGATAAATGGGAAGAAATTGACCTGGTGGAAAACGGTGGGAACTACGGCTGGCGCATCCTTGAAGGTACTCATCTCTATGATCCTGATTTAGCAGAGGAACTCAACATCAGTATCGAGTCGTTGCAACCACCGATTTATGAATATAGTCATAACGTCGGAAGATCCATAATCGGGGGATATGTTTATAGGGGAAATCAATCACCAAATCTTGTTGGCTGCTATGTGTTTGGTGACTGGAGCACCGATTTCGTCAAACCTGATGGGAAAATATATTATCTTACAGAAACCGACCCTGGAGTATGGGAACGACAGGAGTTTTCATTCGAAAACGAAAAACCTCTGAAACGTTTCATCCTTGGATTCGGACAGGACGAATCAGGAGAAATATATGTAGTTACAACCCGGTTCATAGGATCCCTTTTACCAACTGGTGAGATATGGCATCTCACCGCAGAATAGGAGTTTGAAACCATGAAATATAGAAGATACGCAATCATAGGAATATTTCTTATCATCAGTTCATTGATGATAAGTATGCAGGCAGCTGCCCATAACCCACGATACATGAAACTGAATTACGAACCAGACACATTAGATGTTTTGATTCTCCATTTCTCGTTTGGACCAAAAATTCATTATGTCTACAAAGTGGATATTGAAAAAAACGGAGTCTTATATTCCACTGAATCATATACTAGTCAACCGAAGTTTATATTTTTCCGTTATAACTATAATCTGACTGCAACAACTGGTGACGAATTAACTGTGACTGCCTATTGTAGTCTGTTTGGAAAAATCACCCGGTCAATAACGATTTAAGGAACAAGCCCACCATCAGTTCGATACGGGAGTTTCTTCGGGGACTGAATATTTCTTACTTGCGTACAGGAAACCAAAGCAGACGCCCTCATGAGCCTTACTTTTCTGATGGTGTACCGTGTGGGCATGCAGGACACGTTTGATGTACTGGCTTTTCGGTCGGTATTTAATTTTGACACGTCGATGGAAGAAAATATCATGAACCAAGAAATACCCTGCTCCATACATGGCGACCCCGATTCCAAGGAAAAAACGGATATCAAAATCTCCAAAAAAACCAGTAAATATGAGAATAATCGATACGGTGGCGAAGAACAATCCAAAGACATCGTTTTTCTCAAATCGCTTTCCGGTGTATCGATGGTGGTCCTCATGGAGGAACCATCCAAACCCATGCATCACGTACTTATGAAGGAACCAAGCGACGGCCTCCATAAAGAGAAAGGTAAGAATCATGATGAAGAGATATAAGGCTATGAGGAGTGGTTCTGGCATGATGAATCGTACCCAACGAAGAAGAAAAACTCCATTAAATAGTTTTTGCTCTATATGAAGTAAAAAAAGATATCATAAAATATTATAAATACCATAATATAATATATATTTTCGCTTCTTTACCGCATTTCACAAAATAGGAACCATTATGGGAAAAAAAACTACTCTTGGGATTCTTTTCCTTCTTCTCCTAATCATCACAAATATCGTTATTGGGAGCGTTCTTGTTTTTTTTATTCAAGACATTCGAGATCCTAGGATAAATGTTGATTTCAACCTTACCAAAGTAACAACCGAGGATTTGAGTTTTACAGCAGTCATTACCATGGTAAATGATAATCATTTTGACCTCATCATCAAAAATCTCATAATCCAAGGGAGGTCACCAGAGGGTGATTCCATCCTGCATCTCACCTTCCCAGGTGGGAAAATTGCTGCAAACCAACAACGAACGTTTACCACCAATGAGACCCTGTCGTTCTCCGGAAATCTCTCCTCACGGCTCTATGGCTCCATCGAAGGCATTTTTGGAGTAAACATCGCAGGCGTCTTTGAAAAAACCATCCCGTTCCACATCAATATCACTGCCTCGTTCCAGGATCTTTTCCAGAATATCTCCATTCCACAAATCAGTCTGCTCGCAGAGGTAACAGAAATAACAGAGGAGGGCGTCGTGTTCCATGCGGTGGTGAGTATTCAGAATCCGAATCTCTTTGAACTCTCTTTAGAAAACCTCTCAACACGTATTGAGACAGAAAATGGCAGTCTTGTCGGAGGATTTTCATCTCTTGAGGGAAGGATTCTTCCGAATAGGACCACACAGTTTTCTCTGGACGGGACACTCTCCTATGACGCGCTCAACGCAAAGGTTCTCACCCTCAGTATCTCAGGCTATGCAGGAATTCATCTCATGGGAATAAACAAAGTCATCCCGCTTCAAGCAACCGCCATGCTACCTGTCCCAGATATCAAGGAGCTCCTTTTTAAAAACGAATCACTTGGCATTACGATTTCCATTGATGTAAAACTGCGATTCACGGGGCTTCTCACCACCATCGGATTGACTCTCTACAACCCTAGTAAAATTCCATTACAAGCCAACGATCTCCTCTGCAGCATCTATGGATTGACCGGTGAGAACCAAAAGATGATAGCCCAAAAACTCATGGAGCCTGAAACCGTCGAGCCGATCCAACAAAACCATCTGGAGACACAACTTCTCATCCCGTATCGTTCGATTTTTACTTCAGGGACAAAAACACTACTCCCCGATTGGTTCGTCATCCAGATCCAAGGAAATTTTTCGTTAGCAGGAGTCACGCAAACCATCCCCGTGTCCCTAGATGCAACCATTAATCCCCATCTCCTTCGTCCATAATCCACATCCATATATAGTTCCCTGCGATTCTAAACCATGATATGACTGAAGAAATGCCGTATGAACTCGTAAAGAAAAACGGAGATTTTGAAATTCGCAGGTACCCTGAGGCAATCCTAGCGGTGGTTGAGGGATTCATCGATGACTCCGGGTTTGGTTTACTCTTTCAATACATCAGTGGTGAGAATACCACACGTCGTCGAATCCCGATGACTGCACCAGTCATTACCACCGAAAAAATACCGATGACCGCACCAGTGATTTCAAAAAAAGAATTCATGGCCTTTGTGCTTCCCACATCCTATACAAAGGAGACCACTCCGATTCCTCTTAACCCGACGGTAAAAATAAAGGTTCAACCAGAAAGAGAAATAGCAGTGCTTCGTTTCAGCGGTCGAACCACGGATGCCCGAGTAGCAAAATTCCAAAAAAAAATCAAGGAGATACTACAATCTCAGGGTTTACAAGGAATCGGTGAACCGATTCTCATGCGGTATAACAGTCCCTTTACCCCTGGTTTTTTACGTAGAAACGAAGTCGGTATTGAAATCAATCATACGAAATAGAATTGTATGATGAGGATGGAACATGAAAACATATGATGTGATTGTGGTCGGAAGCGGATCTGGAGGAGAGATTGTTGATGCCGCTGTGTCCCAGGGGTTGACGGTCGCCTGGGTCGACAAAGGACCCTTGGGAGGGACATGCCTGAATGTGGGCTGTATCCCATCAAAAATCCTGATTCATCCCGCAGACCGGATCATGGAGATTCGTGAAGCAAAAAAACTTGGGATCACCGCAGAGATAACAGACATCGATTTCAAAGCTCTTATGCAACGTGTAAAAAGGCCGATTCAGGAGAGCCATGAGGCGATGAAGCAGGGGATTTCCCAAATAGAGAACCTTACCTATTTCAATGACATAGGAGTGTTCACCAAAGATTATACAATAATGGTAGCTGGGAGGGAGATTACAGCAGAGAAAATCTTCCTTGGTTCTGGCGCACGACCGTTTATCCCTCCGATAAAAGGCTTAGAGGCCATCCCCTATCTTACAAACGAGAACGTGTTTGAGCTAGAAGAAAAACCCAAAGAGATGATAATCATCGGAGGAGGATATATTGCTGTAGAGTTCGCGCATTTTTTCTCCGCGATTGGAACCAAGGTGACGATCTTTCAAAGAGCAGATCGATTAATCCCTGGAGTTGAACCGGAGATATCAGATCTATTAAAGAAACAATTTGAGAAACGAATGAAAATCTATCTGAACACCGAAGTACAAGAGGCACACCAACAAGGGACGATGGTGACTGTCCGAGGGAGAGCGGATGATTCCGGAAAGGAAATCACTACATCCGCTGAGAAGATTTTTGTTGCAGCGGGTCGTCAATCAAACGCGGATCTTTTAAAGGTTCAAAACACAGGCGTAAAAACCGATGTTCGTGGATACATCCAGGTCAATGATTACCTGGAGACAAGCAAGAAGAACATCTGGGCATTTGGAGATGCGATTGGGAAGGCGATGTTCAAACACGTGGCAAATGAGGAGGCAGCAATCGTTTGGAGAAACGCGTTCCATGAGAAGAAAACTAAGATGGACTATCATGCGATTCCCTATGCTATCTTCACCTATCCAGAGATCGCCGCGGTGGGACTAACAGAATCTGAGGCAAAAAAACATCATCAGATCCTTGTAGGGAAAGCTCAGTATGCGGATGTCGCAAAAGGGGATGCGATGATGGAGAACGATGGATTTACCAAAGCGATCATTGAAAAACAGACCGGGAAAATCCTTGGTTTTCACATCATAGGACCTTCTGCATCAATACTCATCCAGGAAGTCATCAATGTGATGGCATTGGAGGGGAACATCGCGTTTCTATCACACGGGATGCATATACATCCGGCGCTCCCTGAGCTGATTCTCAGAACATTGGGGAATCTCAACGAAGTATCATGACGAGTATATATTTTTAAAGAATCATCGATTGACTCTGAAACTTTTATTTCTGGATATATTCGAGTTGTATCGCATCGTATGGACAGACCTCATGACAACAATAACAGGCGATACATTTTGAATAGTCAACAACCGCACATCGACCTATAAGCTGTATTGCTTGTTTGGGGCAGATCTCAACACACTGACCACAGGCGGTACATTTCTCTGTTGGGACGGGTTGTTGACGATGGTTCTTTGACCCCGACATCAGAGAAACCGCCCCCGAGGGGAGGTGGAATCCTGTGTATCGGACATCTTGTGGTGAGAGGGAAGGATACTGGATTTGAGTTGGCCAGAGGTGGCGTAACTTAGCTTGTCGTAGAGTGGGGATACGAATTGGCTCTATGCCAAGCATGGTACAGACAGCAAGATCCATAGCTATTGCATCGTCGGTTGCAAGAAGGACCCCTAGATGAACCGGTGTTCCACCTGAGGGGCCATCTCCTTCCATTCCGGTGATTCCATCCATGATGATGAGATCTGGTTTTTTCACCGTAAGAAGATCCAGGAGCATGTCTGCAAATGCGGTTCGTCTGAAGTACATTGAATGGTATTTTGCTTTTGTGAGTCCTGGCACGATACCATACATGATCTTGGTCGCTAGGGTCATTATCATGTAGGAATGGGTTTTAATCTTTGGAAGAGCGATGATTTTGTCGGCTTGTAGAGCATAATCACAAAGAGGGGTCTTCTTCAATTTTTTTCCGTGGGGGATCTCTATTTTGGTGACACCGGTGTCATAGTTCAAATCAATTCCGAGATCTTTTGCGATGGCGGTTAATCCTGATTTTTGATATGCTTTTTCCAATCGTCTCTTTGTGAATTGTCCAGATGGTGAATCTGCGATGAAGGGGACGGCACCAGTTTTGAGGACCGTCTGAGCCACGGCTCGTACAACGGCTGGATGGGTGACGACTGCTTTTTCAGGATCGCTAGGGATGAGAAGATTTGTTTTTAGGAGCACTCGTTCCCCTTTGTGGAGGTAGTGTTGCAGTCCACCAAGTGGTTGTAATAGGCTTTGAATATCAAGTGTCGTGTAGGTGCTTTTTTGTATCGTCACAAGAGGGTGATTTGCTTGCGGATTAGGGGTCATAGGGTTCGATCAACTCCATTGGTCTTTCCTGAGCGAGGGTTATCCGGTATGCTGGATTGATTGTTTTAACCTGCCGGATTTTGTGAGAGGCGTAATGTTCCTAGGATCTGTTTATGTTTCCTGAGGATCTTCAGTGTGATGTTTTCTCCGGCTTTTCGTTTCCAGATGAGGTGGCGGACGTCCTCCATTCCTTTGATGTGCTTTCCATCTATTTCGACGATAATATCACCTGGTTCTAATCCTGCGTTGTCAGCGGGGCTTGCTTCGTTGATCTGGACGATGAGTGCCCCTTCATCTGAGGCGAGTCGGTAGTATGAGGCCAGGGTTGGGTTGATGTCTACCCCAAGGATGCCAAGCCAGGGTCTGATGACGTGACCGAAGGTGATAAGTTCGTTTGCAACGTCTTTTGCGATGTTGATGGGGATGGCAAATCCGATGCCATGAGCGAAGGGGATGATGGCGTTGTTGATGCCTATGATGGTGCCGTTGGAGTCGATGAGTGGCCCCCCGCTGTTTCCTGGGTTGATGGCAGCATCGGTTTGGATCATGTTTTCTAGGACGCCTCGTTCTGATGGGATGTTGCGTCGGATCGCGGAGATGACCCCGATGGTCACGGAGGGTCCTCCGGAGAGTCCTAGGGAGTTTCCTATTGCGATGGCCATTTGTCCTGGTCGAAGTGTATCTGAGTTCCCAAATTCTCCTGAGTAAAAGTTTTTTCCATTGATTTTTATGACTGCTATATCTGTGCTTGGGTCGGTTCCTATCACGTGTCCTTCGTATTTCTCTCCGTTGATGAGGTAGACGTCGACTTTTTTTGTTTGTTCTACGACGTGGTTGTTTGTCAGGATGTATCCTTCAGGGGTCATGATGACACCTGATCCTGCTCCTTGGAATTCGAAGGTGTTGAATCGATTATTTCCCATGATGTGTTTGGTGACGATGTTTACGACGCTGGGACTTATTTTTTCGACTGCTTTTGTTGTTTTTTCTTCATTAAACATGGTGGTTGTTCCTCTATTTCTGATTTTTTTTCTTGTACACTATTATTGTTAACAATTGTTAATTAACTTTTCTATTCAACAAATATAACGCAATGACTCCTGACGTCTCAAAGAAGCGTGATAAAAATAGAAAATACGCTTAAGGGATCTGCGAAAACTCTTTAAGACTCTTGGCAAGCAACGTTTTATTGGACTGCTTCTGGTTCCCAAGACGATCAAAGGGTTTCTCCCCATAATCATGACCAGGGTAGACGATATACTCATCCGGAAGAGTCTTAATCTTCTGCTGCAACGTCTGGAACATCTCCTCCAGGCTCCCCCCTAGTAGATCAGTCCTCCCACAATCCCCAATGAACAAGGTATCCCCGGTCAACACTGCTTCCTCATCAACGATAATGCAGATACCACCAGGGGTATGACCCGGCGTCAGAAGAAAAGAAAGCATAACATGACCTACCGACAGCTGAGACTCATCAGAGACAATAACCTCTGGTTTGAGAGAAAGCCGTTCTCCATCCTTCTGAGAAGCAACGATACGAGCGGAGGGAACAGTCTTCTTCAGAACCCTTACATCGGCACAATGATCACTGTGATAATGAGTAAGAATAATATACTCTAACATGAGGCGTTTTCTTTCTAAAAACAAAAGGACTTTTGAGGCATCAAAACCAGGGTCAACCACCGCCGCTTTCCTCTGTAGGGGACAATAAACCACATAACAGAAATTATCAAAACCGACCCGCATCTGTTCAATCATCAACCATCCCTCATGTTGGATAACACCATTGGTCCCCGGACGTCTCATCGTGCTGAAGCAAGAATGCGACATCAGAGGAATCCAAGAGAAAACCTCCATTCGCCTCAAGAAACTCCTGGAGCGGGTCATCAATAGGAGCTCGACTCGGCTGAATCATGGTAATCGATCTTACGACCCCCATCATGATGAATCCTAGGATATCTGTCGTCCCACCAGGCAACTCCGTATAGGTCTGATTCGTATCATCAGTGAACGTGAAAAGCAACCCCTCGGAGACAATACACCCGGATGCATCCCCATAGTGCTGGCAGATATAGTCAATCCCCCCTTGAGTCAGATTATGAACCGGGGCGCATGTGATCGTCACAAAGGACTCACCGGTAGCTCCCTTATCGTCGGTGATGACCAGCGTCACGTTATAAATACCATAATCAACAAAGGTATGTCCCGTGCTTTGTGAACTGCTATTGGAGCCATCATCAAAATCCCAGGAATACGACACGATGTATCCATCCGCATCGGTCCCAGAGCCACTGAAAGCAACGGTCAAAGGAGCCACTCCAAAGGTCCGATCCACGATAATGGAGGCATTCGGTGGATAATTCGAGGGAGGCGATACAGAAATCTGCAGAGTGCTTGATCCTATGGAGGCGTTGTTGTCGGTCACGGTGAAGGTCACAGTATAGGTCCCTTCATGAAGATAGATGTGCGTCGGGTTTTGTAAATCAGCCATTGAACCGTCACCGAAATCCCAGTGATAGAAGGTAATGACACCATCTGAATCCTGTGCTGTGCCCGTGAACGTTACTTTCAATGGTGCTTCTCCAGATGTTGGTGTCCCAATGCAGGAGGCAACCGGTGGTGTGTTCTGTGGTATGGACGATGGTTCTTCCTCAAAGCATCCACTGGAGCATATCATGCTAAAGATGACAATGATACCCATCATTAGTGCAGTTTTTTTCAATCCTATCACTCCAAAAATCTTCATGAGTAACAACAGAAAGCCGTTTAAAAAA
Organism: Thermoplasmatota archaeon; assembly: GCA_025457885.1. Lineage (GTDB taxonomy): Archaea > Thermoplasmatota > E2 > DHVEG-1 > DHVEG-1 > SM1-50. The sequence continues at coordinate 2,903 of JALOTN010000004.1, read as the reverse complement.
ATGTTCCTTCAGAAAAAAGGATAGCGGAAAAAAAAGAAAGAAAAGAAGTTTTTTAGGTTTTCTTATTTTTCATCCCGGTTTCGTTTTCCAAGAAGGAAAAAGAACAGAAGGAAGAAGAACGCAAGGAGCGCAAGCAGGATGAGTAAGAAGTTAGACGAGGTGGGAATCTCCTTGAGAACAACCAAGGGATAGATCTCCATAATTCTGGTGTCTACTGTACTCGAAGAACCATCTGAGGCAGTGATGGTGATACTGTAGCTCCCTGGTTTTTCCCAGGCATGGTTGACGAGTACCCACGATCCCGCGGTCATGTTGTCGCTTTGGATGCTTTGCCCATCACCCCAGCTGATACTCAGTGCGATTGAGTTCTCTGATTCATTGACGATGACGCTGAAGTTATAGGAGATAGTACAATATCCTTGGTTTGGTCCAATCATCACAGGTTGCGAAAGCGATATGCTTGCATTGTATATTGAAGCGATAGTGGTATCTGAGTCTGTTAAGCCATGACTGTCAGTCACCAAGAGAGTGACAAGATAAGACCCGGAAACAGAATAACTATGAGCCACGATTTCTCCAGTCAAGATCGTTCCATCCCCGAAATCCCAGAGGTAGGAGAGGACATCGTTGTCAGGATCAAAGCTGAGAGAGGCGTTGAAGGTGATGTTATCAAAAACAATCCCCGTATATGGTTCGCCTGCGGAAGCATTTGCCAGGGGTGCTGCATTATCAGGTCCGTTACTTGAGGTTGACGAAGAGTAGTGAGGCAGCGAAGGTGTTTTGGTCGGGGTGCCTATCGCTGGATCTGAGAACTCGCCTTGGTTTCCCACGGCATCCATGGCACGCACCGTATAGGAATAAGAATGACCGTTGATTAACCCAGTATCTAGAGCGGAAGTTTCAGTGGCATTCATGATGAATGCTCCATCACGATAAATCTCATAATGGTCCACACCGACATTATCCATGGCAGCATCCCATATAAGAGAGATTTTCCCGTCCTTTGCATCATGTGCGGAGAGGTTCTCCACTTTAAAAGGCGCCTGTCGATCATCAGGGTCGAGATAATTAGGTATCCCGTCATTATCATGATCTCCCGTTCCTTCCTCCTCATCAAGGAGACCATCGTCATCGGAATCAGTGTCATGATAGTTTGGTGTCCCATCGTTGTCGACATCCTGACCGAACTGCTCACCATCGGTGACCTCAACTAGTGTTGAGATCCCATCGTTGTCATCATCAGGGTCGTTCGCATCGATGATGCCATCGGTATCGGTATCAACAGGGTTCCCACCATCGGTTTCTTGGTAGTCCCCCAGGGAATCTCCATCGGAGTCAGGGTTTGTCTTGTTCGTCCCAAGAGTATCTTCAACATTGTTCAGTAATCCGTCATGGTCAAGATCCCCAAGGGGTCCATCGTTGTCATGCGGGTCAAGATAGTTGGGAATTCCGTCCCCGTCAATGTCACCTCGTCCTTCGCATTTATCCTTTTTACAATCTCCATCGGAGTTTGTATCCAGGTAGTTGGGTATCCCATCCTGGTCGACATCCTGACCGTACTGTTCACCATCACTACATTCGACTTGTGTTGGGATGTCATCTCCATCGTCATCAGTGTCAAGGTAATCACTGGTTCCATCAGCGTCTGAATCATCATTGTGAGGATTCCCATCCGTATTCACATCCTCATCGATGTTCTTGATACCATCGCCGTCAGCATCTCCGTTCGGGTCGATGAGTCGGATCTCAAGAACCTGTTTTTGCACATGTTCTCCTGCATCAGCAAGAACTCCAATAATGTCAAAATAGGTAGGGTAGTAACATGCACCATAGAGGCTTGCGTTCTCGACCATGGACCAGCCAGCATTGTTCAACCCCGCGTTCCCGTAATCAAGGAAATACCAGAGAGCATACTGGATCTGATGCCAATCAACGTTTGGTACCTTATGGTTTAAAAGATAGCTAATCTTGCTCCAGTTCTGATGCCACAGGTAACTTGGCATTGAAGAATCATACAGGGAATACAAGTGTGTGTTTGAATAATCATGATTAGGGTTGATGTAGATTTCTTTTGCTGCACACCAGTCGATGTAGATCCCGTTCTGAACATCATAGCCAGCAGAGATATTCTTCAGCTGTGTGTCAAAATAGCTCTGGGTGCTTGGATAGTGAGCGTTCATCGTGATAGGACCTTCAGGGAGATGAAGTTCGACAAACGCAGAAACAGTGCTACTTGTGATTAGTAGACCAAATATTGCTAGACTTACGATACCGATTTTTTTTGACATCTCACTCACCTAATAAAATCTATTGTGGGGCCCCAAGATTTATATGGCTTGTTTGACAGTTCTTATCAAAAAAAATCAGCATCCATCAGGAGAAAATCAGGAGGAAACTTGAAGGGAACTTTGCTTGTGCATTTAGAAAAGATTTTTATGAATCGAACGGGTGCAGTAAATAAAAAAAAAAAATGATAATTACGCGGGGAAGGAGATTCTGACTCGCATTTTTTAACAAATTTGATGGTACCATATCTGCTGTGGGGTTTTTTCGATTTTAATGGTTCCCGTCGGATTTGGTTACCAAACATTCAAAATTTCCCATTACCAAAAACCGCTGGAGGGAGTGCGGAGTATGACTATAAAGCCTGCATCAATTTTCCTATTATTTAGTTCATATTCTTATTAATATTTTTTATGAGTAAGTTTTACCCGTTCTAACGCTAAAGCAGCTTGTGCAGCAAAAGAATGAAGTATCCTTTCTTGCTCAATGGTAAACATCTTAACCGAATTATCCGGTTTAATACCAATAACACCAGGCGTACCAGACACAGTTTTCATTGGCACAAATCGGAAACTCGAACCAGGTAATGTCGATGTATCAAAACCAACGTCTTCACCGAT
>JALOTN010000001.1 GCA_025457885.1 Thermoplasmatota archaeon | reverse complement strand
CTGGGAGATGGTCCAGGTGGTCCTTTCTGGTGGTCAACCCTCTGAGGTCATGTTCAGTCAACATTATGCTGGTCAGAAAGCGACCTGGGAACAAGTCGAGAAGGACGGGGATCATGTGAAGGTCTATGTGGCGAAAGGAAGCCATGCCAACTACATCAAACCATATTCAGGGAAAGTGGGTTTGGCAAGCGATACAGTAGGGGACAATGGGAGAATCCTGCGATCAACCGATTACACGATTGAGGTGTTAACGACACAACCGTGGCTGACCTTCGGAGGCCGATGGGGTTGGACAGGAGTTGACCAATCAACCACTGCTCAGACAGCTCTCCTGGGTGAAGCAGGGCCGAACGGCCCGAAATTCCGTGAGGGTGGCATCATGTGGCAACCCCGCTCCTGGGCTGATGGTCTCCAGCCCGCCAATGACATCTTGTTCCTGCTGGAATGGCTTGTCTACAATTTCTTGCTGTTATTCATCCTGGTCACTGTTGTTTCCTTGCTTGCCATCGCCTTCTTGCTCTACCGACGGAAAAAGAAGCATGGATTGGGTCCACGAGTGATTTCGATGCTGTACATCGATGGCTCCAATCAGAAAAGCATCGGCAACATCCTCTGCATCATCGTCATTATCATGACGGTTGTTGCCTTGTTCCTTCCCTGGTATATCGTTACTGTAAACATTTCTATTCCGGGTTCGCAGCAATCTGGTTCGTTTAACGCTGTCACGATCGATGGTATGAACGGGGTGCAGATTCGTCTTCCAAATCAGAACGGGCCGGTCCCTCTTGGGACCTTTGCAGTCCCATTTTATCTCATCATCGGTATGAGTCTGTTGTTTTTGGTGCTTTCGACGATTGGGGTTTCTCAGAGCAAAAAACTTGGGAAGAAATACGTGCTTCGCGGGGTGCGACTGCTGTTTCCCTTTATTTTCATCCTTCTGTTCATCCTGATGATCGCATCGGTCATTCCCATGGTTTCACCACCAAATATTCAAAATTATCCAGGGATGTCAGATGCTGTCAACGCGATCTCTGCAGCCCCGTTCAGCGGGCAGTACACGATTCAAACAACTGAGGTACTCGGTGGGTCGATGCAGCTCTCCTGGGGGTTTGGGATCGGTGCGTATCTTCTTCTCTTCGCAGGGATTCTCCTGATCATGGCTGGTCTGATGGAGCTGACTGCTCATGAGCAGTTCTTTGAGGAGAGGAACCCTGTCGTCGTTGATGCTGAGAAAAAGAAATAACGTAACACTAGCGGAAAAGAAAAGGGAACCTGATGCTCATTAACGCTGATTTACATATCCATTCACGGTACTCTGGGGCAACCAGTGATCGGATGACGATAGCGGCGCTCTCTGTTGAGGCACCCCGAAAAGGAATCACGGTCCTTGCGACGGGGGATTGTCTGAACAATCATTGGTTGCAGGAGATTAAGAGCTGCGCGGTCATCGATGAAGGGACCTTTGAAATGAATGGCACCAGGTTCATTCTCAGCACTGAAGTAGAAGACGCCTCTCGGGTGCATCATCTCCTGTATTTTCCTTCTCTTTCCGCGGTCGAAGCATATAAGGAGAAGATTCAGTCGAAATCAAAGAACCTTGAGACTGATGGACGACCGAATATCGCCATGAATGGTGAGCAGCTTGCTAGTCTAGCAAAGGATGTGGAAGCCCTCATTGGGCCTGCTCATGCGTTTACCCCGTGGACTGCGATGTACGCGTATCATGATTCACTGGAGAGCTGCTATGGGACGATGAGCCCTTATGTCTCGTTTGTTGAGCTTGGTTTAAGTGCGGATTCAAATTATGCAGATACTATTTCGGAGTTGCATCGACTGACATTTCTGACCAACTCTGATTGTCATAGTCCCCATCCGGTGCGTCTTGCCCGAGAGTTCACTCGTTTTGAGGTCTCGGATGCGACGTTTGATGAGATGAAAAAAGCGATTCTCCGTACAGGTGGAAATAAACCTGTTCTGAATGTCGGGTTGCCTCCGCAGGAGGGGAAATACAACGAGTCCGCCTGTATCTCTTGTTTTACGCATTATACGCTTGAGGAAGCGATGAAACGTCGGTGGAAATGCAGTTGTGGGAAACGAATCAAGAAAGGGGTGAAGGATCGTATTGGGGAAATTGCCACCTTCAAAGAACCCAGGCATCCCTCGCATCGGCCACCCTATGTGTACCTGATTCCTCTTTCTGAGATCATCACCAAGGCGCTTGGGCAGCATACGCCGTTTACGCAGAGTGTGACAAAACGATGGGAGGAGCTCATTGGTGTCTTTGGCTCTGAGATAGCGGTGTTGCTCGATGCAGATCTTGAAGAGGTTGCGCGGGTGACAGTCCCTGCGGTTACTACGGCGATTCAGGCGTTCCGGGATCATAAGGTAATCATTATCCCTGGTGGCGGAGGAAAATATGGGACCATTGAGCTTCCCTCGGATGATACCCCTGTGATTCCCGTGTCTCTTGGTCCGAAGAACTCCCAGACAAGTCTTTTGGATTATTGAACAAGGGTGATGGTGATGGAGTATATCACTGCTGAGCAAAAAATACAACATCTTCTCCAACAACAGAGAAAAGGAGAGCTTCTCCAGCAGATTGTTGATGTTCTCTATGAGGGATTTGAGAAGTACAGCTGGGTTGGTATCTATCTTGTGAGAGGGAATGAGCTTATTCTAGGTCCGTGGAAGGGCGCCCAGGCGACGGAGCACACCCGGATCCCTCTAGGCAGAGGTGTTTGTGGGGCTGCGGCAACCTCAGGGAAAACCGAGGTGGTCGATGATGTTTCTCAAGATACACGGTACTTGTCCTGTTTTGTTACGACCCGCTCTGAAATCGTCGTTCCAATTAAAAGAGGTCAGAGGATTCTTGGTGAGATCGATATCGACTCTGAGGAGCCAGCGGCGTTTAATGCGGATGATGTGGTGTTTTTAGAAAAAGTAGCAGATATGCTTTCACCGCATATCTGATAGATTTTTTTTCAGTACTCAAGATCTTCATCATCGCCAAAGCGGCTCAGAAAAGGTTCGTTCATCACAACGATCGCATTCTGTTCTAGGTTTTTAAGAGTTGTTATCCCGTTGTAGGTGTTGTTGAAAGAAGGGTATTGACGTAGAGTTTCGCCCAGATGAAGGTCACCGCTGATCCGATGATATTAGCAATGACCAACCCCCACCATGCCCCGGGGAGTCCCCATCCAAGGGTGATTCCGAACAACCATGCGAGAGGGATGATGAGGATGATGGTGCGTAGGATGGTGACGATGAGGGAGTAGAGTCCTTTTCCGACTCCTTGGAACAAGGAGGAGGACAGCATCCCAAAGGCAGTCGCCGGATAATAGATGCATATGATTCGCAGGAAGGTGGTGATATCGTCTTCAAGATGGACCATGTCCGGGGAGGTGGTGAATGCAAGTGTGATGAGCGGAGCGAAGATGAAGGTCGCTATGGCGATGGCGGTTTCAATGAGGATGCCGATCTTGAGAGCATAGAGATGGGCGATATCGAGTTTTTTGTATTCTTTCGCACCAAATGTGGCACCGGTAACGGAGACGACCGCGGTCGCCATTCCCAGGAGTGGCATTGAGGCGGTCATTGCAACAGACCAGCCTGCTGAGAAGACAGCTACTCCATCGGTGCCGTTGATGTGTTCTACGATGATGTTCATGATGAAGAGCATGATTGCCATGGAGAGTTGGAGGAGGGAGGCAGGAAGACCGACGGTGAGGATGTCTTTTATCACCTGTTTGTCGAAGTGGAATCCACGGAAGTGTATAGTAAGATAGGTGTTTTTTTTGAGGAACAACCAGTAGAAGAGGAGTATTGCGGAGACACTAATGGAGATGACTGAGGCGATCGCAGCTCCTGGTACTCCCCATCCGAAGACGTAGATGAAGAGCGGGTCAAGGACGACGTTGAGGATGCCTCCTAGGATCATGGCAAGCATGGATCGTTTGGCGTCGCCTTCTGAGCGGAGGAGGGCGGTGGCTATGGAGGTGAAGAACATTATGATGGATGCGGCGTAGATGATTTGAGCGTACACGGCCGCTGTTTTGGTTGCTTCTCCTGCTCCGATGAGTCTGAAGATATCCTCTGCAAATATGAATAAGGGAATGGCGTAGACTAAGGCTGCGATAACCATGAGGATGAGGGTATGGACCGCTGCGTTATCTCCCCCGTTTTTGTCTTTTGCCCCGATTTTTCTGGAGATTGCTGAGCCTCCACCGACTCCAAGTCCGGTGGCAAGAGCGGTTCCCATGAAGAGAAGTGGGAAGGCAAATCCAACAGCTGCTGCTGCCTCAGTTCCGAGTCCTGATACCCAGATTCGGTTGATGAGGTTGTAGAGTGTTTGGACGGTCATGGCGACGATCATGGGAAGGGAGAGGGTAATGATTGCTTTCTTTGGGTCGCCCAGGAGTGTTTTTATTCCGTTTGTTTGGGTCTGAACTGGTTGTGGAGAATTTGTTTTTTTTCCCTGTTGTTCCTGGTTCACGAGCCCGGGGAATGAAGCAGTTATTATTTCAATGTTGTGGAGATAAATGAAAGAACTTATATAGAATGAGGTGATATGAAATGAGAGTCGCAGAGAGGTTTGGAGGTTCAAAGAATGGGGTTGTTGAATAGGAAGTTGACCGCGTTTTCTCTTGAGTTTGTTGGTGAGGAGTTCCGTAGTTTGATTAATCCGGAGCTTGCGCAGGATATGGATGTTCTCTGTGATGTGATTGTACATATGGAGTATTCGTTGAATTCAATGAAGAAGATTGTTGAGATTAATCATGCGCAGGAGAAGCTTGCAAAATGTCGGGAGGATTTTCAGAACACGGAGTGGTGGAAGGAAAAACAGAACCAGGTGAATGCAGCAACATCGGTTGATGAGGTCTGGCCGTTTTTGAAGTCGATTAAATAGGAGTGTTCTCTCTTTTCGGTTTTTCTTTGTTTTTTGAGGAATCCACGTGTTTTTATTTTATTATTAAAAAAAGAATTAATAAGGGATTGATGGTTATCTCCTGTGAGGTGTTGTGAATGGATTTACTTGGTATAATAGGATGGACTTTGTTGATTGTTGTGTTGGTTTGGTTTTTTTCGATGGGTATTCGTATTGTGCGGCCGACGCAGCGGGCGTTGGTGGAGCGTCTGGGGAAGTATAGTCGTTTTCGGCAGCCTGGTTTTGCGTGGATTATCCCTGTGGTGGAGCGGTTGATTAAAGTCAATGTCACGGAGATGATGGTCAATGCAGAGCCGCAGACGATTATTACAAAGGATAAGTTGAACGCACAAGTGGATGCTCAGGTGTATTTCAAGGTGAAGATTGATGAGGAGTCGGTAAAGGCGTCTCAGTATAACGTGTTTGATTATAAGTATCAGATTGTGAATCTTGCGCGAACAACGCTTCGGAACATTATTGGGACGTTGAATTTGAATGAGGCGAACAGTGATCGGAATCGGATTAATAATGAATTGATGAGTACGCTGCGTAGTGAGACGGCGAACTGGGGTATTGAGGTGGTTCGGACGGAGTTAAAGGAGATTGATCCACCTAAGGATGTTCAGGATACGATGAATAAGGTAGTCAAGGCGGAAAATGAGAAGCAGGCTGCGATTGATTATGCGACCGCGGCGGAGACCCAAGCGGATGGTCTGCGCAGGGCGGAGATTAAGAAGGCAGAGGGAATGAAGCAAGCAGCGATCCTCCAAGCGGAAGGCCAAGCCCAAGCAATCGTGAAAGTCGCTGAAGCTGAGGCAGCGAAAATTGAGAAGATCAATACCGCGATCCAGAAATATTTCCGAAACGAAGCACAGATTTACAAGAAGTTGGAGACGATCCAATTCTCGCTTGAGAAAAATACGAAATATGTGATCGATCCGCATACAGGGATTACGAATGTGATCGCTGAGCAGATGGCCGGGATCGTCCCGGTTGAAAAAAAAGGAATACCGGAGGATACTTCGGGCAGTTAGAATCGTCTCATATACAAGGGAATTCTTTCGTTCGACAGAACCCTTTTTTTGAAGAACGAGGAGTGGGCTCGTTGAGATTCGAACTCAAGACCTCCTCCGTGTCAGGGAGACGTCATAACCAACTAGACCACGAGCCCATGGCGATGTCTTATGACAAGACGCTGCCTTAATGTTTTGTTGTCTTAAGATTTCACAGGTATGCCACATCGTCTTTATGTTCTTTACGTTTGGTGGATTTTATCTCTTTGGCCAGCTCCTTCACGTCGATCTCGCCGTCAATGAGCCTCTGAAGTATTTCTGCGGTTTGCTTCAGGTCGTCATCTTCGCCCCGCCCTTCCGTTGGTTCGCCGTGCCGTCTGTCAAGGAAATCCCTGACGGTCGTGTCGTCCGTGTGGTCGTAGCGGAGCGTGGTGTCTATGTACTTGTGGCGGGCCATGCGCTGGATGGTCTTCGGGTTCACGTTCTCGTCAAAGTAGCGGGTTATGACACTTGGCTTTATCAGATACGGATAAACGCTGCGCCTGATTTTCGCTTTCACTGCTAGCCTTTTCGTGAGGTTGTATACGAAGTCCGGCCTGTGGCTCGTCGGTGGCAGGCCAGTGCGGTTGCCTCTGTCAAGGATGATGAGCCTGTCTTTGTCCTCTTCGCGCTTCGGTTCCGTCCTGTGCTCCCTGTATTCCGTCATCCTGTCCATCAGATGCCTGCTCATTATTATGTAGTTGTTGCCCGTCTTTGTGTCGTCCAGGTAGAGCTTCCTGTTTTCAAAGTCAACATTGCTCTCCTTCAGTTCGCAGATCTCCCCGGGCCTCAGAAGCCCGTCGACCTGGAGCGAGACGACCAGCTTTTCCAGCGGTGTCTCCGCAGCCGCGACGTAGCGGTCCAGCTCGTCCTTGCTGAGGACTTGCTTGTTGGACGCCTCCGAATCAGGGGCTCTTACGAGCAATTCCTTCTTTCCCAGAAACTTGCCGACGAAGTTGTTAAGGGCGTTCATCCTGCCCACGTTTCCGTTCAGGGAGTAGTTCTCTGTGCAGTAAATTTTGTAGTCCTGCGTGTCCTGTGGGGCCAGCTCTTCAATGCTTTTTCCCTTTTCTTCAAGCCAACCCTGGAAGTCGCTGACGAACCTGTAGTAGTTTTCCTGCGTGTGCGCCTTGCGATATTTTCCACGGAGATATTGCCGATAATTTTCCATGATTTCTTCGCCCATCATGCAACCTCCGTGTCTTCTTGCGAATGCGTTTCAAATTTTGCTTCTCTTGGTTTGCCTCCTGTCCTTTCGGACGAAGACGAATGGCCGTTATCGTTTATAGATTTTATCGCCTGCCTGACGCATTCGCCGTCTATCCTTGCGCGCGGCCTGATGCCCTGTATCCCGCAGAGCTCGTTCCTTTTTTCCAGCTCCCTCTTGCTTTGCAGGATTACCATGTCCATGTGTTGCTCTGCATGGCTTATAAGCTCCATGACAGCGCGCTTTTCAACGTGCACGCCGGCCAGCTCGTGCACCCTTCTCCAGACCTGCTTCCAGTAAAGCACGTTTTCACCAAATTTTTTATTTCAACGTGACGTGGCGTTCTGCCAACCTCACGTCCTCCCGTTTCACGGTCTTGCGCCCCGCGTGCCTTGCCATCGTAGTCGCTTCCGTGGACAGCGTTGCCCCGTAATCTTCCATCGCCTGGGCCAGCGCTTCTATGGCCGCAGCACTCACTCTCTGCGCCCCAGCTTTTTTCATTATCCTTTCCAGCGCAGCGAACGACAGCTCGCTCATTCCTAACCTCCCAATCTTGACGGCAAACAGCCGTCACTTACCACGTTTATTGTTGCATAGCGCATAGCGTTGCTTCTACCAACGGTTTCATTACCTGTTGTTTCACCAAGCTTAGCGTTGGTTCGGGTTCGTTTCATTTTTCTTTTTTCCTTCCTTTCTATTTGTTTCATTTTTTTCTTTCTCTTTAACTCACCAGGAACAATCACGGATCCTCACGGCTTTTTCGGCATGTCGCTCATCAATCCACTGATCGTCTGAACAATCACCAATTCCCGTTCCTTTTGGCCAACGGAGCCCAAAACAAGCTCCTCAATCTCTTTCCGGGTCGTTTCATCTTTACATACGACCCGTATCTCGTCGAACTTCTCTTTCTCGTCTGCAATGCACTTCAGGACGTCATCAGGTTCGAATTTCGTGATAGCGACCTCAAAGGCCAGGTTCCGGTTCCCACACTTGGCCACGACGTCGACCCACTTGTCGTCCTTTATCTTGTATTCGATGAAGACATCCCAGCCCTCCTGCGTCAACACTTCCTTGATGAGGAACTGGTAGAACTTGTGAAGGAAAGAGACCTTACCTGAAACAATGTCCTTCCAGTCCTCGTTTACTTGCCCGTTCACAATGCACGTGGCGAACCCCTTTTGCGTGAGAACTAGGAAGTTGAAGATGGTTTTCGAGACCTTCACGTTCAGCTCGGTTGCCAGCCCGTTCTCCAGCAGGTAGTCCTTGACCACTTTCCCTTTCTTTCGTGACAGGCCGAGTGTGTCGTATCTCCGCGTCGCCGGATGGTATGGATGGCAGGCGACGTTCCCCATGAAATCCCGGACCACGCTTGACGTGCCGTTCTTGCTCTGGCTTGACTTCCCCCGTGGCTGCAGCGAGCCGACGTAATCCAGGAACGGCGAGAGCCTTGCGACCGGGATGACCTCGAATCCGGAGAGCGCTGGTCCCGTCCTGTGCTCCACTTCCCAATCCGAGACGTCCTTGTCCATCGTTGCTTCTGGCACATGGAACCAGAATGGCTTTGTGTAGCGTCCGGCCATCCGTACGATTGCGTTTCCGATGCCCAGGCCATAATTGAACTGCATCTGGTTCTCGTTCAGCCCCATGCACCGTGCCATGTCATGGATGTCGTTTCCGTTCCCTAGGTTCATCATTATTTTCGTGTAGGTGTTGGCCTTGGCTGACGCGCAGATCTCGGTAGGAATCTGGGTGCAGATGTAAAGCGACACGCCGAAGTCACGGATGCGCTCCGTGATGGTGTCGATTATCGGCACGCCTGCCGCGTTGTTCTTTTCTTTCCGGTAGTCGTAGACGTTTCTTGCCTCGTCCATGAACACGACCATCGGCACGTTCCGTGAACACCCCCGCCCCTGTGCCATCCTGTAGAAATACAGCTTTGTCAGGATCATCTCGATGAAGAACGAGGCAACGTGCTCGGACAACCCGTAGAACTCAAAAACCACGGTTTTGTTCTGTTTCAGCAGGTCGTCCATCATGTCCTTGCTGCAGTCAAGCATGCTTTCCGCGTTGAGCACGCATGAGTTCAGCCGGTTCCTCACCGATTCAAGGTACCGAGCTTCCCTCGTGTTCAGCGGAACGTATACGCGTTTCAGTATCTCCAGCAGTTCCTTGAACGACGGGTAGTTGCCTCTTCCGTCAAAGACCTGGAACAGGTCGAAGAGGTTGTACGCCTGGTCCAGAAGGAACGAGTTGCTCCCCTCGAGCAGACCCGTCGAATGGGCGAACACGTCGCTGAAGATGGAGATCCAGCGCAGAGGGGTTATCCCCTCGGGTGGCCTGAGCGGGTTGAACTTGAAATTCTCGGGAGTAAGGACCAGGACGTCCTCTCTTTTTCGTAAGAGACCGCGGAACTCCCGTTTGAAATCAAAACACCAGAACGGTATGTTCTTCTTGAGGAGCTGATTCATGACGTGAAACAACTGGTTTGTCTTTCCGGAACCGGACCTGCCTACTGAGAGCACGTGTTGAGCCATCTCGTTGTATTTCAGCCCGAAAGAGAATTCGCTCTTTCCGACCTTCCCCAGTTCGATGTCACCGGCAACTTCCAATCCGTCCGGAAGGGGGTAAAACGGGTCCGGTGAAATCATTTTCTTCAGGGCTTTCGCTGAGAAGATCTCCATGGCATCGCTCGTTAATTCATCGTCCTCGTCCAGTCCGATTGCGTAGAGCAGATTCTGCACATGGTCGTTGTCAAGGAGGCCGGCTTCGTTCGCGAGAGCCGCGAGTGCTTGTATCTTTTGAAGGTTCATGGGCTCACCCTGATTGAGCTCAAACGGCTTCTCACGACGTCGCAGTCCTCATCCCGGTACACCTGACCATATGCCACCATTGCCTCCTCTCCTTTTGACGACACCCTGATTTTCTTGAAGAGAATGCCATGCTGGAAAAGGTAGCCTTCATCCAGCAGCCGTTCCAGCTTTTTCGCAGCCTCGTTTTTCGTTAGGCCGGTCAGGCGCTGGATGGTTACCGCGCATCCCAGGCTTTCGAGGAGCAGGGATGTTGACGTGAATCCGTGCGAGGCGCAGAGCATTATCTTGTATTCGTCCTTGCTCATGTCGTGCTCCTCCTGCCGATAGCATTTCTCGCAATACACCTTGTTGTTCGACTCTATCTTCTCCTGCGCCGTGAGGATGATGCTGCAGAACGAGCACCTGAGGACCTGCCCCATCCGGAGCTGGTGGCCCTTGACCGAGAAGTAATTCGTTACTTTCACTTCCTCGCGGTCGAACCCGTTGGCCATGTCTATCTTCTTGATTTCTGTTTCGAAGATTCCACGATCCGTCATGTCCCCGGCGACCACCGCTTTTTTCTTCTCCATTCCATGGCCAAGTCCTTCGTTCTCGGCCTTCAGCCGTTCAATCTCCTGCTTCAGCCTTGCGATTTCGTCGGACAGCTCTTCCTCCTTGTTCACGTCTTCACCTCCTCGAATGTTTCCGGGAAGACTAGGTGCTCGCCGTCCTTCACGAAGTAGTCAAGAACGCTCAGGTCCGGGTCATAAGTCCAGTTTTCATCCTTGTAGAGGAAAGCGAATCGGACCTTTTTCCCGAAGAGATCTGATAGCTTGGCGTTGAGCTTTTTCAGTGTGACACCGGGATGCGAGACCATCCACACTTTGAAGACTCCGAAATCAATCTCCGTGGTCAGCTCCCTGCTTTTTATCAGTTCCTCCTTTGACGGGGCGATCTCCCTGAATTCGATGTCTTTCAGCTCGACATCGCGTTTGTCCGTCTCGAAAATCCTTATCCTGCGGACTTTGCCTTGGGAGTGGTGATACGCGGCCATGCGTTTGAGCGGCGAGCCCCATAGCAGGGGGAGCGGTGAGACTATGATGTTGGGATGATCGTCCAGCAGAAACGCAATTTTGTCTTGTCCGGATGGCTGAATTAGGCCGTTGGGATGTGAGTGGATGGTCACCACGATTTCCAGGTCCGGGTAGCGCGAGGCGACCTCCTTTTTCAGCTCGACAACGTGTTTAAAATCCGGGAGCGCCGCGCTGGATGAATGAAGGGCGTTCGTCACCTCTACGAAGGTCATGCCCATGAACACTTCACCGAACCTTTTGCCCAGCACGAAACCCATCACTTCCATGAATCTATGGGATTTTGCATTATGATAGATTTGGGTAGAAACATATTTGCCTAGAACGAGGTATGTCCCGGAAACTTTGATTTTCCAGGGTGGCGCGGAAATGTCATTGTATGGCGTTATGTTTTTGAATCTCAGCATGTCGCTGATGTGCGTCTCGTAAATCGTTTTTCTTCTCCGCAACAGCGACTTCCCCATTTGTGATGTGCGGACGAAGAGCCTTTTGATGGACCAAACAAACAGGAGGAACGGCTTCTTCAACCAGACGAGAATCTTTTTCATGCTGCCTCCCTGAAGCTGATGAAAAAAGGCTCCGTGTCCGCGTCCACGTATTTGGCCTGGGCGCCTGCGTCCCTATCGAAGTTATTGCTGTTCGTGATTAGCAAAACGGTTTCACCATGGTGCAATGAGAAGGATTTCTGGTGTTTCAAAAGGCTTGCCAGGGATGCGTGTATGTCTGCGGGGAACGAGTAGGACAGAGTGCACCGCTCGGGCAACCCGGCATACACGTGGTCAAAGTTGGTGTCGCTCTGCTTTGTTATCATGGAAAGGAACCGGGGGATGATGCCCAGAACCATGGTTGGGATTCCGCAGGCGTGCATGTGCATCCGGTCGTAGAAGATAGTTTTGCCTATGCGGCCGCTGGTTTTTTTCCTCTTCGCATTGGCGTCTTCCTCCATGAAAATCCAGACGTGTTTGTCACCTAAAGCTTCAAGCACCTCATCTGAGAACACGTTTGTATCTTCTTTGCTCAAGAGGAAGAACACGTGGTTCGGGGTCTCTCCCATGGTGATGACCTGCTTGTCCAGTGCGATGTGTAGCAGCCTTGCAAGGTCCTCCTTTCGGCCGGTAAGCAAGCCCGGCTCCTCTTCATCCGTGAGCAGGATTCCTTCGTTGCGCTTGATCAGGAAATTTTCAACCTCCACTTCCTCATTTTCATTGTGTTTTTTCTTTCTGGAGCGAAGGAGCAATGCGATGATGAGGAATATGAGAAACAGGAGGAAAGAGTGGGGGAGGAGCGAGAAGACCTGTTTCCCCTGCTTTCTGAGTCCAAGTCTTGCATATCCGAACGAGAAGGCATTAAGGCTGTCAACGAATCGTTTGGATGCGACCATTATTGCCATCTAAGCAGCTCCTCAAGCTGTTTCATCATGTTCTTTGCGGCTTTCTTCTGCGTGAAATCCAGCTTTGGCGCGATTGCTTCCAGGTAGGTCCTGACGAGACTCTTGATTTTCTCTCCTTTTTCCGCTGTCTTTTTCGTTGCCCCGGCTTTCAGATGGCTCATTTTCCGTCTTGTTGTCAGAAAAACGGCTCCTCCACCCATGGCCATGCAAACCAGTCCTGCTGCAAAGATCTGGGCGTATGCCGCGTCTTTCAGGACGTATGGGGAGCTTATCCTAGCGGTGTAGTATTTCCCGAGATTGTCGCTACTCAGGAGTATTATTTCCTTCTGGTCCTCTGCGATTGTGGGGACATAGCCGACTGCCCTGATCTCGTGGACGCCTGGGCTCAGCGTGAGCAGCACCGAATTGTTCTCCGTCACCCTGTTTTCACCCAGGTAGAAAGAGACCTCGTTAAGTTCCGAATACAAAGAGATTTCCTTTTCTTCGGACACGAGGATGCTTATCTTTACTTCTATCTTCTCTCCCTGTCGGACTTCCCCTGCGATGGTCTGGCCGGATTCGCAATCCGTTAATTTCTGTTCCATAACCCGGGTCTCTGCGGACGCGATGGAGGCGAAGAGTATAAGGAGGGCGATGGCTGTGAGCAGTAAGAACGTGGTTTTCATCAGCTCACTTCCAGGGGTTTCAGATAGACGCCATGCTCTTCTGCGAGATGGAACAGGAGATTTCGTTCTTTCAGTTCTACAAGGTCCTGACCAAGACCAAGAGTTTTTGCAAGTGTTTCCAGTTCGGATTTATCGTCGTAAAAGATTTTCGTCATCTGGTCTTGCAAGATTCGCCGTTCAGAACCAATGCGTATCGGAGGTATGGACGAAAGGATGGTTCGCTTTGCCATGTTTTCCATGACTTCCTTGAGCGGTTTTTCCTTTGCAAGGAGCCTGAGCAATTTTCTTAGGCGGGGCGGTACACCGGACGGGATCAGAGCCACGACCTCGTTGGTCTTGGACGGCATAATGAACATTCTCTCTGGTTTGAGACCTTGTGCCTCCAGACTCATTATGACAGAGCTGCTGACCTCTTCCTCGGATGTCTGCGATGCATCATACTGGACGAAAATCAGAGGGTTCCCCGGGTTCGAGGACGGCATCACCGATGGACGCAATATGGCTAATTCTTCGAAGTTGATTTTTTGTGAATGGCTGTAATGCAAACAATAGAATTCCGGTCGTTTTCCGATGGCGCTTTCCAGTTCAACACTCATATTCCGATGGTTTGATTCCGTAACGTCCAGGAATCCCAGGTCATCTTCGCCTTCTTTGGTTCCCTTGTCGCAATCGTATTCTGGTGTCCCGCTGATTATCCTGGCGAGCCTGTTGCAGAATTCCATCGAATACTGACCGCAAACGTGGTATTTGCTCGGGTTCATTCCCACGGCGCTCTCTGCCCTGTTCCTCGTTTCCAATGACGTGGATTCGGCGAAATCCTCGTTTACCAGTATCACCGATGCGTTTGAGATGGTCAGGGAATAGATGCTGTTCAATCTCTGGTATCCTTCTGAGAGGTCGCTGGGGATGACGCTGAAAATCAAACTGGTCAGCCCGCGGGCCCTGCTTGCCTCGGCAACGATGGGCGTCGTTGATCCGCTGGTCCCGGTTCCGAAGAGCGTGGTGTATAGAATCTTGTTGGTGTCGCCGTTCTCATTGGATATTTCTTCAATCCGAAGCAGCAATTCCTCAATCCTTGGTTTCAGGGTATTCGCCAGCCGCTTGGTGCTGAATACCATTCCGCCAAGGCCATACGTTCCCAGGGTCAGCGAGGTGACCCTGCGATCCCCGATATTCTGATATTCTTTGTGTTGGGGAGTCCAGCCGTCGATGCCCAAGAAATAGATGTTGCTCTGGGTCAACCCGTTTTTAATGTTATGGGCATCTATCCGATTAGCGGTTGACCCGGTAGCTACTTTTATTATACTCTCTACCATTTTTTCTTCCTCCTTTTTTGTTTGAATTAATATTTTGAAGCGCAATTTTACTATCAACTGCCATCATTTTCAGATTGTCCAAAATACGGAAGAAATAATCAGTACCAAATCTTCCCAGATATATCTCAAATCCCACTCCAATGTCGATTATTATATCTAAGAATAGATACTTCAGCTCCTTTTCATCAAATTCAGGATTACACTTGGCTTCGTCCTTGATCTTTTTTATGTGAGATCGCACATAGCTATGTAGCAATTCACGGTTAAGTTTCCAAACACTAACTTCAATATTCTGCTTTTTTATTATCTCATCCTTCTTCGGAGGCATCTTTAGTTTCACCCCCTAATTTGAAAATTACTTTCTTTCTCCCTCTAAGTGAAAAATTATGTTTGATATCCTTTGGTGGATCTATGTGTTTACAGAGATTTCGAAGTTCAAGCCTCCGCTTTTTAAAATGGAAGTTGATTAGTTGTCTACATTCTTTACAACTGCCTATTTTGATGTTATCACCTCAAATTTACATCAAAAAAAGAGTGCATTAACCTGCCACAGAAAAACTCTTCAAGCGGGGTGCGAAATTTTTTATAAATGAGTGAGAGAATATTTCCTTAAAATTTCATTTGTTTTTTTACAATACTCCTTAAAATCTTTAGGACATGGACATGAATTGAAATCGTAAGATTCATTATGAATAGTTTCTTTAATATCATTACAGAGTTCTCTGCCCAATATATAAAGAGGCCATTTATCTGTAAAAGTAAAGGATTCATCTGTTTTTCTTGTCCAGTGATATTTAATATCTTCATCTTCCTCATTTTCACCAAATAATTTGTCTAACCTTTTTGCAAGTCGTTTTTTCGGTGTGATTAACATATTAGTCATTATTACATATCTATTATCTTCTGAATCTATTTCATCAAATCTAAAATCAGACTCAATGATAAACATGTTTGATTTTTTGGCAATTTCATGAATCTTTTGAATAGCTTTGTTTATGTTCTTCCTTCTGTAACAAAGACCGGTATCAATATCCATCATTAGATTAGGATAGAAACGTATTTAAGTATTCATATAGTGGATGTCGAATAAATGAGTATTAAAAAATCTAGAAAAATTTGGCTGAGAAACTATTCAATATTTACAAGTGATAAAAGCGTTTGGGAATCAATAGAAAAAAAGATGGAGACTTCAATTCAGGACAGACAAGAAAAACCTAAAAGAGGAATGGATGCAGGATTAAAATTCGATATTAATTACCGATTATTCTTTCAATTGATAGGGGATATTGCAGCTGAGTATTATTTCCTTGGTATCTATGAGATAGATCCAGGTATTATAATAAAAAAAATCGAGAAATATCTCTATTATTTATATGAAAAGAAGAAAGTGGGGGGAACTCCAGAAAAAATTAAAATAATTGACAAAGATAAAAAGGCTCAGTTCAGACAATTGAGACGAATACGATTTGAGGATAAAACAAGTCAAATTAACAATTGGTTTAGAAAAAGAGGTCTTGATGGTGATATTTTTGAGGAAGTTGAGACTGGTTTTCAGTTACTGGTTTATTCCATAGCGGGGCCTGAAAAAGGCTCAGAACTTAAGGGGCCTAAAAAGAGAGTTATTGAATTTGGGCCATATGAGGATGATGTTATAAAGTTCTGCACAAGCACTATGAATCCTCTGGATTTGAAAACGTGGCCTGATGCCAGAAGTAGATTTAAAAAGATGATTGGCGAATTACAGTCAATCATTCAAATTCCAAAAATGCTTTCTAAAAAAATATATCATCTACAACCATTAGATCAATACCTTGAAAAAGGAGTGAATAAAGAACCAGATTTTTCCCGTAAAATCGGTCCGTTGTGGATTGATTTTGAATCTGGTTACGTTGTTGAAAGAGATGAAGTCAAAAATATCATTAATAATTTCGATGGTAATCAATATCAACTTTTGATTGGAGAGGCGGGTTCAGGTAAAAGCGGGATTTCCCGAAGTGTTGGCTATTTATTGTCAAAACATGGATGGAATGTTTATGTATTGACTCCAGAATCATTTTACAATGCTTCATGGCTTGCAGAAATAAAAGAAGAAATTGAAGCATTAGAGAACAAGTTCGACAAAACATTAGTTATCATCGAAGATATTCACAGAAATAGTTTAGAAGTTACTTATCTTCTTGAACGGATTCAAAACAAAAACACACGATTCTTGGCTACTGGAAGAAAATCCTTCGAAGATTATTTACCAGAGAATAAAAGAAGTTTATTCAATGGTTTTATAATAAAAAAATTAGAACAAGAAGACTTTGTAACTGTTGCACATAATCTTATTTCGATATATTTAGAAAAAGAAAATGGAAGGAGAAATGGAAGTTTTATAAGAATATCTCAAAAACAATGCGAATTAATTATAGAAGAAGCTAAAGGTAATTTATGGGTTTTAGCTTATCTACTGAAGGGATGGGTAGAAGATAAAGGTGTAAGCAAGGAAATTTTGTATGAGGAAGTAAAAAAGGACATTGAGGATTTACAAAAAAATTTCGACGAGAAATACGGGCTTGGCGGAGTTTCGGACGTACTATTAACATTAGCCCCGTTCTCTAAATTCGAGATAGGAGTTTCCGAATTGTTTTTTGATAAGGATGTTGGTAAGTTCAGACTCGAATACGAAACAATTAGGAAATTGAAGGAATATGGGGAAATAAAGTTCAAAAATGGGTATTATTCTATACCGCATTCGACCTTGGCACGATTATATTTAGAAACAGCAATGTTTAAAACTAAGAAAGAAGACTATTCATATTTGACACAAAAAATAACAAAACAACTCAGAAACTCAGAATTAACTGGAAAAATTGATCAATACCCTTTTGAACTTTACAAAATGTATCTTCTTAGTAAACCAAGAAACCTATCCGAGTTCATGTCACAACTTGGATTGCCTGGTGACGGTTTTTACTTTTTTGAAATGAAACTTCTCGAAGACGAAAGTAATTATAAAGAATTCATCAGCCAAATAAATGATAAGGATGATCTAATCGAAGTTTCAAAATGCTTACAGGCAGTCAAATTGGATAAAACCCGAATATTTGAAGATATAGATTGGAAGGATTTGTATCGTAAATTCGAGAATGCAGAACTATGGGAGATAGATACTTTTTTAATGGATTTGCATACGTTTTTTTTAGACAGTACGAAATATGAGACAATGCTCTACAAAATATTTGTCGACAATATTTCAGCATTAAAATCAAAGCTTGAAAAAGCCAGCGTTGAAGAAAGATTAAAATTTACCATAACGTTAGCCATGAAACCATTTACAGGGATTGTACATCCTTTGATTGAATACTTGGACACACACACATTGATCTTAGGTTGGGAGGAAAACCCACTTCCTATTTATGAGAGAGAATGGAATAAAGTGAGAAATAAAACATCTAAAATAAAAATCAAATCTCTGGCTTCTGGAATTCCAAAATAATGATGTTTACTATTTTTTTCTAATTCTCCTCCGGGTATCCACTACAGAACAAGCTTTTTTGCAACGTACCCTCTCTGCCACACATAAGAATTTATTCCAACTCGAAGAAAAATTGTTAGCAGGTGGGATTTTCATATTAGTAATTCCGTCTGAAAAAAAGAGGGCTTTGAGATTGAGGTTTGGAGCCTCAGGGGGACTTCAATCTGCAATGTGCACGCCCTCTTTTTTGATATACCAACAAAAAGAGGTGATATGCATGGCAGATTTTGATGTACACAAAATAAATAGAAGAATGGAGCAGGCTTTAGAAAAATTGGAGGAATGCAATGTTTCTGATGAGGATAAGAGATTGATACTTGAGTTCCGTGATGATGCTATATCAAAGGGACTCACAAAAACCAGGATATTGAAATATATCAATGTACTGCAAAAACTTTCCGAGCTACTAGAAGTTTCATTTATTCGTGCGGAAAAGAAAGATTTATTGAGACTCCTGAGGAACGTAGAAAGTTCTGGATATTCAGAATGGACCAAACACGACTACAAAGTTATCATAAAAAGATTCTATAAGTGGCTAAATGGCGGAGAAGAATACCCTGAAAAAGTAAAATGGATAAAAACGACTTTTAACAGTAGAAACAAGAAACTTCCAGAGGATTTGCTCACATGTGAGGATGTAAAAAAGATAATCAATGCAGCGGATCACATCCGGGATAAGGCGTTGGTCTCTTTGCTGTATGAAAGCGGTTGCAGGATTAGTGAAATTCTCACCATGAGGATCAAAAGCGTTAACTTTGACAAATATGGGGCGATGATAGTCGTAAGTGGAAAAAAAGGGCCGAGAAGGATTCCGGTTGTTTCCTCCGTACCTTACCTTGCTGCATGGCATGAAATTCATCCGCTGAGAGACAATCGAGAAGCACCTTTATGGGTTTCAATTGGAACCAGGGGACGAAATGAGGTTATCGAATATCAGAACACGAGACAATTGATTGCCAGACTTGCAAAGAAAGCGGGCGTTAAAAAGAAAGTGAATCCCCATATATTTAGACATAGCAGGGCTACCTATCTTGCAAACCATTTCACCGAGGCCCAGATGAACCATTATTTTGGATGGATATAAGGGTCTGAGATGCCTTCAACATACGTGCATATGTCTGGTAGAGATATCGTTTCCGCTGTTTTAGAATTGAATGGTAAAAAAAAGATCGAAGATAAAAATACAACAGAAGAATTCTCCTCAAAGACTTGTGTAAGATGCGAAAAAGATAACCCTCCAACCGGTAAGTTTTGCTTGAGATGCGGTGCGGCTCTTGATGTTGAATCCATGATTGACATTGAGGAAAAAAGAAAAGAGACGGAAGGAGCGATGACGGTGTTGCTTAATGACCCTGAGGTGTTCAACTTGCTTTTGAGCAAGATGAAGGAGAAAAATCTCCAGCCCTATCTGTCAGTGAAGTAGGTTATGCCGCAGGTGCAGTCCCTTGCCAGCTTTTGCAGGCTTTCGTCAGTCTCGGCTTCGTCCACTTTGACGCCCAGTTTCTTTATTTTTTCTATCCAGCCGGTCCTGTTGGGCGTGATGTCGTTGTTGCCGATGTTCAGGGTGAAATCCCCATCGTTCACGCGGACGATTGCCTCATTGTCGCCCAGCCCAGCGCATGCGTAGAGCAGGGAACCTTTCGGGTAAGATTTCAGTTGTGCCTCCTCCTGCTTCTCTTCGAACGGCCTGCCATCCTTTTCCCAGAGCGATTCCTGCGAATAGCTGGGCTTGCCTCCGTAGGGCGTCTCGTACTCCTTCGCGGTCTTGTATTTGGGCACGAGTTGTTTTCCCCAGAAATCGTTGTTCGCGCAAACCTCGTCCGCTATTGCCTGCAGGATGCAGTGCATCTTGTCCGGGTCCACTGTGTGGAAGCGGAAGACAGCCTCGCTGCAGTTCGGGTTAAGATCCATACAATCACCTCCTCAGATAAGGGCAGGAAAACCTGTCCTCAAAATGGATTTCAGGAATCTTCAGGATGTCGCTCGGTTTTTCCAACGTGAGCTTGTAATCTTTGCAGAAGGAACAACCGGAAATGCGGCTTTTTTCGTCGATGCTCACGATGTCGCGCCCGTAGTGGCACGGCTCCCTCCAGCCTTCGTATTTCTCCTCATCAAGTATCTTGCATGTCAGGTCGTCAACGTAGAATTTCTCGTATTTGGTGCTCAGGTATTCGTAATGCTTCCTTTTCGGAATGATGTCAGGTCCGGGAACGTTTTTCGGGTATAGCGCGAAGACCCGGTCCATGCCCCGTTCGAACAAGTGCTCCGTGACCCTGACGAAAGCATCTCCCCGTATCAGGTTCTCGTCGATGAGCATGTTGCAACTGACCTGCGCGTTTTTCTTTACGCGGTTACACACGTCCAAATACTCGTTCCCATCCCTCCAGTATTTGGTCTTTGCCCTGTCCATTGATACTGAAACCATCGTAAGGTTCTCGCAAAAGTCAGCGAGCTTTTCATCGTCCCACTGCCTGAAAAGAAACCCGTTCGTGGTCGCATTACAGATGAGGTCGTAGTTGCTGCATTCCCTGGCAAAGCGCTGGACGAGGCCAGGGTGCAGTGTGGGTTCGCCTCCGCCCAGCGCCACCTGGTTCGTAACGTCTTTCAGGAAACGGGGAAGGCCTAGAAGCAGATTCTCGTTAATCGTTTCCTTACCTTGCTCACGATAACAGAACGGGCAATCCCCGTTGCATTCGTTCGTGAAATGGATGCTTACGACCTTTTTCAAAACATCACCCCGTTTCCTTGCTGAGCTTTTTCATTGCTTCCTCCAGTTCCCTTGCTTTCTCCGCGGACAGCGAATAGAAGAACAGGTTCAGGAAAACAAGGGCTATCACGCCGAGCTGAAGCTGGGCGATTGAGTTCGGTGTTTCGGTTACGAGCCATCCAAAGATTATTGTCAAAGTTCCAAAGAGTATTGTAGGAATACCAATCTTACTCGTCCTTTCGAAAAGATCCATTGTCCTCACCCTCCAGTATTTCCGTTACAGTCCGCTTGATGCCCTTGAAGTAAATCTTTACGCGGTAGACGTGGCCCCGGTCGCATTTGTAGATTTTTGAGTAGCAGCCTTCGGAGAACACGGGCTTCGAGTCCTGAAGCAGCGCGTCGGCGTTGCACACCGGGCATTTTTTTATCAACGACATGCTTGTGATTTGTGCGCGAGGGGTAAAGGGGGTGAGCAGAGAGTGGATTGCAAATGTCATCGTTTAAATAATTTGAAAAAAAGGGTAATAAAGTAATGAATTTAATCGTAATAACGGCAGATTTAAGTCCCTCAGAAAAAAAATGAAAAATGGTTTTTGAAAAATCAGAAGGAAAAAATCTCTAGAGATCACATATTCAAATTTAATATAATATTTATATCAACGGTTTCCATTGGCCTAAAAAGGTAGTCCAATCTTCACTGTATTTATTATTAGAATAATCACTCTCATCAATTGTTTTATTAGGATTGACTGTTAGGGTAAATCGATATGAACCAAATTTCGGGAGAGAGTCGCATGAAATAAAGGTGTGATTGAATGTTTCTCCCGGAAGAAGACTTCCAAGATTTCCTGTTTGTGTATGAGCATCAATTGTAAATAATGGAATTCTTCCAAACAATAACCATTGAATTTTATGATTTATTACAAGTTCGAAAGAATAAATTGGAATAGTACCAATATTTCGCAGGCTGTATTTGAAGACATATTTATCTGGTTCATTGCTGGACCAGAGGAAGATATCTTCAATCACAAGATCAGGTTTATCATCGTTACTCAAACTAGATTTCTCTGTTAAAATATTTTCGGATTTTGTGATTGTTGCCGATAACGTTGGATTCCATAATCCAAAAACGAATTGTGAAAGAATTAATGTAAAAACGAAAGTTATAACAATCAGCTTTGCTTTATGTACATTCCTCCACATAGCAATCACAATAAGAAAAGATAATAAAAATAGTTGTATATAAGTATTGTGTTTTTTAGTATATAAATCATATAAACGGAAGGCAAATGTATGAAAAAAATCGTAAGTCATATAAATAGAATTTTTATTCTTTTTTTCGGAGGAATGTCCTATAAAAAAAACTGTTGTAGTTTTTGTAACGCTGCTGATTGTGACATCATCAATGATAGTACCATTGTATATCAAACAGGCGAAAGCATCTGATGGAATTCAAGAAAAAA
Organism: Thermoplasmatota archaeon; assembly: GCA_025457885.1. Taxonomy (GTDB): domain Archaea; phylum Thermoplasmatota; class E2; order DHVEG-1; family DHVEG-1; genus SM1-50. The sequence goes on along the minus strand of JALOTN010000001.1, from coordinate 90,371 downwards.
CCTTAAACTTTCATTGGATAAATGAGATTGTCGAAAATCTTTCATTGATTGTAAAGCAAATTAAAACATATCAACTGTGGCAAGGACGAGATTTTGGAACAAATGGTGAACGAGAAGCGGCTTATCAAATTAAAGAATGGATGGAACTTTATTCTAAAAACCTAAGTGCAACTATATATCTTGATCGTGTGGGAAATAATAGTTATGATGGATCCAAAGAGGATGAAAAAGTACAGCATCGCGCAAATGATATTATTGAAATCGCTGATTATTGTTTGCAGTTAAATAACTCTACGATAACGATTACTATTCCGGATAATGAAACATCTCCTATGCCAAGATTGATATGGAAAGATACCTGGACGGATGTAAATTCAAGTGGCTTTTGTGATATAGAACCCGTGGATATAAGTAATTTTAAAGATTTAATATCTGATCAGTTTGAAATTTTTTACACCATTTTAGGAAATACCTATACGGCATATGATAATTTCAATGCTGGAATTGCACTCATAGATGATTATTCAACAGTAACAGAAAATGAAACGATAGGAAAAATGCATTTTCTTGAATTTTTTACCAATGAAAGTGAAGATACTTACGAACCAAAAGTCAGTAGGGTGGCTGACTCAAATGGCTCCGGTTTTTTAATGTCAAGTACAAATCCATCATACATAAGAAATCTCTCCATTGATTCATTTGGTTTGGCAATATCACCTGAAGATGGCGTGAAAATTAAAAATTATTTAATGAATAATGCAACTGTAATATTATCTTTCCCCGAAAACGAGAATGATTCCTTACAAATCTCTGGCTCGTGCAATGTTTATGTTTTTAATCGATGTTATAGTGAGAGAAAAATCGGATTGGTTGAAGAGACCAGCGATTATCCTCACGATAATCTATTTATTTATTGTCTCATTCCTTATCCTTGTTCTCCTTATGTCGGTTTTATCTTTTGCAATAAAACGATTTTTGATAATACGCATTATATGAAGTCAGCATCAGGGAAACCGTACACTCTTGAGTCTATGTTGTCATTTTACGTGTCAAACCCTGTTTTCTTTGTTAACAGAACAATACATATAAATGAAAGTAAATCGGAGAATCTTTGGGGGTGGGAGGCAAACGATACCAGCCTTAAAGCAAAATTCAACATCACTGAAAAAAAGAATGAGAACATCGAAAGTTATAATGTTATATGTAAAGTTCCTGGGAAAAACCATAGCAAGTCGATTTTGATCAGCGGTGGGCACCATGATTATTTCCCGGGTCAAGGTTCTGCGGATAATTCTGTTGGTGTTGCAACCATGCTAGGTATATTGAGATGGTTAAACGAGAGTGATATTACTCCAGAATATGATGTCATCTTTGCTTCATGGGCGGGAGAAGAACGTATTTTCAGAGGATCATCTAGTTACGTATTCAATCAATCGAATTACCCTGTGAATGAAAATATTTCATATATGATTAATTTGGATTTTTTTGCCTACGATTCTCCAGATTCTGAGTTGGATATTATAACATCCAATGATATTTTAAATGTAACTATATCAAATATCACGAGTCGTACTTCTTATGATAATATCACAGGATATAATTTATTTGTAGTTAAAGAAGATGGTAAAGACTATACAATAGCTGATGATGCAAAGCCTTTCTACATCTGTTATTTCGATGATTCTTTTAATAATCAATGGTTTGGGCAGTTTAAATCTAAAACAGCTATCCAATTTATAACCGTCGGAAAACCAAATCTACGAGATATCGTAAGACATAGAAGTGGCGGAAATTTTGAATTCGGTGATGTGCTTGACCATATTGACACAGATGATTTAAATTGTACCGCAGAAATGGTGCTTAACATCACTAAATACCTAATTTTAGAACCAGCAAAAAACGAATTTGTAAATTCTGATTACTCATCTTTTGATCTATGTGGTGATGTCTGGAATGATTCTGTAAACATATCGTTCAACGTTACAACAAATTTAACATCATGGGCAACAGTCAAAGCCCGTATATATAACACTTCAACAGGACAACCAGTATCCGACGAAAACGAAACAAGTTTCACCATCTATAAAGGAATAAACACAAGCGGTTGTCTCAGTGTTACACTTTATCCAAACATGACGAACGATACCTACAATGTTTCCCTGCGAATCTTTGATGATAGGATGAACCTCGATGACGAAAACCATCAACTCATCAATCTTTCACCCTATGGAAAACCGATAGCAAATTTTGATTATGAACTTAATGGTCTCATAAATCATCGCGTTGATTTCACCGACACATCAATGGCGTCGCCAGGAGCAGATATCGACGAGTGGTACTGGAATTTCGATGATGGTACACATTCATATGAACAGAACCCATCTCATAGATATATAGAAAGTAAGAACTATGATGTGACGCTGACAGTTTGGGACACCAATGGTTTCAACGATAGCTGGTCCAATACTATCGTGGTCCCAAATAGTGTGCCATATACTTCATTCACGATGGATGCGAGTGCCGTGTGTGTTGAAACGGACCTGAGCTTCACATCAACATCCTATGACGAGGACGGCACCATAGAGAACTACATGTGGGACTTTGGTGATGGGTGTTGCTCCTACGAGGAGAACCCAGTCCATTCCTATTCTCAGAGCGGTGTTTACACGATCACCCTAACGACAATTGATGACGATGGCGCGACGAACACGAGCACGATGACCGATTGTCTTGTCATCGCGGATGCTCTAGTGGACGATGATTTCCGCGATGACCCGGATGCACACGAATGGGACACGATCACAGAAGGTCTAAGCGATGTGGAAAACGGGGGAATCATTTACATATTCAACGGAAGCTACGCCTCCATAGAGATCGCCAAATCAGTCTCACTGTATGGAGAAAGCCGAGAGAATGTTCGAATCAACAGCGGAAACCCTGGGGTAAAAATCCGATACCATAACGTCACAATCGATGGATTCAACATCAGTAGTGGAACCATACGAATGGATGTCAGTGTGAAATCCGATGAAAACCATTCTAGCAATGTCACGATTACTAACTGCAATATTCTCGGTAGCGGCACTATTGGGATCCTTGTGAATCAGTCAAGCGGCTGCCTGATTGAGAATTGCACCATCCAGGGGAATACGTATGATGTGAAAATCACGAATGACTCACAGTATAATGTCATGCGGAAATGTGTGATCTCCCAGGGAGATTACGGGGTATACGTCTCAGATTCCTCATATAACTTCATCGGATCACCATCCATTATAAACCCTTACCCAACGGACTGCCTGTTCACCAATACCCTGTGTGGAATCAAACTGGAAGATTCTGATCATAATTTCATTCTGGGTTGTGACATTGATGGAACCCCATGCTCCAGTAGTGGTATCTCAGGAACAACGAAAGGAATTTATCTGGATAACTCGGAGAATAACACCATTTCAACTTGCTCTGTCCATGATATGGCCGATAAAGGAATGTATCTGGTTGATTCCACCTGGAACAAGATCGAGCATTGCAAGATCTCCTGGAATCCCATCGGAATTACCTTCGATAACTCCCCGGAGAATCTGCTCGCTCAAAATCACTTTGGTGGGAACGCTGAATTCGCAGTCTACATGCCGACCGATACGCAGTTTAACCATGTGTATTACAATGATTTCTTCGTAAATGGAAACGGTTCAACGAACCAGACCTGGGATGCTAACGGTGCAAAAGGAGCAGAAAATCTCTGGAGTAAGGACGGGAATAAAACTCTTACGAAGACCGGTGATGGTGAGGGGAACTTCTGGAGCGATTACGCCGGAGTGGACGATGACGAGGATGGTATTGGTGACACCCCATACGAAATCAATTCAAGCGGCATTAAAAGAAACGACACTTATCCGGTGATGAAACCCTACGGATGGTGCAATTTCACTCAGGATTCGACGCTGCCCGTTATCACCAATGTTTCTGCGACGCCCCATACGGTTGGCTTTGGATACAACGTAACCATCCAGGCCGGGGTCACTGACAATGGCAGCAACATTAGTCTTGTGAAGGTCGAGGTCACTTATCCGGATGAATCCACTGGGAATTACACCATGGAATGCAGTGGTGACTCCTTATACGAATACGTGTTTACAGACACTTGGTTGACGGGGCAGTACAATTATACCATCTGGGCGATGGATGATTCCTATAACAGCAACAGCAGCAGCGGACATCATTTCCATGTTTCCGCGGATGCATCGATTAGCATCGCCACCCTGAAGAATAGTTATAGCGGAACGGAATACATCAACATCACTGATCCGCCGAACCCACCTGAGAACTATACCCTAGTTGATCGTGGACTAACCTGGGATGAATATTACAATGCGGATACCGGGCAGAATATCCTGGAGGTCTCTGCCGGACCAATAAACTACCAAAACGATACCAACACCTGGACACCGATCAACAACACCCTTACTCAGCTCGCATCCAATCACCCCGCGTATGTCTATGGATATCGACAGGGAAATGATCGTGGATTGTTCGGCGTTTATTTCAAGTCCAATGCGCAACAGGAATGGCCGGTTGCCTATGCATTCGACCGGTCGGACGATCCAACCATCCATGTTATCAGGAGCAAGCTTGTTGGTGTCGGCTACGTCGATCCGCAGAGCAACTGGGCATACCAGTACCTCCAGAACGTGCAGAGCAGCCAAGGGCAGGTTAGCGATTATTCCGTCACCTACCCTGATGTGTTCACCGGAACGGATGTCACCTGGAGCTATGGAAACACTGGTCTGAAAGAAGAGATCACACTAAGCAACACCACAAAGACTGTGTTGCAGAGCCACCCGCCATCACAATATGGTTTGAATAATGCCAGTTCCTATCTGGTGTTCATCACCAAGCTCGACTACCAGAACCTTAACATTTACAATGATTCAGGTTTGCTTGATGGAAACGTCACGATTTCCGATATTGGAGTGGAATTCAAGGACCTGCTAGGTCAGTTCAAATGCGCTTTGCCGCTTGGTGAAGCCTTTGAGCTAAACAATGAATCCATGCGAGAGAAACTAATCTATCGCATCATCCATCTGAATGGGAATACCTATCTGCTCTCCGGGTTGAATGTCTCCGATTTAAATGCGATGACGTTCCCTGTGGTCATCGATCCGACGATTCAACAGCTTCAGATCGGTTCGCTTACTGACGACGGGGATATCTCCAATTACAGCACCAGCTATACGACCGTCCAGAGCGCACCCGCAGGCACGGTGTCAAGCTCAAGTACGACCATTTACATCGGGCAGAGCAAGTTTTTAAGCTTCCCGAATCCCACCTACCATATCTACCGGGGGTACCTCATGTTCAATACCTCCAGCCTCCCGGAGAACGCCTATGTAACTGATGCGTATATTTCGCTGTATAAGCACAGCGATTATTCGACAAATGACTTCACCATCACCGTTCAGAACGGACAGCCAACGTACCCGCACATTCCCCTGGTGTCAGCCGATTACTATAAAAGCTATTATTCAGGGAACGGCGGTGGATTGAATACGTCCAGTTTCGTCAACGGACGGAACAGCATTCCGCTCACGAACTACAGTTGGCTGCAGAAGGAAGGGATGACGAAATTCTGTCTGCGAAGCAGCAAAGACATCAGCGGTACGGCACCAACTACAGCGGAATACGTCATTGTGTATTCTCGGAATGGTGCTCCGCAGTACATGCCAAAGCTGTATATCACATATCGAGACCAGTCGAAGATCAAGAACACCGGGTCTACGGACATCACGGGATACCTGTTGATCCAGGTGCAGTATTACAATTCTTCGCAGGGATTATGGCTCGTGGAAGATGATACCATCAATGAAACATCCCCCCGGACCGTCACGAGCGGCAACCAGCTTGCGCTTGACACGATCTTCAATGGCTTGGTACGGGCTTCGGATCTGACGCATGGGACTGGTGTCACGTATCGTGTTTATACCGCGTTCAGGGACCCTGATGGCAACATCCTGAGGACAAATGATGACGTTGAACTTGTAGATTCGTGGCAGTTCAGTAAAACGTAACGCCGAAGTGATTGCCTCTTTAGCGTCTATCAGGCTTTTCATGGCCTGATTCTTTCTTTTTTTTAAAATAGTGTTTTATTTTTTTCAGTTTCGTGTCCAGATATCGTTTGAATCGTAGACAACGTACTTTTCCTCTTTTGTCTCTTTTTTTGTTTTTGCAAGCATGCTTTTTTCGTATTCCATAGCGTTTCGAAGTATTTCGTATTTCTGCAATGACCAGAAGTTGCTTTTCCAGATTCTCTGAGAGTAAATATAGTCACCTAATTCCCCCAGGTTCTTTTCTTCCCGCTCGGTTTTAACGAGCCCGGTCTCCTTTTCGATGAAATACAGCAGTTTCCTCTCTTTATAGTTCAGTGAGTTGTCTGTTATCCTGTCATCGAACCCGAAAAAGTCCATGATTTCGTTTGCTGATTTCAAGAAATCCTTGAAGTAATCGTTTTCCAGTTTGTTCGCCACCGCTTTTGAAAAATCCTTTGGGGTGATTATTTCATGGTTTGCGTTCCGCAGCTTTCTGTGCAAATTCTCGATGTTTTTCTTTTTTCTCCGGTAATACCGCCTTTGTATCTTCGTTTTGTATTCCCGATATTCCCGCAGTTCTTCCGGATTTCTTCTGATTTCTGCCCTCCGTTCCCTGTCTCGCTCGCGTTCTTTGTTCACGTGGTCTTCGAGTTTTGCCGGGTCGTTTTTGATTTTTTCTAGGTGTTTCTCCTGGGCGTCCCTCATCCGCAATCGGTAAAGCAGTTGTGCGACCGGGTCGTTCTTGAGGTTTTCCCTGTATCGCTGGGAGATTTCGTTCTTCTTTTCCCGGTATTTCGTTTTCTTAATGGGGTCCTTGCCCAGGGTTTCCATTCTTCGCTGGTAACGTAACTTGTCGTCTTTTCTTATTTTCCCGTATTTTTCTGGGTCCGTGTTTTTCATATTCTCGTATTTTTGGTTCTTGTGAACGCGGGCTTCCTGGTGTTTCTCCGGGAATGGGTAGAGGAACAGATAGCGGTCTGCGGTTTTTCTTGATATTCCGAAGTCTTCTTGCATCGTCATCAGTGATTTGCATTTTGATAGTCCCCAGACTTCTGAAAGTTGCCAGTAGACGTGTTCGAGAAATAATATATCTTCTTGTCCGAGTTTTCGTTGTCCACCTCCCATGCAATTATTTTGTTGCTGAAGAAATTTAAACCCTGTAGTATATTTTTTTCAAGCAAAATCTTCCATACTGGGTTCGAATAGTTATGCTATATCATTTAGATTCTCGGGTGCGGTGGCGGGGATCAAATCACCCGATTTTCGAGTATAGCCGTTCCCCTTTCTCCCCGAGCCTGTAATCCCACGTGTTGCCTTCCGGGTCCTTGAAGATCCCGAAACCTGTATGCCCGAGGCTCGTGCCGAACTTCTCCTGAAGTTCTGGGACCGTGAACTCGTCCTCCTTTTTCGGTTCCACCGGGATCCGTTTGCTGGGCTGTTCCCGCTCCTCCACGATTTTCAGGTAGTCGCCCTTGTTCCCCAGCTCTGCGTGCCTGCCGGCTTCGCACAGCCAGATGGGCGTCTCCATGAACTTTTCCAGGTCTTCCTTCTTTCCCTCGAAAAGGTATTTCGTGCCGCATTCGCACTTCAGAACGTACTCAGTCAAAAAATCACCTCATAACGAGTTGCACGGGCGGCCTGAAATGGGGAATCAGAGAGTAGGGTGCAAAACGGAACAAAAGATAAAATAATAGAGTCTGTTGTATAATTGAAAAATTAATCTATTATTTTGAGGAGGAAAAATATGTACGAATGGCTTCAATACGGTGGATTAATATTACTTGGAGCGATATTATATGCTATTGGTTATGAAGTAACCAAAATTTTCATTGATTATCTTAAAGAGAAAAGCAGTTCAGTTAAGACAACAGGAAAAATAAATCTTTCAGCAGATGATTGGTATGCAGTTTGGCAAACTACTGTAGAAGGAAAACAAGTTATAAATACAGAAGTATTAAAAATTAAACAAAGAGGAGATAAGATTAAGATAGAAAATAGGGAGAAAAGTCCTGAAAATAAATTAGGTGGATTCTTATGGATGAGTAAATGCAAACTGATAATGAGCACCTGCTAGGATATTATATCTCCCGAGAATCAAACGTTATTTCCAAAGGTACTTTATATTTTTTACTTAATCGGGTTGGTGAATTCATGATAGGGAAATGGGTGGGGTGTAACTACGATTCTGAATTTACATGGGGCTTTGGAGTAATAGCAACCTGAGTTTCGCACTTGAATAAAAGTTAAGTGCCTTCAGCAGTTTGTATTTTATCCTGAGTTTCGCACTTGCTGGACTCTTTCCAGATAAAGCAATCGCTCGGGCGTTCTCACTATCAATCGCAGGTAAAGAAAAATTTTTTGCACGTATCTCAATTAAAAAATTTCGCACTTCATGAAGCACTCGTTTTTACCGTGAAAAAGGCTATGTTAGGAAGCTAATTATCAGCAATGAAAAGTTAGATACATCTATGATTAACAAGAGTGTAGAAACAGGGGAGAATAGGTGGTTCTATACTCATTATATTCTTAGCTTAGTTTGTAATCAGCATGTTCCGTTTTAAGCAAGAATCATTAGGTCGTATCTCAAAAAAAATTAATCATGCAAAGTCTGAACAATTTCGCACTTGCGATCATTATTGATAAAAACGGAGTGAAAAAAGGTATGTTTCCCTATTTTTATTGGATCAATAACCTTTATTTTCTATGAAAAGGACCTTGAATGAAGGGTTTTTCAACCAATTTATTGGCTGAAAAAGAGCAAAAAGTGTGAAGTGCGAAATAGGTTCTAATCAAGAAATTAACTATCAGCTGCGAAAGTCAGGTAGCAAAGGATAAGAATTTTGCAATTAAAAAAATGCAAAAACTTTTAACAGTTAAAGAAGGATTAAGTAACAAACAAGGAGTGATATCATAATGGACGAATATATTCAGGTTTTTACAACTACTGAAAAAAAAGAAGACGCAGAAAAAATAGCAAAAACATTAGTAGAAAAAAGATTGGCCGGTTGCATTCAAATAATTGGTCCAATAAAAAGTACTTACTGGTGGAAGGATGACATAGAAACATCCGAAGAATGGATATGTTTCATAAAAAGTAAGAAAAAACTTTATGACGAACTTGAGAAAGCTATTAAAGAAATGCATCCATATGAAACACCAGAAATCATTGCGATACCTATCGTAGCAGGAAGTAAAAAGTATCTACAGTGGCTTGACAATGAGCTTAAAAAATAGCTTTGATAGAGCAATAAAATTGATTGGTACCCCTGCTGATTATGACAATTATATTTCTATCAAAGTTGAACCTGATCCTAAAAGATGTTGTTGTTTTCATTGCTGGCCAGAAACATGGGCTTTTGTCAATAAGTTTATTTATCCTTATGGGCCACTCAAGGATGAAGGGGATGTTTTAATAAATATAAACAATGAAAAATTTGTTTTGGAATGTCATGAAAGCGGCCCGGAAGTTGTTGCTTACCTCGGATTAGGAACGGCTTCAATCCTCCTTACAAAATCCATAATCGAATTGATTGTCGCTATGTTAAAATCTCTGGAGAAAGAGAAACATAAACGACCAAGTACAATAAAAATTATCAAACGAAGACAAATGAAAGGCAAAGTTAAGGAAGAAAATATCATAAGCATAGATCTGCCACTTCGTAAAGACGTAATTAAAAAATTAAATGACAGCATAAAAGAATCTCTTAAAGAAAAATAATAATTGCTCTTAACGCATTTCAAACAAAACCTCTTTCGGTGTGTTCAGTGTGATGAAGTATGCACCGCCGTTTCCTTTCCGTTCCATGTTTATCAGCTTGAGCCTTGCGAACTTTTCTACGTAATTGCGGAACATGCGGTCGCCTAGATGGCCGTTCGTTGTTTGGTAGAAATCGTAAAGCTGTGGGAAGTTGATTCCCTGGTCTGGGATTAGCTTCAGGATGAACCGCTCCTTTTCGGAAAGTTTGGATAGCACAACAACGGAACTTGAATACTGGGTTTTCTCAAGAATCTCTTTGATGTGGTGGAACTCTACTTTCTCTCCAGATTTTCTGGCCAGATTCCCAGCTCTAAGTAGGGTCTCGCGGGCTATCCTCACGTCGCCTTTATGCTCGGCCGTGAATTCTGCGAGGTAGTCAACCGCATCCTTGGTCACCACGTCCTCCCTGAAGGCCGCATCCACCCTTTCTCTGATTATCTCGGCCATCTCTTTTTTCGTATATGGATTGAAAGCCATCTCTTCAATCGGGAAAAGCGAGCTCTTCACCCTCGGGTCAAGGTTTTTGAAGACCAATGGGTCGTTTGATATAGATATTATCTGAACGTGAACCCCATCCGATCCTGCCCGGATAAGGTCGTATATCAGGTCGTTTTCTTCGAAATGGTCCACTTCGTCCAGGCACACGACTATCTTGGTTTTCGCTTTCCTAAGCTCTTCGCAGAAAGAACCTAGCAGCTCGTCGTAGGCTATCCCCCTCCGCGAGGGCATCATGTGCGTTGGTCTCTTCTGTTTGAAGAAATCCAGGAACATGGAGTGCAGGACTGCCATTCTCGTGTTCTTGTTGAAGCAGTTCACGTAGCAGGCCAGCGCTTCCTCCCTGAGGTTCTTGAAAATGAACTTTACTGAGGCTGTCTTTCCCGTACCAGGCGGTCCATGGATGAATATGTGCGTGGCGTTGCCCTGCAGGAATTCATAGACGAGCTGGGAGATGGTTTTGATCTGGTTCATCCTGTTAGGGAAGTAGTTAGGGATATAGTCCGGGGTGAGAACCTCGCGGTGCCTGAATACCGGATCTTCCAGCATACCTTCCATTCCAACCCCCTCCCGTTCATAGAAAAAAGAAGTCGCGGTACATTTTATTCTGAGGTTTCACAAAGATTAATATCTGCAGGGAGTGGGTTGCAAAGCTTTCAGGGGTAAAAGTTTAAGAAATCAACCTCGGCGAGAATCTAAGTTTAACTTTTAAACCGATTTCGTTGGAGAAGTTTAGTTTTGTAATCTCCTGCTTGTTTCCCTAAGCTTTCTCGTCCATGGGGGCATGTGTTCCCAGACCTCGCCGTCACCAGTCTTTTCTTGCTTGGTTAGTTTGAAGATATGGCCGTTTTCACACTTGAAGTTTCCGTCTAGCTGGACGAAGGCAAACGAGCCGCAGGTCGGGCATTTTTGTAAGATAGGCATGATTATAAATTGATGAATTAAAAAATACAGTCCTTAAGAGAGAGCAGATTGCATAAACTATTTAATAACACATCAAAAAATAACGTAGAAAGTTTAAATAGAGCATTAAATAATTCTTAAAAGACGGTATGATATGATTAATCTTAGAACGCTCGAAAACGAACCGGGGGGTAAAGAAGGTGCGAGACCACTTTTTGAAAGAATGATTAGACATCTTTTGAAAATCAAACATGGAGATGTCACAGGAATTCGTCCAGCACCGGGCGATTGGGGAATTGATGTTATAAAAGGAGATTTCACAACTGGGAATACCATGATTTGGCAAGTAAAATATTTTGTAGAAGGTATCGGTAAATCGCAAAAAGATCAAATAAGAAATTCTTTTGAACAGGTAATAAAAAAAGCAAAACTAGAAAATTTTGAAATTCGTGTATGGACTTTGTGTATTCCTTGTTTGTTATCAGCCAAAGAAAAAAAATGGTGGGAACAATGGTCCAAAGAAAAATCTAACGAAACTCAAATAAAAATTCAATTGATGGATGAAACCGAAATCGAACAGATGTTATTAAGTCCGGATGCAGAAATTGTTCGCTCAGGTTTCTTTGGTGACAATCCTTCAATGTTAAAATATTATCTGCAATGTCTTAAAGGAGAGATTGAAAGAGACATACAAGAATTACCTGACCAAAAACTGTATGATAAAGCTTTATTTATTAAAAAAATACTTGCCGCAGGATTTACTGAGACAATATCCGCAAGAACACAATTTTTTAATGCCGAGCTAATAAAAGCTGAGATTACCGACAAAAATGATGAAAAAGAAAAAGCTGAATTAAACAGTTTATATGAAAAAATTCGTTCTATGTGGGAATCACGTTTCAACATGGCACTAAATAGTAGCGATCCCGTAAAAGAAGTACCTAAGGTATATTCAGAAATGTTAAAAGCTATCGAACAAAGTGATAGTAATATTTTAAAATCTCCAAAATTATTTGCTTCATTTGTTCATAAGCAGGGTTTCATGCAGCAATTGGCTGATATTTGTGAAATAGGTTGGATACCAAATTTTAGAGAATTGGGAAAAGAAAATGATTGATTCAAAGTCTAACGAATTAAATTGGAAAGAACAACTATTTTTTACTCCAGAGGACGTCGTTTTATTTAATTCCTCAAGAATATTACTTTTATTTGAAATGCTGGAAAAAAATAAAATAAAAAAAGGAATTGATTTGGAAAGAATTAGTTACTATGATTTTTTTTCTGCAAATCCCTTTCTGGCAATAAAAGAGGATGATCCTTTATGGATAGATCTTGAAATTGCCGGATTTAAAACACATACATTGGGGTATATTAGTTCATCACAAAGGTTTAGAACCAAACGTTCATTATTAAAACAATACCTATCATTGCTTTTATCTAAGAATCTTATAGAAATATACAACTCAGAAGGTAAAATATTTTACAAAATTACTATAACCGGTCTCGAAGCCACCAGCAAAATGAATTCGATGTATGCGATTACTTACAGAAAGGGGGCATCTTTGATTATTAACAGATTTAAGAAATATTCCGATGAAAAATTGTGGGGCGAAGCTAGTGAATGGTTAGAAGCAAAATCATTCCAAGTAGATTTATATGATATGTCAAGTGATAATTATGGGAATGATAGTCATTAATGAGCTAAGAGTAAAAGGAACAAAAAAAGATTATTTTGTTAGATTTAGAAGAGACTTAAGTATTATTGCAGGGGAAATCTCAACCGGAAAAAGTTCGATTCTAAATTTAATAGACTATTGTTTTGGGGCTAAAGAATCGCCACAGTATCCTGAAATCTCAAAAAACGGTCGCGTCGCCTTATTGGAAATTGATATAAAAGGAGATATTTTTACAATAGAGCGGCAGTTATTTTCAACAAGACAAGAAGCTTATATACATCTCTGTAAAATAGAAGATTTAAACAAAAATCATGAATCCATAGAAGTTAGTTCTGTACAGAAAAAAGAACGAGAATCAATAAGTAGTTTTATCCTTAGAAAAATAGAACTTTGGAACATCCCATTAAAAGAAGCGCCAACAAAAGACTCGACTGATGTCGATATTATGAGTTTTAGAGATCTATTGGGGTTATGCTATCTAAAAAAAACAAGAATTGGTGAAAACAGTTTATTATTCGAAAACAATCATATGAAGTCAATAAAACTTAGACAAGTGTTTGATGTTCTTTTCGGATTGTATTCCAATAAAATAGCTCTTCTATGTTCTGAAATTCAAAATTTACAAGAAGAAATTCAAGATAAAAATCATGAAATAAAAATATTGATGGAATTTGCCAAGTCGGAAGGAGTACCGGAACAGGATGAACTTAAAAAAAAGATAGAGAAACTGGATGTGGAGATTAATGACAGTGAGATAAAATTAAAAGATATAAATGAGAAAATTACCGGAAAATCGCAATTGGCCAAAGAACTCCGAGAAGAAGTTCTGAATTTTGAAGCTAATCTTCAAAAAAGCAGATTGGAAAAAAGATATTATGAAAAAACTCTCCAGAGATTAATTCCATTGAGAGGGCAATATTCAGAAGATATATCAAAGTTACATTTTCTAACAGAAGCTAAACAAATAGTTGACCCCTTATGTATTTCTATTTGTCCTATCTGCTTTAATCAAATAAAAAAGGATGTTGTAAATAATTGCTGTTGTTTATGCGGTAGCAAATTACCAGAGAGTGAAGGCGTAAATATTGATGTATCAAAGGAGATAAGAATAATCGAAAGAAAATTACGAGAATTGAATTCCTATGCCGAGGAAATCGAAATAAAACTAAAGGATAATGCAAAACAAGAAAGAAAAATATTGAATGATTTATCGGATGCCAGTAAAAAATTGGATGATACTTTAAGAAGATTTGTTTCACCCTTTCTCACAGAACGTGAGGAACTTATCTCAATCATCAGCAGGAATCAGAATGAAATCAGTCATGTTAATAAATATATAAAAGTCAGAAATGATATTGAGAAAGAAAAAGAAGAATCTCTGAAATCAGAGCTGAAATTGAGAGAACTTGAAAAGACTCTCGAAGAAGAGCGAGCTAAATCTCCAGATCAAAAAGAAATGATGAATTCTTTAAGTGAAACTTATTTGGAACTGTTAGAAAAAGTGAAATTTCCAAAATTATCAAACGCTTATATTGACGATAGATTGATTCCGTTTATACGAGGCATTAAATATGATAAATTATCAAGCGAAGGAGCAATTAATTTAGCATCCATCTGCTGGATAGCTTCAATATATAAAGAAGCCATTCTAAGGAATAAATCTCATCCCGGTTTTCTTATGTTAGATGGATTACAACGAGGAATAGGACTTGGAGCTAGTAAAAGAGATATGGAATTTAGAGATGAATCCATTGTAAAAGGTATTTATGACCTATTAAAAGAATTGATAAATCTAGATGAAAGTCAATTTATTGTTGTTGATAATCACCCCCCAGCGTTTATGGAAGAAAATATAGTAGTTTATTATTCTGGACGAGCTGACCAACCACCTTATGGTTTTATTGACGATGAAATTTCTTGAATTTTCTCCAGTAAATTTGGTCACTTTGTTGCCATATCTTAAAATCTGCAATCCACACTGTGTTCTCCTTATTCCCGTTTTTCTGACAATCTAATTCCGATGTCTATGGCTATTCCGTTTGACCTGAATGTGACGGACATACTGCCCAGCGCTGGAGCTATCGTAGGCTCGGAGAACGGCTGGATGCTTTACGTTTTCGGGGCGCTGGTTTTCGGAATAATACTAGGCGGAACTATACGCGGGCTTGCCAGGCTTGTCCTTGGTTTGGTCCTGGTTGCAGGCTTCATCGTTGTTGTACTGATGGCGATGCAGCGGAATGACCTGCTGACGGCGATAGCTTCCGTTGTCTTTGGGTTGATAATGCTGCTATTCAGTTTCCTTGTCAAAATCGGCAAGTCTCACACTTATGTAAAAAGGTGATTTTTTGAACAATTGGTTTTATGGCGTTCATCAGTTGTCCGCTCGCGACGTTTCCAACCTTGGGTTTCCTGACGGGGTTCTCCTTGACGTCGCGCCTTCGCAGGCCGGCCTTGACTCCGTCATCGGGATGCAGAAGATCCTTTACATGGCGCAGAACTATTCGGGACGGACTTCCTTTGAGATATGGAAGGACAAGTTGTTCACGTTTCACTTCTTCAGCTCTGCCCGTTCGGCTGAAGGAATGCTGAAAAGCCAGCTTCGTTCGGTCTATCCGCAGTGCGAAGTTTACCTATCAAAAACAAATTTACCCGAGATAAAGGAAGGCGAGTTCGTTTCCACCTGTTCGCTTGTTTTGCATGGCACGGAGTTGAACCTGCGCTGCCCTGAGGATTTCCGTTATGACCCGCTGCGGCACGTGCTTGAGGCGATGAATGCGGGCGATACGAAGTCTTTCGTTCAGGTGCTTTTTGAGAGGATGAGGAGAATACCGAAAAAGAAGATGGTCGTTCTCGCCCAGAAATACGGAGAAGCAATCGAAAAAGGCGCGCGAATCCCGCTTTTGAGATGCGCAATCCTAATCGCCGGGATCTCTAGTGATGCATTTAGGGCTAGGGAGAGCGTGGAACACGTTGCCCGGGTCTTTTCTGTATTCGATTCAGAGCGGTGCAGGTTCGTTCCCAGATTTAACGTCTTGGTAAACAGCCCGTGGCGGATGCTAAAGAGCATGAATGCACGACGATTCTCCCTATTTTCCGGTTTCATGGTAAGCGTACCTGAACTCGCCTCGTTCGTGCACCTTCCGGTTGGTGCGGAGAGTTGCGGTGTCCGATACGCAGAACCCTCACTCTCCCCTTGGTGATTCAATGTTTGAGCGAACTATCAAAATAGGTTTGGGTGAAGCGAAAACAAACAATGGTTCAAACAAGGTTTTTGTCTCGCTAGACGACTTATTCCGCCATCAATATGTGATTGGTGCGACGGGTTCAGGTAAAAGCACGCTCATCATCAACGAAGTTCTTGATGCTTTCCGCCAGGGATTGTGCACCTGGGTAATAGATCCACATGGTGACCTTGCCCTTGATTTGGTGGAAGCTGCCTATCCCGAAGATCTGGACAAAGTTTTACTTTTTGACCCGTTGAAGGTCGGTTTCTCGCTGAACCCATTTGAACTCCCGAAATACGAGGACCGGGAACAGAGATCCATGATGGTTGAGCGGATGGTTGGTGAGATTGTGGGTTTCATGAAAAGAATGTACGGGGAGAAATATTGGGGGCCGTCGCTGAACCGCATCTTCCAGAATGCGCTCCGTACGCTCTATGAGAAAGATGATGCACCCACGTTTGAGGAAATGCTGAACCTTATCAAACAGGAGATGAGCGAGGAGGATTTTGAGGATTTTTATGATGAACTGGACGCTCTGCCAAAGGGAAGGACTGACGCGGTGATTAACAAACTTGAGCCATTCGTCAGGAACGAGATACTGAGGAAGATTTTCTGCCAGAAGATTTCCACCGTTGACGTCGAGGAACTGCTCGGACCGAAGCTGGTGGTTTGGCGGCTACCCAAAGGTGAACTCTCTGAGATGAATGCTGGGCTGATTGGCTCTGCGCTCGTCACAAAATTATGGCTCTCTGTAGTCTCGCGGGAACGGGAGCATCGCTCTCCGTTATTCCTAGCCATTGACGAGTTCCAGAATTTCGCACACCTTGAGACGCTCGGCGACCTCGTGACTGAGGGGCGAAAGTATGGAATCGGTTTGTTGCTCGCCCACCAGCATACGAAACAAGTTCCTGAAAAGCTGCTGGCTGATGTATTGGGGAACACAGCCACGAAAACGATTTTTCGGGTCTCGGAGCATGACGCGCGGATAGTTGCGAACTCGCTTGGATATGAGGATAAAAACCGATTAATGCAGGTTTTAACATCGCTTCCGGATGGTCGAGCTGTCGTACAGCTCCGCAGCGGGTTCGGGGAACGACCAGCGGTTCCATTCGAAATTTATACACCCAAACCTCCAGCCAAAATGCATTCTTTTACTGAACGGTTGCTAGGGAGGATGAGAGAGCGTTTTTCCGCCCCGATACTCCCTCAGCAACCTTCCTTTAAACCAGAAGCAGAAGGAGAGCTGCTGGACGTGCTGAAAAACGTCTATGCCCTGAAGGATGAAGGGTTGGAAACAACGAGGACGAATGTCGCTAACCGAATTTCCATCTCAGGAACGGAGCTTAGCGGACTGCTGGACAAGGCTCAGAGCATGGGATTGGTTGAACGGATCGTAAAAAAGGAGGGGCGTGGGCGGCCTAAAGTCCTTACGGAACTAACGGAAAAAGGTTTGCAGTCTATAGGGGTTGGCGTCTCATCCGGGAGCGGTGCTAAGGCCGGTGGCGAATTACACCGCGCCCTTCTTTTCAAGGCAAAGGATTGGCTGGAAGGACAGGGATATAACACTGTTATACCTGAGCAGGGTGGACCGGGAGAACAACCGGACATGTTAGCGAAAAAAGACAATAGGGAAATCGCAGTTGAAGTAGAAACATCAGCAACCCACTCTGAACAGATTGTCAGGAACTATGAAAAAAATGCAAAGCTGGGACGGTTTGTTATCTTTATTGTATCGGATGAAGAGGTTGAAAAGATGGTTAAGGATATTTTGGAAAAGGTTGGAAAGAAATACCACATTTTCAGGTTTAATCAATAAATTGATAAATACCCTCTAAAAGATGCACTCTCTGCAATCTTCCTTTAAATCGTAATTTTCCCGAGTAAAAATTCCCTTTCAACTCATTCAGAACAACATCACATAGAGCTCTATGTATATTAACTCGTTTTCAAATTTTTCAACAAGAGAATCGAGCATATGATTGCGAACAGGTTAAATGTTGGAATGATAAAGATTACTGGGATGATGTTGTAACCATTCATTCCCATGGCAACGATTTTCGCTACGAGTGCAGTCATCAAAAGAGCTAGGAAAATGAAATATACCGGTCCGAGCAAATAACCATACCTGTTTTTCTTAATCAGCAGAGCACCTGATATGACAGCAAGGGGTAATAACAATCCCAAATCAAACCCCTGCACGATAAGGGTCGTGTAATGTTCTAAGGCTACCGGATAGATACTTCCATCAATCAGTGGCGGAATAACAATGCTCAGCCAAAGAATAGCAATAGAAAAAGCATTGAATATCAAAAATCCTCCAGCGAATTTCACAGGAGTTTTACTCGTAAAAGCAGCACGCAATTTATCAATGTCAAATGATAGCATCATAAGCGCAAGACCAAAGAAGGAAGCCCCCATCAGAAAGGCGTATAACAGGAAAAGCGGGTTATACATCGCCATGACCAAATAAAAAAGATAGGTAACCAGGAAGTAACCAAGGGTGCCTGCAAGAAGAATACGGCCTTTCAATGAACCCCTGACTGCGAGATACAGAGACAAAAGCAGCAAAGGAACGCCGATGAAGAGTGTTACGTAATCCTGAGCTATTCCCTGGATAACCACCTCAGCGGACATGTGCTGATAAATACCTTTTCCATAGATAACCACGTTTTCCCCGCGGATGGACTCATAGTCGTAAGACCCGGGGCCTTCATTGGTAAATATTCCAAATATGGTCGTAATTATTGCCGCGCTTGCAATGCAAAAGACTAAAATTGTAATAATATTTTTTTGTTCCATATTTATCTCCCTTTCAATTTCATTTTTCATTACCTGCAACATGCAGTAACGCTCATTTATCAGTGTGAAAGACGATATCACGTAGTTTCTGATAATTTTTTCCTGAATAACATTGCAAGAAGCATTGTTGAGAGCGGGAAGGTGATTATCCACAACGCGCCGATATAAATCAAATCCGGATTCAAATACGATGCGACTATGAACGGGGCTAACAGGCCGTGTGCGAGGAACGAGATACGAACCCATTTTTCCAGTTTTTTACCTGAAAAAATCTGGGCTGCAAACAGAAATGAGAGGCTCAGGAATCCATACCCTAAAGCATCAACAGGCTGCAAGAAGGATTCTCTATTCAACGGATCAAGATATGCCACACTCGCATAATCGCCAACCATCATATTGGGGACAACTATCAACAACGCCACGATATATGCGATGCTGACAAGTGAAGTGTACAATGTTGCGAATACAATTCCGATGTGGCTCCAAACCTTTTTTTCCTGAGACGAAATGTGATGAACACAGACCACCATGACAACGACTGCGAACGACAACATCAAGGATGGCAGGGTGACAAAAACAAGGTCCCACGCACTAAGAACTTTCCCAGGAAGATTCATGAGCTGTGCTATGTCGTAAAGTATGGATAATACAAAGGCTGATATTGCAGAATAAAATCCCAAAGTATACGCAACATTCCCCCTGCTCATATTTAGTTCATAATTAATTTTCTTTATAAACTTTATTATTGTTTCTGCGACGTTTTTGGATGTATCTGATTGTCACAATGCTTATTATCATAAACATTAGAATTATAACAAAACCATAGAGTGCTTCAAACGGAAGTACCTGGCCTTCAGTAATATTGGTATAGAGCCCTCCAATCCATGTGTAAAAAGGCCACAGGACAAGCACGTTCTTGGTGACCCGGAATGCTATAGCAAAGGTCAGTCCCAGGAAAAAGAGAAACAATACTTCTGAACCGGACATCCCATAGCCGACATGATACAATGCATAAAAAGCAGCTCCGATTGGGATGGCAGGTATCGCTCCAAAGGCGTTCTCAAATCTGAGTTGAATCCATCCCCGGAAAAATATTGCCTCAAATAATCCGACGGTAACGGCCATGAATGCCAGAGGCAGCAACTCCATGAATGGCGGCAAATCGATGGTCGCCAGCGTGCCAAAATAGGTGATGACGCCCAGAACGATTCCAAGAATGATGCTCAACAACCAGTATTTTTTTGATATACCGATTTCCGAAAGGGCTTGCTTCTTGACGAAAACAACATAAACCGCCGGAGTTATAATGCCCAAGAAAAGCATAGCAACGAATCCGTAAAGAATGAAACTGGGTCCGACATTTTCCATTGTTATTATCTGAAATGCAACGTATAGCACACCAACCAAAATGAGATATGACACGATGGCTATCAGCAAGTCAGCAGATGGTTTCCATTTAAATTGTATGAATTCTTTCAGCTCGCTATTAATCGTATCACTCAATCTTTTATCCATAAAACCAACAATCGGATTACTGACATGGTAAATAAAATTTGTCATTCCATAAATAAATATATAATTCTGCCTGAAGGAACTATGCGGCTAGTAGATGCAAAATTATTTTTTCCACAAAATGTTTCAGGGCAGGGATGACGTCTTTTCGTCCTGTTTCTTTAGTGTGGCTCTCAGCTTCTCTACACTTTCCCTGAATACCCTCCATCGCCGTTCATTATCATGGACGAGCAGGGCAAATTCACCGGCAAGGTCCGCCGCCCTATCCAACAATTCTGACGATGAGTAAAGTAGTTGAGGATATCTTTTGGAAGCTGAAAGGTCGCTCCGAATGGCTCCCGGTTTGAACTCAATCTGATTCAAAATGAGAAGGGACCTTTGGATTAATTTTGCCATCAGGCTGCTGAGTTGTGCTGCCTGCCAGTCGTTAGCTATTATCCTGTGCCTCTCACCCAGCACGTCTTCAATCGTCGGGATTTTTATGAGTTGGACCGCTGATTCCCAGGAGTTTTCCATTGCTTTTGACAACCATATGCCCGCCTTTTCGGAATCGTCAGCGATATTATTCAGGTTTCGTTTTAGATGGATGATTTCAGAAGGCTCGTTTTCACCTTCCATGAACAGAAGCCCGTCATGCTGGATTGAGGCTTTTTCATTGAGGTCCTCGCATCCTAAATAGGGATTTCCTTCGGTCTTGTCAGTCTGTTGGATGCTTATCCATTTGTCCGCCAGTGTTTTCAGCGTTTTTGATGCATTTTGAATACTTATGGCCGTTGTCAGCGGTGCCTGGCCATAATATTTCTCATGTTCGCGGTGATACTTGGAAAGGTTGGATATAATTTTCAGCAGTTCTTTTGACATAACAAAACCCTCTTTGGTTGCAGATCATTATGTTTTAATCATTTAAAAATATTAAAGGCTATTCCAAGCAGTAATTATATGATATTTATTGAATCATAGCGAGTACTTACAGAAGGTTAAAACAACAATTGACAAGATTTTTCAATGGTTTTTAAATATTGATAACTGTTATGAAATATTGCAACGGATTATAAGGGACCGGAAAGAAATCACATGATGAAAACTACGGCTTTTGAAAAGTTTGCACCAGCCATCCTTCAGGTTTACAACCGTGACAAAGAAGCGTTTTGGCAGGCTGTAATGGTCCCCTACTTGTCAAAAAACAAGCTCTCGTCAATGATTAAGTACAGAAAGACCGGTTCAGAGCTCATTGAAGCCTTCAGTGGACTGGATGAGAACGCCCAGCAGATTCTGAGGGATTTCAGCACCAGACTGGGATTTGACATTACAACCTGGAAAAGCTATCAGAAAAAAGCGGAATATTTCAAGGATGCATACCCAATTTTTTCCTTCCTGGTTATCTGGATGCACGAAGAAAAAATGAACAACCTTCTGGAAAGATTCAGCGATATTCTGCGGGCGGCAGTCTACGGAATTGCCGGATACGGGATCATGGATGTCAATATGGACGAAAAGGTTTCTTCCCCTGTAGAGGTTTTAGTATCCCAAGCTCTTATCGCTGAATACGAATACCAGATGCTTGATGTGTTCGGGATTTGCCCAACCAACGTGAAGATTCTGCACAGAATCCGCTCGCTTTTCCTAAATGCGGAAATCAGGGAAAAATCAGTTCGCAGCAAGGATAGTCCTTACAGCTTTGAAAAACCAGAAGAATGCGGTTACAAGGCTGCCCATCTCCTGACACCGTTCATGTTGAGTCTGGAAAGCAAGGGTAAAGCCGATCTTATGGAAGATTACCTTGAGGTTTTTTTCCTTTTCGGCGCAGTGATTCAAATAATCGATGACTGGAAAGACCTGGAAGAGGATCTTTCCGTGGGGCATTATTCCTATGTTAGTCTGGGGTACGAGCGGTTGTGGCAAACAAAAAAACCCGGAGAACTGGCTGGTCTTATCCATAACGATAAAACGCATGTGCGGGAGGTATATGACCAGTGCAAGCATCTCATTGTGAAATCTCAATCAATTCTGTCCAAATTACATGATTTTTACCTTTCCAGGATTGTCGATGTCGTTGATTTGCGTCTTGATTCATTTTTTAGAAAAGAGCTGAGGATGCCAGATGACTAAGAATGTTGATTTGTTACTATCGGAGGTTTCAGGATTAATCCATATATATAATGACCAATAAACCTGTCATTAATCATATCAGCTTTCGAAAAAGGTGTTCGGCCTTTTTCTTGTTAAAAGACGACTTTCTAAAAATTCTTTTTAAACTAAGATTATTTTGATAATTTCAATTTTCTTTTGTTTTAGAATGTTCCGTAGTCTTAGAAAAATAGTCCTTAATTGCATGGTTATTTTCTTCAAGATTGTTTAAAAAATCTTTACGAAATGTTTTATACTTCTGATCAATCATTTCATACGCTTTTTGATCCATCTCACCAACCTTCATTAAAGAGGATTCATAAAAGTCCAAAGATCCTCTGATAAAAGGTACATTATTCTCGAGTTGATTTATTATTCTTAATCGAATACCATATTTATCAAACAATTGTTCAATAGATTCATTTTCAATTATTTCTTTTGGGGAAAAATTCATTTTCCAATCATTTTTTAAAACATTTAATGGATAAACATAGGAAACATCTTCCATTTTATGATCTATCATTTTTGTCATCTGCGCATTAATAACATTAATTTCATCTTTCATTATAATATCCATATCAGAGAGTTCTTTTTTTCTTTCCTTTAAATCTGAATGATAAAGTAAAACACAATTACAAAAATCAACGTATTTCAAATCTTTAAAATCATAACCATTTATTCGACAATATTCAGGAATTTTTATTACGAATTCATTAAAAGCAGATAACATGCTCTGAGAACCTTGATACTCCTTACAGATACTGGAATATTTAGAAATTTTTTTCTCTGTAATCGATTTCTCTAAACGTTTAAATCTAAGCCATTCATGGACAATTTTTATTGCCTCTTCCGGTTTATTTTTATGGGCTTTACAATCTAAACCATTAATATTTGATAGAAATTCATGATATCGATATTTTTCTTTATCCATTACTATGATGTCTTTCTGAGAATGTTTTCCTCCCCCAAATTTTAAACATCCGATGAATAAACCCAATTCAAATGGCATATTAAATCTGGGGAGTTTCGTTTTTGAATCCAGTTTTACGCACGAAATATCATGAATCCCCAACCGAGAATCACAAATTGCTTCGCAAATTTTTTCTAGCCTTACTTTACCTGAAGGTAGTTTAACACAGACCGGACAAAAACCATTACTCATCACAGTAAAAATAATCGCGTGAAAAATTGGAAGATATCCTTTGTCAAATGGGCAATTTATGAAAACATTAAAATCATAATTTTCTTTGTCAAAAATGACATTTTCGAAATTATTATTAAACTCATCATTCACGAAAGAAACCATCTGAATTTCCTCAAATCATATGAAAATATTTAATCTTGGTTTTTCTTTGAATTGTTATATTTCATTGGAATTTTCTTCAGAAAAATATCTGGACAGAGTCTCATTTCGTCTATTGGTTCCATATGTTTTATCTCATTGTTTTCATAAACAATAATTACTTTTCCGACTTTTGTTTTTCCGATACCCACTTTTACTTTTGATTTTTTTTCTTTCGAAATTTTAGGTTTATCTTGAAACATTTCATATTCTGCAAGACATTTATCACTGGGGATAAAATTCTCTTCAATTCGTCTATCAGTATAAGGAAATTTTGTTATCATATTTCTCACCACCGCCAACATATTCATAACGTAATTTTAATTGTTTATTGTTTTGTGTATCAAAAACTTGTTTATAATTATTTTGATTTATCTTGATAAAAGTATATATTTTCATATTTAAATATTAAATTATCATAATATAACATACGTTATCGAATAAAATTGAAGATAGTCAGATTAGAATAACCTGACTTCCGTTATTTTTATCGAGAGAGGATTTTCTATATTTTACTGAACTGCCACCAGGATACCAGCTCCACCTCATCATCTGTTATAAGGATATTTCCCTCAGAATCGCGGAATGCAGCATACACTCGATAGGTGCCTGTCCCATAAGTCAAGTCAGATGCTCTCACCGGTCCATTGAAGATGGTGTCGAGGCCAAGTTGACAGCTGCTGTTAATGATGCGGGGCGTTGTCTCATTCACAGTGTCATTATCAACAATCCAATTTTCCGTTGTCTCATTGTAATATTGCACCTGCATCAGCAAATACCCTTTGATGTTTGTCTCACCGGTATTCTCGATCTTCGATTGATACCCTGTATAGAATTTGTACACGTTGCTCCAGGTGGATGCGGTGCCATCATCCGCTTTGACCTTCCAGTACCACCACTGGCCATTCACCGACGCATTCAGGAGTTGCTGGCGATATACGCCGTTGCTGATGCTGCTATTCTGTCCGAACTGATACCATGTGTTCGGGTTCGTGTAATTCACCACAACATACACCTGGCTGCATTTGGAGGAACCTCCTTCATTTCCGATGAACGAAATGCCGGCCTGAAGTGCATCGATCGCGCTCCAGTTCCATGCATAGCCTGTCGCAGGATTTACCACCCAGGTATGACTGTAATAGGTGAACGTGGATGTTGGCGCAAACTCGTTTCCATAGTAATAACTGCCACTTGACCGGATGACGATCTTTCCTTCGTTTGGAACACTGGGAAATTGGCCGAATCCACCCCGGTTACACCGGGCATAGACGGTCACACCATGAATGACACCTGATACGCTCCCGTGATCCGCGAGATTGTAGCTGTCTTTCTTCCAGCTGGTTCCGCTCCAGTACACATAATCGTTGTCATTGACAATCGTATCATCGACGCATTTATAGTTCGCGTTCTGAGAGGTGGGATATCGCAGCAGCTCGGTGATACTGCCGTTGGCGTTGGGGCGCAAGGTTAACAGACTTGGGGTAGAGTTCGTATACCAGGTGACGTTCATCGTGTCACCATTCGGATCTGAGACCGTGATATTTAACCGTGGCTGTAGCGTGATGCCATTGGTTCCATGGGGCGGATAGGGATTTGACACGGATGGCGCAGTATTGTAGGTGACTCGAAGCTGAATCATGGAACAGAAGAGAGTCGTTTCTGCCCCAACAGATGCATCGACATCGCAATCAAGGTCATCTACCTCAGACCAGGACCATTGGAGTAATCCACCGCCACCTCGGCCGCCGTCGTTGGTGATGTCAAACCATTGCGACCATTCCGGTCGTTCTGGGGTAACAAACGTGTAGTTCTCACCATCGGTTTTTCCAAAGATCGGTCGCAAGATGATAGTTCCTCCGTTCTCCCCTTCGTAATACCCATTCACCCGCAGTTCTACTTTCTGGATCGTTCCAAGATTGTCCCCCTCACAGGTGTTCCCGTTACAGAGCTCAATGGTGGTGTCAGTGCGAGTTGATGCAAATGTTTCTTCGGTTTCGTCAGTCATTAATTCTGGGTCATTCTCCCAGATCTCATTCGCATCAAATGCGTCGAAATAATAGGTCTCCTGACTGGCATCATACCATTGCAGCTGGGTGAATTTCTGCTGACCCGCGGCAAGCGTTCCCACCCGGATGAACAAGGTGACCGGTGCGTTCTGCTGACCCACTCGTGATTTCACCTGCAGTTTATAGGTCCGATCTGGGTCCCAGCGCACATACAAAGACTGGGTCTGCGTTTCGGTGCTGTCATCCATAAGGTAGAACACGCTCTCATCAATATCAGTATACACGTTATCCAGGGTCTGGTTCAGGTAATAGGACTCCCCATCTACAATGATGTAATCACCCTCGGTGGTCATGTTGACTTGGATGTCCTTGAGCTCCCAGCCGAACCCGAGCACATAAGGGATGCTAGTCGTACCAAGGTTCTTGATGTACGGGATGACGGTGAGGTCACAGTCGTTGATACCGAGATTATATCGGATGGCAAGACGGAACGGGTATCCAGCATAGCTAAGATCCTTCCATAATGTCACGTTCACATAAGAGTTTTCGTCGATCTCGATGTCTCTGTTAAATCCAGTGAGTTCATCCGTCCGGTACAACAGGTTCCATTGTTCGTTATTGTAATACCCGAGCATCAACACGTTATGGGACCAGTACTCGTCCTTGTGGTTCGTCAGTTGAATGCCGCTGCTGGTGTTGAAATAATAGTTATCGTATTGGTTCCAGAGATGCAGAACCGTTTCATCGTCTAAGAGTTCATATCCGAGCGATGGTAACGGAGTGCCTGGCGGGTCAGTGAGGTTGATATATTCATTTGAAGTGTAATTGTCTTTTGTAGTACATACTGTGATAGTCGCTTCAGCTGAGACGGTGAAGTCGAATCCACTGGTGCAGTTCGTGTTATTCGCATTATCAATCACCCAGATGCTGTAGTTGTATATCCCCGTCTGCCAGATGTCCTTAAAAACATAGATATAATCGCAGGGGTGACTCATGTTTGCCTCCATTGAGAAATTCCCTGTTGTTTCATTGTCAGGATACGTGATATTGATGTAGACAGCTTTAATACCGCTAAGATTATCAAAAATGTTCACTTCAATGGTAACATTTTGCCCAAATCCTACTGGATCCGGATAGTCAACCACTGAGACATATTGAGGTTTTAGTGATTCAATATACAATGTTTGAGTGCTGAGATGCGTGTTATTTTGATTATCTTTGATGGTTAACGAAACATTATAGATTCCTGATGTTGCATAGACATGTATGGGATTTTGTTGATATGAGTTATTTCCATCTCCGAAATCCCATGTCCAGTTGACAATCGAATTTACACCACTAGATATATCCGAGTAGGATATATTTGTTCCTGGCTGACCACCTATGATATTAAAATCTGATTTCAGATTGACAACTGAAATATTGATAGTACAATTAAAATAATCTCCTTGTCCATTTTCAAGAGTAAGGTTGACGACATATGTCCCAATTGCACTATAGTTATGGGTGACATTTTGTTCTTCTGAATAGGTGCCATCACCGAAACTCCAATTCCAGTTGAGTGATTCTCTTGTTTGTGTCTGTATATAAACACCTTCGGCTAAACCAGTGCAACTTGTTTGTTGTGCAGGTGTGACAAGGGTTTGGGTGAATTGCCCTAGGAGTTCGTTATTCCATGGAACTGGAGCCCCTTGATTTGCGGTGACAGTGACATTAAGTGGTTCAGACCAGGTGGAAAAGACATCGGGTTGTAATAAGTTGTCTTTTGCCCGTACTTGAACTTGGTATTCACCAGGGAACCACCAACTAATTGGTCGGAAGCAATTTTCCCCTGATTCATACGGCCCCCCCATAACCCAGCGAGTGTAGTAGGTGGTCCCTAGTCCTGAATCATAACGCCATTGATACCATATATTATCTTCATTAGGATCTGTTGAGTTGGTTGCATATATATTCATATGATTGTTGATCACATCGGCGATCCATGGTTGCTGTGGTACTTCTGGTGGATCATTTAATGGATACATAGAGAAAGGGCCAGCTTCGTATGTCTCATTTGCATATTCTTTATTCTTGGATTCTTTATTCAAGAGATTATTTACAATATCTTTTATTCCTCCACTTGAATTATACAAAAAGACCTGTAGAAGATAGCTACCTGAGGGTGCCCATGATGGAAGAGTAATATTGAGGCTATCTGTTAAACCAGCAGGAGTCACATTATAATGTTTTTCCGTAAAATATCTACAAATTATCGGATATTCTACTGATTTAAGCATTGCCTTGATAAAAACACGGTCGGGAATCACTGATGTTATTGTATAGTTAACCTGGACGGTATCATCGTAGATATTGTAATCCTCGGATGAATCCTTGAGGGAATATCCGATATTTTGAAATGAAGTGTTTGGAAATGTACCAATTGCCATAACACCACCAAGAAATGTTGGAAATAATATCCGAGATTGATTATTTTCCACTAAAATTGTATAACCACCAGGCGCATAATTAAAATTAATCGAATGATTTACTGGTACTTTCCAGATAGTTTTATTGGTGGTAAGATTAACTGCAAGAACCCATTTGCCTTCATAGAAATGTGGGTGATTCGCAGATATTAACATGATTGGATTTGTAGCATTTCCACATATGGTCATATCCGAAGATGGGATAACATCTTTATTCCAATTTGGTCCTGTGTCATTAAGAAGTTCTTTCATAACAAGAACTTCCGTGATATTACCATCTTCTTCTCGAAAATGCACTAATTTATTTCCGCCACTGAACGGACGGAATGGCCATTGATCAGCATCTTCATACCAGAAACCACCTCGTGGATCCGTAGTAAAAGTAAACCAAGTTATATTTGGATAGCTAATCTTCCATTTCTCAGTTCCATTTGTATATACTGCATAAATATGTGGGTCCCTCAATTGTGCTGTCCATGTATCATTATATCCATCGAAATATATAGTATCGTTTATTAGAGTTGGAGTAGCCTGACTTCTCCCAAAATACGAATAATTCCATAACTCCATTAAGCGGTCGGACTCATTTTCTGCGTCTGGGTTCACTTCTATAGCATATAATCTTCCGATTGAATGGTTTTTAGACCAGATACTCGGTTTCATATATTCAGTTGCTACATAGACTCTATTACCTTTAACACATGCTGAGTTGATGGTAGAAAAGAAACCCTCACCTGTATAAAGACCAGCACCTTCAATAGAATTATTGGCAAGAATCGTCCAATTAAATAATCCTTCTCTTTGTATTACCGTGACATAATTATCTTTAGTCCAGAAATACAAATCTCCATCTTTAAATATATTTTTTTTTATGGGCATGATTTTAAATGGTGTCGACAAGTTCCATTCGATAAGTTGAGTTGTACTGTTATATCGATAAGGACAAATACTGTACCAAGTATAATTCCAGAGAATATCCAAATACTCATTCATACTCATCTCTGGGATTCCCCAATAGGGATTAATAGTGATGTTCATTCCAAGTCTTTTCTCGGCAAGTTTCGCACCAGTTTCTACGTCAAATAAATATATTGGTCCATCTTTGCAGGGTAAGACGATTGACTTGTTTTCAACTATGCTTGGACAGACAGGGAGTCCTCCAGATAAATATGATATCCATTCAACTTGAACATTATCATAATTTGAGGCGTTCACTAATATTATTTTTTGATTATCACAAGCAACTACACGATTGTTTATGTCAATCATTGGTGAAGAAGAACATGCCGCGAGGTTTAATGACCATTCGTGTTCAGATACATTAGGTGCAAACCACCAACCAGATGACCATATTTGGTTACCATAATAATCGAAAATAACGAGTTTATCATTTGGGTCTAAAGGATTCCCGATAAAATTAAGTGGGCCAAAGGAACAAGCTGCAATTTTCCCGTTTCCCGAGATTCCATTACCAATCGTTCCAAATAATTTTCCTAATAAACCTAAATCATCACGGTACCAAACTTCACCTACATTGTTTACAGGTACAGGTCTCCTAATATTTTCTGACATGTTAAGATCGCAATGGATCATTCCACCTCCTTGAGAAGGAAGAACGAAATCACTTAAACCAATAGGTGAATTTCCGAGAATAAACAATAGAATTGATGCCCAGATAAACAAAATAATTTTTAATTTATTTCTTTTTACTTTCATAAATTTTCACTCCCGAAAATAATAATAGCAATTATTTTCAAAACAATGTAATCTTTGTAATCTTTAAATAATTTTTTAAATAAAACATATTCATTGAAAAATCAAAATACAATAAAATTAATATAGGGTATGTTTATTATAAAATTATATATGGAGGAAATGATATGAAAAAATATCTCCTGATTGGAATCAATATATGTGTTATGATCCTTCTTGTTCTTGTTTCATTGACCAATGTTGTTGGATATCAAACGATTCAATTATCGAATCAGCAAACAATAAAAGGAAAAATCAATCAAAAAAATTTATTATTCCAAACTATCTATGATATTGTAAACAACAAGGAAATACAACGAATCATCCTCAAATCGCAGATGAGTAGTGGAATATTCCCAGCATCAGAGATTCCTATTCTAACGAAGAATCAGCTCAGACAATTTTATCTTCTCGGTTTAATAATCTCGAAAATTATTAATAAATCAAGAATAAATCTGATGGTTGAACGATATCAAATTAATAGTGCCGATATGCAGAAGGAAATATTTGCTGTCATTGAAAAGGATCCGACACTTCGCGATGAAATAAGTCAATTACGTAACTCAGAATGTGATTGTAAAAACAAAAATATAACTGGTTTATGGAAATTTCCAGTTATCTGTATGGTACTATACGCTATATTTGCATTTTTCTATGTCCTTTATCTTTTTGATGTTCGTATCGCATATGAATTTGTTGTTCTTCTGGATGGAATTGGCACCAATTTGAATTGTTTTTGGGCTCCATTTTTATATTTTTAAAACCTAAGTGATACTTCAATGGAAAAAAAACATTTGGTAATTGGGATAATTCTCTTACTATTCGGGACTAGTATCTTCCCCGCGAGTGCATTTGATATAAGGAATACATCTCAAACAATAATACAAGGAAATTGGCTGTATGTTGGAGGTGATGGACCTGGGAACTATTCTACTATTCAAGACGCTATCAATAATGCATCCACTGGTGATACAATCTATGTATATTCAGGTATCTATGAACCAATCACAGTAAGTAAATCACTATATCTTATAGGTGAAAATAAACACACGACGATAATTAATGGTACAGGTGCTTACGATGTCGTTAGTGTTGTAGGCGGAGTCACAATCTCTGGTTTTACGATTCAGAACGGGGGGACACCTGGGAAAAAATACGGTCGTGGCATAAACATACAGCACGTATCCAATATCGTAGTATCTAATATTATACTAAGTCATAATTATTTAGGAATCTTTCTGTACTGGGGAAAAAACATTCTTTTTACCAATATTACATTTATCAATGAAAGCGGTGGCATCTCGCTTTGGGATGCTATGAATTGTACGATAACACACTGCGTCTTTAACCATGCAGGAATCAGCCATAACGGTTTTCCTCCCTCTGGTTCGGGAAATTCACTGTATATTATAAATAATCTATTTACAAATAATTCTGGGATAAATCTTGGATATCTATGTATTGATAATTATGGAATAACAACGATTGAATCAAATGTTTTTGAAAATAATGATATCGCCATTACCACTTTGAATTGTAAGGGAGTCAATATCATTAAAAATAACTTTATCAACAATACTCAGAATGTCTTGCTCCAAAAAGCCTCGTATATCTTTGAAACCTTCTTCTATATCAATCATAGACAAAACTGGAAAGATAATTATTGGGATGATCGATACCAAAAAATAATCTATCCAATAATTGGAACCTGGACTATCGGTATCTTATTTTTTAATATCCCTATTCTCTCGTTTCATTTTAGAGAATGCGACTGGCACCCCGCACAAGACCCCTATGACATTGATGTTATTTGCGATTAAAAGTAGAATAAACTAGCTGGATTGGATATTAGGGAGAAAAAGAATAGAGAGAAAGTGTCCGTGGGGAAATATTAGTAACTGTTAATCAAGGATGAATCTCACAAAAAAGACTTGATTCATCCACTTCGACGATATTTGTTTTTACATTGAATCTTTGTGTTAACGTTTTGAATTGTTTTTTACTGACAGTTGTCGCAGTAAATCCATCTTTACAGACGATGACTCCGTCCCTGGTTTTTTCAGAGTCTATCTCCCCGATTAACCCTGCGTCTGACTGTAATTGGAACCAGTGCAGCCGGTGAGGCCAAAACTTGCCTGAATAGCTTGAAAAGAGTACGATTCCGCCTGGTTTTGTTACACGAATGCTTTCCCTTATCAAATCTGCCTTATCTACGTGAAACGCCGAGATGCCGTTTTGGATGCAGACGACGACATCGAATATTTGATTGGCGAATGCAAGCTGGATAGCGTCCATTCCCACCAAGTAACAGTTCTGAAAGTCTTGAATCGTTTCTTTGGCCAGAGCCAGGCTTTGAAGGGACGTATCAATGCCTACTACAATATCCGCTTTTTGGGCCAGTTGCGGCAATATTCGCCCATAACCGCAGCCAAGTTCCAGAACGGAATCGCCCGGATTGATTTTTTGAAGAACGTGATTCACTTCAGCTTCAAGATATTGCAGGATACGAGGAGGGGCGATTTCGTAACAGCTTTTTAGTTTATTCGCTGAAAGTTTTTCATCGTAATATTTTTTGTCAGAATTCATGATTTTCTCCCGATTAGTTGAACGTATGTTCAACGGATAATTTAAATCTCACTCACCCATGAAATGGCACTCGTGCCATGAATAAACGGCCCTGTCGTTTATTAGTCACTCTTGTTCGTTATTTTCTAACTAAAAAATAAGAAGAGAAAGAGTCCGTAGGAAA
The DNA here is from genome assembly GCA_025457885.1 of Thermoplasmatota archaeon. Lineage (GTDB taxonomy): Archaea > Thermoplasmatota > E2 > DHVEG-1 > DHVEG-1 > SM1-50. The sequence goes on along the minus strand of JALOTN010000001.1, from coordinate 57,475 downwards.
ATATCGCTGAGATACTCGCCGATTTTCTCGGCGATTAGCGCAGAGATATGGGCTTCATCTTAACCAACTAGACCACGAGCCCAATAGGGAGAACACTGTCTTTGTGTGTAGCGTAACCAGAATTTCTATTGCTTTTTAAATGTTTCAGTACCAGCGAATCGGAAGGTATTCTTTTTTTCTTAGGTATAGGTGAGGGGCATTTCCCCGCCGTATAAGTCGACGTATGTCGGGTGTTGTTCGCCACCGAGATTCACCCAGAATTCAGCCCAGGTGTATGCTTCCTCCGCAGAGTTAATACCATCGCCATTCCCTCCGAAATCACCCCATCCGGCTAAACCGCTGATGAACCATTCTGAGAAGGTAGATCCATAGGAGACCTCGTTTTCTTGGCTGGACATCGCGGTGAACCGTAGTTGGTTGGAGCTTGGTAGTGGCATATCATTAAACCCTCCACTATAACAGCTGTCAACCACAAGGCAGAGGCCTTTGCATCGGATGATGCTGACGAAGAAATTCAACAGGTCATCCCAGATGATACCATAGGATGTACTAAATCCATTGTACATGAAGAGAAATTCATCAGTCCCATCTGGCTCGTCCTTGGGTGGGAGGTCCCATAAAGCGCCATTGCTTTTTGTCAGATAGAACCCATGAGTGGTTAGGTAGATGAACACATAGTCCTCACTACGGGAGTTTTTCCGAAGCCAGAGTAATTCTTTTATCAAATTCTGAAGATAACATTGTCCACCTTTTTGGACATGGATGTTGCTTGCCTGCCAGTTTTGTGGTGAATCCAGAAGGGTGTCATATAAAGCGTCACAGGCGTCCAGCATCGATGGGCGATCCTGATCTGGATTTCCCTCGTAGGTGCCGACCGCGAATAATAATGCCCAGTATTGTGATTGCATTGTTTGTTGGGGCTTGGTGGTTTCGGACGTTGCAGAAAGTCTGTTGAATCCAACAGCACTCACCGGAGTGATCAAAACAGCAGCACAGATTAGTGAAATGATGCATATGCTAATTTTTATGTTTCTTTTCATGGTATCCCCTAAGGTCTGTTGTAATTATAATATTCTAATCATATAAATTCTTTTCGTTTATTTCTGATATTCACAGAAAAGAAACGATTTAATACGCAACAACCATTTCAGGGTCTCAGAACATCATATAGGGATTCATATGGAGGCAATTATCCTTGCTGGAGGCTTTGGCACCCGACTACGACCATTCACGTTTACTCGAGCAAAATCGCTTTTACCGATCCTGAATGAGCCGATGATTGCTCATTTGATCAAGACGTTACCAAAGAAGGTCGATACGGTTGTTCTTGCGGTGAATTACCGACGAGAACAAATCGAGGAGTATTTCTGTAGTCATGATTTTGGCAGGACCATCATTGTCAACGAAGAACCAGAACCATTAGGGACTGGTGGGGCAGTGAAGTTTGCGGAGAAGCATATCGTCGGGAATTTCTTTGTGCTCAATGCAGATATCATCTGTTCGCTGAATCTAGGGGAGATGCTCCGATTCCATGAGCGGAAAAAAGCAGTGGCGACCATCTCCCTTTGGCCTGTGGAGAATGTCTCTGAGTTTGGGGTGGTGGACATCAGGAACGATGGGGCGATTACGAAATTTGTTGAGAAACCCAAAGCGGAGGATGCCCCTTCTGATCTGATTAACGCCGGGGCGTACCTGCTGGAGCCACAGGTGCTAAACTATATCGAATCTGGTAAACTCGTCTCCATGGAAAAAGAAATCTTCCCGCAGATTATCCAGAACACCGGGCGGTTCTTCGGGTATAAATTCCAAGGACATTGGATTGATGTGGGAAGGATCAGTAGCTATCTTTCTGTCCATCGATTGTTGTTGGAGAAACAGAAAAAAACATTCATTCAAGGGGAGCAATGCAACGTATATGGGAAACTGCAGCTGTCTTGCGTGGGAAACAAAGTGACGGTGGGGAAGAATTCATCGATTGACTCAAGTGTGTTATTCGATGAGGTCGTTGTTGGGGAGAACGTCACGATGGACCATTGTGTGATTGGTCAGAATGTCACCATCGGGGATGGGGTGATGCTTCGGAATGTCGCTGTCGGTGATAACGAAAGCATCCGGCAGGGGACCAGCCTGGAGAACGCCGTAGTCTGGAACCAACCAATACCCGAGGGGTACCCTAGCAAACAGATTGGGAATGTCATCGGGGAGTAACACACGGTCATTGAGCAATCAGATTTTTATAACCAGCAGCTCATGTCTTCTGTTATGAACCAACCAATATCACCACTTATTTTCCGGGCGTACGACATCAGAGGATTATACAACAAAGACGTCACCCCTGAAGTCTTCTATAAAATTGGTTTAGCAGCGGGCACCTATGTGAAACACACTATGAGAGGGACGCATATCACGGTCGGGGGTGATATCCGACAATCCAGCCAAAGCCTGGCTCATGCGTTCATCGCCGGAGTCACTGCGACCGGTGTCCATATCGATTATACCGGGACGACCTCGTTTGGTCAAACCCTTTACACAGGAGGAAAACTGAAGGCTGATTTGATTGCGTTTGTCACCGCAAGCCATTTGCCACCGGAATGGAACGGCATCAAGTTCTATTACGGGGATGGTGTCGGGTTCCCTGAGCAGAACCTCATGGCGATACGAGACCTAGTCCTTCAGGATTCCTTCAAGCTTGTCTCATGGGATCAGATTGGTCAGGTCACCGCGGTTGATGCAACAGAGAGATACCAGGAGTTCTTCTCATCGAAATTCAAGTTTCAGAAAAAAATCAGGGTCGCACTTGACTGTGGGGGAGCTAGTATGACGCTTTCCGCACCAGAAATCTTCACCAATATTGGTTTGCAGGTGACCCCGGTGTTCTGCGACCCGGACCCCAGCTTCTCCAAACGCCCCTCAGACCCGAAACCAAAGAATCTGACGACCCTTGTCCAAACCGTGAAGAACAACCACTGTGATTTTGGTGTCGCCTTTGATGGTGACGGAGACCGTGCAGTTATCGTGGATAACACCGGGCAGATTCTCTCCGCAGACCAAACCGGCATCATCATCGGGAAACATGGTCTGAAAAACAACAAAGGAACCATCATCATCAACGTCGAATGCAGCAAAACAGTCAAAGAACAACTCGAGCCTTTAGGGCATCATATCAAACAAATCCAGGTCGGTCATACCTTCTTAACATTGGAGGCAAAACAGACCCATGCCCTTCTTGGGATAGAATCCTCTGGTCATCTCATCATCCCAGAATATTTCCTGTTCGATGATGCTATCGTTGTTCCCTTGAAGATCGCTCAGATCCTGGAGCAAGTCAAACAGCCACTTCACGACCTGGTCATTGAATTCCCCAGCTATCCAACCAGAAAAGAAGAAATCGAATGCGCAGATACTCTGAAATTCGAGGTCATCACGCAGCTACAGCAGCAGCTTTCAAAGGAATACAAGCAGGTAAACACCCTGGATGGCGTGCGAGTGGATTTCAAAGAAGGCTGGGTGCTCATACGTGCCTCAAACACCAGCCCGATCATCCGGTTAACCGCAGAAGCGGACACACCAGAAATCCTTGAAGAGCTCTCCACAAGGTTTCTGAAAAAAACACAGGAAATGATCCAACAAAGAAAAACAACCCACTAAAGAAGGAGAAGGAAATGACCCGGTTGTTTGGCACTAACGGCATCAGAGGCGTCGTCAACCAAGATATGAACAGCACTCTTGCCATGGAAATCGGACAAGCCTATGGGACTTATCTGAAGAACACAATTCCTCGGCCGACCTGCGTCATTGGGACCGACGCACGGCTTTCAAACCATATGTTGAAATCCGCAGTCACCGCGGGTTTTCTCTCTACAGGCTGTGACATCGTTGACGTCGGAGTTGTTCCCACGCCAACTCTTCAATATACTGTGAAGGAAAAGCACTTCGACGCTGGTGTCATCATCACTGCTTCCCACAACCCACCTCTCTACAATGGAATCAAAGGAACAGCAAACGATGGGGCAGAGCTGACAAAAGATGTTGAGGAGGCAATCGAACAAATCTACTTCTCAAAACAATTCTTATTATCAGACTGGAGGACTGTTGGTCGATATTCAACCTGGTCTGGCGCCATCGAGCTGTACATCAAAGGTGTGCTGTCACAGGTGGATGTCTCCAAAATCAAAAAACACCATTTTCATGTGGTCCTTGACTGTGGAAACGGTGCAGGAAGCCTTGTCGCACCATTACTATTGAAAAAACTCGGATGTACAGTCACCCTGCTGAATTGTGAACCAGATGGAAGATTCCCTGGTCGTCATTCAGAACCAATACCAGAGAATCTCACTGGTCTTATGAAAAAAGTCTCTGAGACACATGCGTCGTTCGGGGTCGGTCTCGATGGAGACGCAGATCGGGCGATTTTCATTGATGAGAATGGTTCATACCTCTGGGGGGATAAATCACTCTCCTTGGTTGGACAGTATATGATGAAGAAAACAAAAGGAGGAATCACTGTCACACCTGTCACAACCTCCACCTGTTTTGAGGACGTCATCACTCAGAACAATGGGAAGGTTATCTACACAAAGGTCGGTTCCCCTATCGTCGCTGAGGTGATGAAAAAGAACCAGGCGGTGTTCGGAGGAGAAGAGAACGGGGGTCTTATCTTCCCAGCGTTCCAGTACTGTCGTGACTCCGCGATGTCTCTTGTAACCATGCTTGAGATTCTCGCATCAGAGGAAAAACCATTATCAGAACTGATTGCGCATATTCCTTCCTATGAGATGTTCAAAACAAAGATTAGCTGCCCTAATGAGAAAAAAATACCAGTCATGGACCGCTTAGCTGAAGAGATGAAACATCATAAAGAAATCATCCGTATCGATAGAATCGATGGATTGAAAGTATTCATGACCGATGGATGGGTCCTGATGCGTCCCTCTGGGACTGAGCCGATTTTCCGAGTGTATGTTGAAGCGAAACAAAAGCAGAAAGCTGAGCAAGTAGCGACATATTACAAAAACATTGTCGATTCGTTCATACAAAGTGGATAGTGAACTCTTTTTTGAATACAGAGACGCGTCTCCTGTCATCTAGGTAAAACTTATAAATAAGAAGCCTATACGCTATCAAACCTTCGAACTAAAGAAAGGAAATAGGAAAAGATAAATACTGAATAGAAATGTAGACTCTTGGAGGTAAAATTATGGCTGAAAAACCACACCTAAATTTAGTAATTATTGGTCACGTCGATCACGGCAAGTCCACACTCGTCGGAAGAATCTTACTTGATACCGGACAGTTCCCAGCACATATGGTTGAAAAATTCAAAGAAGAAGCAAAAGCAAAAGGGAAAGAAAGTTTCGCTCTTGCCTGGATTTTCGACCAACTGAAAGAGGAACGAGAACGAGGAGTCACTATTGATGTCGCGCACAAGCGATTTGATACAGATAAATATTACATCACCATCATTGATGCTCCGGGTCACCGAGATTTCGTGAAAAACATGATCACTGGTACATCCCAGGCTGACGCGGCAATCCTTGTCGTTGCTGCCCAACATGGTGTCATGGCACAGACAAAGGAACACATGTTCCTTGCTCGAACCTTGGGTGTCAAACAGATGATCGTCGCGATCAACCAGATGGATGCTACTACACCACCCTACGATAAAGCCCGCTATGAAACCGTCAAAGCGGATGTGCATGCATTAGCAAAAAGCGTTGGATACAAAGATGAACAACTGCAATTCGTCCCTGTCTCTGCATTCGAAGGAGATAATATTAAAGATAAAAAGGGAATCACCTGGTGGACCGGCGATACCATTCTAAAAGCAATTGACAAATTTATTCTCCCAGAAAAACCCGTGAACCTTCCACTCCGATGGCCAATCCAGGACGTCTACACCATTAAAGGTGTCGGGACCGTCCCTGTCGGAAAGGTCGAGTGCGGTATCATGAAACCCGGGATGAGCCTGATGTTCAAACCCAGCATGAAACCTGGTGGTGTTGTTGGTGAAGTCAAAACCATTGAGATGCACCATGAGATGATCAATGAGGCAATGCCTGGAGACAACATTGGTGTCAACGTCCGCGGTGTCAACAAGGGAGATATCAAACGAGGTGACGTCGCAGGACCAACAAACGACCCACCCACTGTCGCAAAATCATTCATCGCACAGATCATGGTTCTGAACCACCCATCTGTCATTACGAAAGGATACACGCCTGTCTTCCACTGCTACACGGCGCAAGTCGCCTGCAGATTTGAAGAGATCCAGAAGAAGCTGGATCCGAAGACCGGGCAAGTCAAAGAAGAGAACCCTGATTTCATCAAAACAGGAGATGCCGCGATCGTTAAAATCATCCCCACCCGTCCGATGGTCATCGAATCATCAAAGAAGATCCCACAGCTTGGGAGATTCGCCATCCGAGATATGGGGCAGACCGTCGCAGCTGGTGTCTGTTTAGAAGTCGAGGCGGCAAAGTAAATTTCCTCCTCTCTTCTTCTTTATTTATTTTAACGGGGGCAACCACGTATGCCAGCACAGAAAGCACGAATTTCATTGACCAGCACGGAATCAACAAAGCTTGAGGAAGTGTGTACGCAAATTAAGATGATTGCAGAAAAGACCGGTGTCGCGTTGCGAGGACCGGTGCCGATGCCGACGAAACGGCTGCGGGTTCCCTGTAGGAAATCACCCGATGGCGAGGGCACGGAGACCATTGACCATTGGGAGATGCGTATCCATAAACGACTCATCGATCTGGATGCCAGCGATCGTGCATTGCGGCAGCTGATGAGAATCCAGGTCCCTGATGGTGTACACATCGAGATTGTTCTGAAATCCTAGAACAACCCTTTTTTATAAGAATATCTTATACCCTTGCAGTATAGCTGAAACACTGCTGAGGTAGCAAAGCTCGGTCCACCGCGCCGGCCTTGAGAGCCGGTTCTCCGCAAGGGGAGCGGGAGTTCGAATCTCCCCCTCAGCGCTACTCTCTTTGGGCGTGTGGCCTAGCCTGGATAAGGCACCGGCCTTCTAAGTCGGTAACCGCGGGTTCGAATCCCGCCACGTCCGCTACTTTTATGTTGGACTTTGACAAAATCTTTATATATAATGTTCTATATAGTAACTATAGGTGATATATAGTGAGCAAGGTGACAACGATTCAATTGGATAAATCCGTAGTTGAATCCCTGAAAAAAAACAAGGAGTATCCACGACAGACCTATAATGAACTGATCGTACACATGATCGAAATCATCAGAAATCTCAAGAAAAGAAACCAGTACGACGAGTTCTTGCATAAGATACAACAACCCAAGATGAATGAGCTTTGGGACAATAAGGAAGACGAGGCGTGGAATGATGCGTAGACCCGGCGATGTCGTTCTTGCCCAGGTACAGTTCACCGATACGTTCGAAATTAAAAAAAGACCTGCTCTTATTCTCTTCGAAGAATTCGATAACATTGTTGTCGCAGGAATAACAAGCAATACGAAGATGAAAGGAATCCCACTTTCGAAAGAAGAGGGCGCAATACAGGACAGCGTGATTAAATTAAACTATATCTTCACCATCTCAGCAGCCATGATTTCTAAAACACTCTTTCACCTAACCTCCAAGAAGAAACAAGTAGTCTATACTGAATTAAAAAAACGGCTGAACGGATTGAATATAGAATAAAAAATCTATCAGATTTCTCCTCGCATTTTAGTCATTGGTTCGACTATCACCACGCCTGCTTATTCGTAATGCTTACCATGAATAGATAATGAGTTTTGCTATATGTTCATATAGCTGAAGACACATTAATACTAGATGAACGTGGATTGGAAACTGCTCTCCTATGCGATGATCATTTCTGTCGGTATCATCTGGGTTTGTGCATTCGTCGTCTCCGTTCTTTTCATTCAACCGTTACTTGATATGTGGGACAGACTTCCTCAGATTCTTTCAGATATGCAAATCAATCATTCGACGACCATCGCAGTGTCAACACTCCCAAGCATTCCTTTATGGATTCTCTTGATTGCTGCCTTGTTGTTATGGGGTATTCTGACACTCATTTTATATATGATTTTGAAGCATTTTAAAAAAAATGAAAAAGAAGAATGCACCTAGGGTTGAAGATTCATTCAAGGGATGTTCTTTTCTGCTGGGTGAAGTGTCTCTGTATCTCAGAGGAGTTTCCAGACTTTTATTTCATTGCTTGTGGTATTGACTGCGTCGTAATACGCAATGACCTTCACAGTATGGCTGAAGATCGACAGTTTGGTCCATGTCCAGAGATAAGGTGCTTCTGTATCACTGAATTGGAGTTTGTTATCAACATAAAACTCTATTTTTTCAACAGTTCCCGAGACTCCGTTGAGTTGTGCTTCAACGTCTATCTTCCCGATAATGAGCGAGACGGGGAACGCTCCTTTATCAGTGCCGAAGAGGTAGAGATGTTTTTCCTGTGGGTTGATGAACACGACCCCTGGTCGGACGAACTCTTCTCCAAAGGTGCGATAATCAATCCCATCGCCACCAACCCCAGAGTATCTCTCTGTAGAGAAGATATCAACGGTTCTGTCCCAGTGCTCGTGGACCCCTAGACTTGCGGAGAGGTAGATGCCATCATCCTCTGGGTCATAGGTGTTTGGCGTGGGTACAGCTGATTGGTGGAGGTAATTCTGGGCTCCTTCAATGGGGTTGGTCCCTTCGGTGAATAGGAAATCATACATCACAGAATCAACGGCGACGGGGTCTTGCGAGAAGAACAGACTGTTTGTCCAATCATCGTTGAAGGGGTACATCTGGAATTTCGCGATGGTCCGATGGTCTACTTTAGTAGCAAAGGTCCCATCTCCGAGATACAAGAGTGTTTTTCCTCCGAGATGTTCATAGGCGAAGAGATCCACTTGTGGTGCAGGGTTTCCCATAGTGAGGCCCGAGATATGATACGGGTGGATATCAGCAACCGGTTCGATGAAGCATCCGAAGTAGTTCTTCCCTGAGAGGGTGACACCGGTGTTGATCGGATGTCGTTTCAGCAAGGGCATATTGATGATATATTTAGCTTCGACGACACAGGTGGGAAGCGTCCGAGTAACGCCATCGGAGAAATACAGATGTGTCGAACTTGGAATGACTTGTTCTCGACCCGTTGCTCCTCCTAATGAGTCGACGTAGTGAATGTCTGGGAATTCTTCGATGAGGGGGTCTGCTGGGTAGTTCTTATAATAGATTCGGTTGTAAAGATAGTTAAGGATAGGTCGAGAGGCATCAAAAAGGGTGATGTCTTCTTGGGCGACGCCAACAACAGTGACTAATTGGTGGAGCAATGCTTTGATGACGTAGGGGCTAGCGTCTCGGTCATTATCCTCTTTGGGATAGGGATCACCAACACCCCCAAGTGCATTATTCAGATTTATTTTTATCGCGATTTTTTCCCCGGGTTGATACCCGATGGTCCCATTTCCATGGGCTTCATTGAAATAGGTAAAAAGTGCGCCCCAGGCATCTACATCTGTTGATGTTCCCGTGTATCCTTGGATCCCTAAGGAGAACATCTGATCAATGATTTCTTGGTTGTTATTTTGTTGTTCCCACCAGTATCCTGTGAGTTCTCTCTCTGTAGCGTTGGGGTTCCACACCCAGACGACTCCACCAGGGGTCCCTCCGGTTCCGGTTCCCATGGGGTCTTTTGGGATAGGGTCCCAGGACATCGCGGAAGGTTGTGGTTCTGTTTGGAGATAATTGGTGGCAAACACGGCACCGGTGATGGTGAATACGACAATAAATGCTGTCGCAATCGTTGGAAGAGTTTTAGCGAACCGTGTTTTAGCAGTGCGTAACCAGACGATTAAACCAGTGAAAAGAATGCTCCAAAAGGCAATGTATCCTAGAGAGAGGGACATAGCGACCTGTTGGCAAGGGTATTGTGCCCGTTGTGGTTTCGGCACGACTCTTACTAGGAACCAAATGATTGCAATGATGCCTGCGATATGGAACCAGATGCCCTTCCACCCGGTCATTTTTTCCCATATTCGTGATTTCTGATGATGTGTGTGATTCTTCATATTGTATCCCCTATTAAAAACAGTAGCTGGTTGTCTATAAAAACCTTTGCTACCAGGTATGGCTTCAGATGGCTTGGTACTCTGATTTCCCTTGAAGTATCGCTATTTTTCTCTGGTGTGGTTATCGTCGGCGTCGTACCAATGGTGCGAGCCATTTGAATTTTGTTGTTCCTACAAGGAGTCGGTCTGTTTTGAATATCCAGACAACAATGCTGATGGTGATGATGGCGAACGCTGCGACGTAGATAAGACCGCCAATCACTAAGGTGTAATCATGGAAGAGGAGTGCGCGTGGGGCAAGCATCGGATGAGAAAACGGGATGGCGAACGTAAAGATTTTTAATGCCATTGGTAAGGTGTCGAAATCCGCAAACATGGTGATGAACATCGGGATCATCGCCAGCATGGTGATGGGGAAGGTGAGGGTCTGTGCGCTTTTATAGTTCTTCGCAAAAGTCCCCAGAAGCATGCACAAGGCAAGACCTGCGATTAAGGCAAGGAACAAAGATAGTCCAATCCAGATGAAATCCATAGAGGTTAACACAATACCATATGTCTCAAGGTTTACCCCCACAGAGAATTGAAAGCCTGAGAAATAGAACTGCATCCCGATCATGTAGATGACCGCAAGGATAAGTCCGATGACTGCTGCGGCGATGATCTTCCCTGAGACGATACTGGTACGTTTGACAGGGAGTGTTAAAAGTGTTTCAAGGGTCTTATTCTCCTTTTCTAGTGCCATTGAGGTGATGACAATGCCTCCTGCCATGATGATGATCATCATGATGACGATGGGGATCAGCAAGGACTGCGACGACAGCATGCTTGAGATCGTATTTGGTGAGATGCCGACAAACTCGCGGTCCTTGAAGTACGTCGTCTCCTGTCGGATGGTCGGTGAAAGCACAAATGACGCATTCACTGTTGAGTTCTGGGTGATAAGCTCTCTGGAGATGTTGGTGTTGATATAGGCGATAAGACCCTCGACGGCACCTGAGGAGATGGTATCCATGATTCCTGCTCCTTTCATGATCCAATAGACCTGGAACGTCCCTTGTTGCTCTTGGATAATCCGTCCGGTGAAATTCTCTGGGATGATGATAATTGCAACACCGTTCCGGTCTTTGACGGTCTGTAGTCCCTCCTGCAACTCTGAAAGGGAGGTGGAGTTAAAGACTGATTTTGCTCTAGTATGGAGTATATCGGAGGCGATGATGCCAAAACTGCTGGTATCCTCATTAATGATACCAATGGTGGGCGGCTCCGTTGCTTGATCCTGGATTCCTTGAATGCTGTTTCCCATTGTGGCAAAAATCGCAGCAACAAGGATAATCGGAACAAATGTCGCTGGAGTCATCAGCTCACGTATCTCTTTTTTCGTAATATTCCCAAGGCCGCTCATTCATGCACCGTCCGTACGAAGACTTCCTCAATGTTTCGTGCTTGATGCTTCTCCATTAACGCTTTTGGTTTTCCTTCTTCGACGATTTTTCCTTCTGATATCAACGCGATCCGATCACAGAGGTACTCGACCTCAAGCATATTATGAGAAGAAAGCAGAACCGTAGTCCCTGCTTGTGCCGTGGTTTTGACGAGTTTTCGAATCTCTTGGGCGTTGATGACATCAAGACCGGAGGTCGGCTCATCAAGAATAGCCATCTTCGGATTCGTCATTAACGCCCGTCCAACCAGCAATCGTCGCATCATTCCTTTACTATAGGTATCGACCCGGTCATCGATACGTTTTCCCAGGTCTGTAATCTCAATGCCTTTCTTCACCATGGTCGGTGCATCTTTTGAATCAAAGAAATTAGCGATAAATTGAAGATATGCTCTCCCCGTGAGATTTTTATAAGCACCAGCATCCTCTGGTAGATAGCTGATGAGTTTCCGTATCTCCCCTGCTTGTTTACTCAAATCATAGCCTAATATTGTTACCGAACCGTCATTAATCGAAAGCAAGGTAGCCAAGACTCGCAAGGTGGTGGTCTTCCCAGCACCATTCGGTCCAATCAATCCGAAGATTTCTCCTTCATTAATTGAAAAGGAGATTCCTTTCACTGCATCAGTCGAACCATATCTCTTAACGAGATTTTTCACTTCGATAGCTGCCATACATACCCGCGACGTGTAATTATCTCCTCATTAATAGTTATTGCTTCTTTGATTGAGACCTACTCAAAACATCACAGATGATTACTCAGAAAAAACTAAAAAGTCACATGGAAAAAAAGAAAATAAAAAAAAGTTCGAACCTTCCCGTTTTTCCACCTTCTGAATGATTTCGGTTCTGATATCATCTCTTCTCTCCGACAGTTGGTTCTGACCATTGTTTTGGTGGCTCATGGTAAAAGAAACGAATCATTCTGATTCACCAAATATATCTGTATGTTTTTCCTCATCGGACAAATCTTTAAGTAACATACATCAGTTTACCAGTCAGAGGGGTATCATGTTAAAACAGGTCGAAATGTCTCAGGATAAAATTGATTTTTTACAATCACTTGACACTGAGGAGTTCATGGAAAAAGAAGAGGAGGATGTCCGGAGGTACGCATTGCAGACTATTAAGGATCTCATTGAGTTGGGTGCGCAGGCGACCCCAAGTCTCCTGGAACTTCTTAAGACGGAATTCACCTGGAGTTGTTATTTTGCCTTAACGATTTTCCGTGAAACCAAAGACCCTCAGGCGATCCCTGCGTTGATCGCGTTTTTAAAACGAGAAACCGATGATTCATTAGCAAATGAAGAAGCGATGTTTGCGTTGCAGGACATCGGAGATCTGTCGATCGCCCCACTCATCGAGGAGATCGAGGAACAGTTTAACAATAAAAAATATAACTCGTATCTGGTGGGTGGGTTGACTGGGATCCTTGGGCCTGAGTCATACGAGTTCATGGTGAAGATTACCAAGGATTACATTGGGAAACCCTGGCGGTATAAAGGATGGTTCCTCATCGAGGATTTCACATATAATTTTGTAAAACAGGAGCGAACAGATATCATCCCGTTACTTGAGCAGGTCGTTGAGATGAAGAACCTTACCGGCAGTGAGAAAGAAGAACTGCAGGAGACCATCCGGGCGATTCAGGATCCTATAGGGTATGAAAAAGAAATCGAGGAAATCGAAGAGGAGATCCTCGATGCGACTACCACAGATGCATAAGAGCAGAACGGAGGAGAGCGTTCTCTGTAGAGGATACCCTTTTCATTTTTATTATCATATGAATATTATCAGTAACTCTATATATTGGTAGTACTATTGATTTGTCTGGAGGGAACCCTATCAGTTCTCAAAAACCGACACTCAGAATCCTTGCTGGAAAGAAAATCAACGAATGGGAAAAGTACGTCATTCAGACCACGACGGGGCAACGGGTTCTTGCAGCGTTCTACCGATCCTCTCTCTATCAATTTTTTTCCATGAAAATCAAGGAGTTTCTTGACGTCAAACTCCTCGAGGAGATTCGACAGTACCCACTGCCGCGGCACATCGCGATCATCATGGATGGAAACCGCAGGTTCGCCAAAGAACTCGGATTGTCTGTGGAAGCAGGACACATCTTCGGAAAAGAGAAGATTGAAGAGGTATTAGACTGGTGTTTCGACCTGGGGATACGAGTTCTGACGATTTATGCATTCTCCACAGAGAATTTCAAACGAAGTGAAAAAGAAGTCAAGACCTTAATGGTCTTGCTAAAGCAGGAGTTGGATCTGGCAAAGGAGGATTCTAGGATCCATCGAAACAAGGTCCGCGTAAGGATCCTTGGAAAGCTCGATTCGCTCCCAAAAGATATTCAGCAATCCGCAAAATCCATCATGGAATTAACAAAATCATATAAATCCTATCATTTGAATATCGCACTCGCATACGGTGGTCGAGAGGAGATTATTCAAGCGATCCAGCGGATGGGGGGCGATATCAAGAAAGGGAAGTTGAAAGTAAAGGACATCTCCCAAAACACGGTCTCTTCATATCTCTATACGAGTGGGTTGCCAGACCCAGATTTGATTCTGCGGACATCTGGTGAGGAGCGAATCTCAAATTTTTTACTCTGGCAGCTGGCGTATTCCGAGTTGTACTTCTGTGATATGTATTGGCCAGCGTTACAAAAACGGGATTTTTTGTTAGCGATACGATCGTATCAACACCGAAAACGACGCTATGGGAAATAATAAAAAAAAAGATTAGTGTTCCTCATCGGGTTCTTCGGTGTCGATGAGGGACTCGTCAGTCTCAATTTCTTCTGCAATCTTTGAAAGTTTTGAGAATTGACAGGAGAAGAAATAGGAAATCAATCCTAAGCCGATGCAGAGGATGGCAAACGCTAGGATGGTGCCATTCAAATCCTCGCTCAAACCCAGGGGATGTGCTGCGAACTCAACAAGGTAAATGAAAAGCAGGACGACTCCAAGGATGAGGAACAATTTACTGAAGAATCCTGTCTTTAAATCAGAATGGGCAGAAAAAATATGTTTTTTAACCATTGAGAGGTCCTATTCCTCCAGCGAGTTTCAAGGAGCTTTCTACTTTGCTTTGCAGCTCAGTGAGTTTTTCTCTACTGCGCCCTTCTTGTTTTTCTAGGGTTGTTTTCCGCAACTCCAGGGATTCTTTTGTGGAGGTTAACTCTTTCTTTATCTCACTTTTTCCTTTCGTTTTAATCAGCAATGCACCAATGCTTTTGTAAATAGGTGTTTTCTCAGTCACTGCTTCGATTTCCTTTAATGCCTCCTCTGTTTCTTTCAGCTGGATCTCCACCTGTTGTCGTTGTTGGGAGATCATCTGAAGCTGTGCACGTGCTTGCTGTAATCTGTTGATTTGATCTTGTAGTTGCGGGGGTATTTCTTCACCAGGCATACGGTTTTTTCTCCTTTTGTGGTGGTAATAAGTGGTTCCTTCTTAAACGTATTCATTCATTAGGTGTTTTTTCCATAAAATCTCCTCTCCTAGTAATAATAGAAACTATTATATAGAATGTTGTAAATATACAAAGACACAGATTATTATCCATGTTGGAGGATTAAATCATGATGAAGAACGATAAAATCATCGTAGTCGTCGGAGTACTTATCCTTGTTTTTGCCGCGATCGGGGTCTATTACTGGGTTCCACAACAAGTCACAGCAGAATCCGTAAAAACACTTGATTTCCTTGATATCACTGGTGACCTGAAAGACACGCCAGCATCGATCACTGTCTGCCCATGTAATCCCTTTTTCCCTTTGATTGCAACACCCTTGGCTGTGAATTATGATGCATCCGGTCAGCAGATGATCATCCCATTATATGTCATGAATTTTACAAATCCTTCCACTGCAGTGACTCGTTTGCAAGATCAATTGCATCGAACAGGATATGCTGAAACTATCCAACATGATGAATCTGCGAAAAATGCTTCTTTACGGATAGCCATGGACTATTGGGATCATTGTGAAGCAGCGTTACTTATTGAGAACAACGAACAGGGATATGAGCTTGGCGTCATAGCAACACCAATTGCATCTTATCTTAGGATACCGGTGATTGTGACGGATTCCGTCGATGCGGACGTGACCCGAGTGCTCAATGATCTTGGCGTCGAAAAAACAATCATCTGTGGAACAAACCTAAAAGGATTCGGATCTGTTTTAAAGTTCAAATCCGCAGAGGAGATAGTTGAGGCAACAATCATCGTTGTTGAACAAAAACTGAAGCATGAAATCGATTATATCACATTAACGAACCCTGTGGATGCGTGGCCACCGGTGGTGCAGGATAGTAAGGAGTACACTTTTGGACCAACGATTCTTGGTACTGGTTCCCAAAGTCAACTGCTCCGTGCGCTACGTGGCATGATTTCAGGGAGCGGTTCTGCAAGCTGGGTGTTTACTATTCCTCAGGATTATAAGTATGCATTAGTGAAGTTTGAGGGGATTAACCATGATTCCGAATATTGCGATGAGATGGGAGATGCCATCACATTCACCATGGGACCAAATCTAGAAGAGCTGCCTTCTGCGCTTCAGAAATTTGAGATCGCCCCTGGGTCCACCGCTGCAGGTGGTATCCCTCAGCGAGATTCAAGTGGCAATATCATAAAAGATGTCCTCTATTCAGAATCAGTGTTGTACGATCGTAGTGGGGTTGATTATACGATTTCAGCCTCTGGAAGTTGGCTAGTGAAGAAACAAGGAGAAGTGTCAGTCAAGGTTGTTGTCGAAAAACTTGAAAACCCCGTTTATCCCATGATGAAAGGGCTCTCTTCTGTTGCTCCGTACCTTACTGCATATCATCAAGGAATCCTGTATGGAAAACCAGAGTTTGCGTTCACTGCTGATGATGATAAAATAACCGATGACGGAGAAACATGTCCAGGCATTTATGTGGGTGGGAAAAACCCAAAGCTCGCGCCTCTTTCTAATAGGCATTTTTTTGATGAGATTCATGCACCGTTGAATAATCTGTTGGCGTTTCTTGCAGGTATCCAAATGAATGATACCCGTGATCTTAAGACCTTACGGGACTATTATGCGAAGGATCCGATGTACATCGCCTTAGTTGGTGATGCAACTGTTCTACCGAATTACTATTATCAAAATCATGCAGAACCTCTGGGGGATATTGATGGGGATGGTGTGGATGACACTCCCTATTATTGCGGTGGTGGAACTCCTAGTGATGTCTTGTATGGGAATATTGATCCTGTGCCGTATGAATGGGAGAACATGGCAAACGACGTTTATAGTGAAACTGAGGAGAAATACCCATTCATCGAAAATATTGTGGGTCGGATCACCGGCTGGGATGCCCAAGATGCCAGTGCATTGATTCTGAAAAGCGTATTCTATAACGACCTAACAAATAATTTGGATACTTGGAAGGACAATTTCGGTCTTCTCGTTGGTGGCGGGCAGGATTTCCAAAAACCCTTGATCCGGTATCTCGTCTTCGGCGACATCCTGAAGATGATTAAACGTGGAGAGCCCATGAAAGCATTTACAGGATATGCAGAGATGACGTATCACCGAGCCGCAGTCGAGGTAGTAAAACCTTTGGGTTTTAACCTACAGGGGGCGTTATATGAGGAAGGAATGGTAAAGGGACTTAGCGAGGATACCTTATCAAAGATTAAGGGCAGCAACCTTCTTAACAAGGCTCTCTTTCAGAAATGGCAGATTCGCCGGATCTCCGGGGAAGGCAATGTGAACGGTGGGGAGATCTTCGAGACGAGTAATTATTTGTTTGTGAATGGTCATGGGAATCAGTTCTTGTTCGGTGTTGGTGGGAACGATCTTGTCGCATCCGGTCTTGGTGGCCCAATCATGAAATGGTTGCTTACACAAACACTAGTTCCAATCGCTGGTGGTTTTGTCGGACCTGGAGGGGACCTGGGTTCTGCTGGTGATTACACAACTCGGACTGTGTCGAACATGAAACTGGGCCCGTCCTTCATGTGGCTGGAGAGCTGCATCTGCGGGAAACTCGATGGGATGTATTCAAAGGCAAACATCGGGCAATCCTTGTTGCATGCGGGAGTGGCTTCCCTGATCGCTTCCCCGACTGGTTCGAACATTGGGGGAGGGTATCTTGAACCAAAGAACAGGAAATATGATTTACCCTTGCAGACCTACTTGAAGTACATCAAGGCAAAAGGTCAATGGGAACGGGAGCTTTTCCCTGAAGCCCACTTCGGGGAGAAGATATACGAGGATACCTGTACGAATCTGGAGAAATTCAACTATAGTGTTGGATTAGCTCTTCGGAATGCGAAGAATAATTATCTAATTGCTGATGCAGACTGGGAACTCTGGTGGTCTCCTCCATTAAATGTCTACATCGGGGAGAATGTGGATCAATCGGATGTCTACAAGACAACCGCTTCAAAAGGTCTTAGCCCGATGATGGAGTCAAAATACGTCAGCTTCCAGGAGTACATCCTCTTTGGTGACCCTGCGTTTAACCCGTATGAGCCTTGTAACGAAGGAAGATAATCCTTTCCTTC
This sequence comes from Thermoplasmatota archaeon, assembly GCA_025457885.1. GTDB lineage: Archaea > Thermoplasmatota > E2 > DHVEG-1 > DHVEG-1 > SM1-50. Next base: position 39,431 of record JALOTN010000001.1, on the reverse strand, counting down.
TTTATCATTTTATTTTGTCCTTATTAAAAGGGTTTTTTTTGTCGTTATTGAAGGATGCCTGCTGTTTTCATTTTCTGTAGATTCTCAGGGTGGGTTTCGAAGTATCGATGTACAGGCTCTAGGATAGTGTTGATGTGTTGAGCTGTGGCATTCTTCAGGTCCAGTGGATGGAGTCCTGCGGCGAATGCGTTTTCTAACTCCTGGTACGTGGTGAACTGCAGGTTCCCGCCGAATTTCTCTGGTCGTTGGATAAGGAATGGTTTTCCTTCAAGGTCTGGGAAGATGACGAACTTGCAGACCTCCAGAACCGGGTTTCCCTCGATTTGTTTCTCAGGGCAGAATGCCTTACTGAGTTTCTTTTTCACCATGTCGGGAGTATCATGGATAGAAATCATGGTCTCTGGTTTGCTTTTGCTCATCTTTGCTTCGATGGGGTTCATCCTTCCGTCTGCCTGAAGGCTTGTTAATAATGGTGTGTGTATGGCGACTGGTGCGGTTCTCCCAATTTTTTTTGCGACATCTCTAGCGAGCATATGGGCATGTCGTTGGTCTGTGCCTCCGTAGGCGACATCAAGCTGCAGGTAGAAGATGTCGGAGACTTGCATCGCCGGATAGAAGAGTTTTGAGAGGTCTTTTTCTCCTTCTTCCTCCCCGCGTCCCATGATGTCCATGGCGCGTTTCACCCTAGCAACTGATGTTGCTTTTGATGTCTTAAGCACCAGCTCCCAGTATTTTGCGTCATTCACATAATCACTGGCGTACACGAATCGTACTTTACTGGTATCGACGCCCATGGCTGCGAAGCAGTCCTGCATGTAGCGTCCACAGAGTTTGATTTTCTCAAGGTCCCCCCCGAGTTTATCGTTGATGTACGCATGCCAGTCCGCAAGCAGTACTGTAAAATCGAATCCGCAGGTAAGAAAATCTTTTATCTTGTTTGTGCAGATTTTCCATCCAAGATGGACCACCCCGGATGGTTCGAATCCGATGTAGGCTTTCGGATGGGGTTTTTCTAAAACAGTTTTGAGTTCTTCAATGGTGACGATTTCCTGGGCGTTTGTCGTGAGTTTTTCGAGTTTATCCATGGTTCAACACCTTTTGTTATCGAGTGAGTTTTTTGACGACGTGATCGACGATCTTATCGGAGACACCCAGATAGTTTCGGGGGTTCATGACGTCTTCTAATTCCTTTTTCTTCAGGAGTTTGATGACTTTCGGGTTCTCAAGTAGCACGGTGAGGAGCTGTCGGTCATCGGTGACCGCTTTTAAGGAGCAGGTTCTGACAAGCTCATGGGCATCCCCGCGTCCCATTCCTTTTTCCACCAGTTTTGTCATGACTGCTTCAGCCATGGGAAGTCCTTTGGAGTTCTCCAGGTTTTGTCGCATCCGCTCTGGGTTTATTTGGAGGTTGCGGAACACTTTGTTCATCTGGAAGACGATCCAGTCTGTCATGATAAGGGAATGAGGGAGGATGAAGCGTTCTGAGGAGGAATTGCAGAGGTCGCGTTCATGCCATTGGATGGCGTTCTCGTAGGCTGGGATGATGAAGCCTCTGATGACCCTAGCGATCCCACATACTTGTTCACAGAGGATGGGGTTGCGTTTCTGTGGCATTGTTGAGGAGCCGACCTGTTTCTTCGCTTCGAAGGCTTCAGAGACTTCGTTAATCTCGCTGCGTTGGAGGTTACGGATCTCTGTTGCGAATTTTTCCATACTGCTAGCGATATTGGCTAAAACGGAGAGAAGCTCGATGTAACGGTCCCGACCGACGATCTGGGTGGCTGCCTCATCGGTCCCGAGTTTGAGGTCGGTCATGACCAACTCCTGGATTTTTAGGGCATGTTTTCCCATTGCTGCCCCGGAGCCGACCGCACCAGACATCTTGCCGACAAGGAGACGTGATTTGCATTCGTGGAGTCGTTCCAAATGTCGGTCGACCTCCATAGCATAGACCGCCATTTTTAAACCAAAGGTAATGGGGATGGAGAACTGTCCATGGGTCCGTCCTGCCATGATTGTGTTTTTATACTCCTTTGCAAGGTTGACGAGAGTGACTCGGAGCTCTCTTGTCTGTGCTTTGATAAGATCAGTCGCTGCAGCAAACTGTAAGGCGTTGGCGGTGTCAACAATGTCATAGCTGGTGGCTCCCAGATGCACGTATTTGCCTGCATCACCGCTGCAGACCTCGCTGAGTGCTTTGGTGACCGCCATGATGTCATGTCTGGTTTCTTTTTCGATTTCATTGACCCGTTTGACCGTGACGTACTTCACTGTTGCTTTTTTTGATATTTCATCAGCTGCTTTCTTTGAAATGTTGCCAACAACAGCATGGGCACGAGCCAGGGCCGCCTCGACATCTAATAGATATTGGAGTTTGCTTGTCTCGCCAAAGACGTCCTTTATCTCTTTTCGCCCATAGCGGAAATCAAGGGGACAGACAGGATTTTCCATAAGGCATCTCACCATGAATCGTCTATGAGTTAATGTCTTTTGTGGACCGGGTTTGTCTAGGAGATTTTTGCGAGTAGTTCAAAAAGTTCCCTGGAGATTTCTTGGATGCGCGGGTAGTGCCGCTGGAGTTTTTCAACGAGTTCTCGATGTTGTGTCACCGTCCCCATGATGAGGATGGTGGCGGGGTTTTTCTGCAGCTCGAATGCCTCTCGAGGGATGGCGACTTCTCCACCGAGTGAGAGCATGTCCTGTTTGATAATGATGGCATCCTGCAGGACGACTTGATTTACTGCGATGATCTTAAACACCGCTTTGGGGGCCATGATGTCGATGCTCTTCGGGTCGCTTCCAATCTTTTGTATTTCTGTTCGTGCATCTGAGAGGTTTTCAATGGTGATGAACTGGGGGTGATGTGATGTCATCAGGGATGGAATCAGAATCGGTCTTATAAGAATCTATCCCTTTATCCTTCTGATGAAAGGGACCTATCTGCTGGTGATGGAACTTCCAAATGAGACATCTCTCCAAGTAGGAAAACTAGGTATGGTTGATTTTAAAAAAGGATGGTACGTCTACGTCGGGTCTGCATTGAATGGACTGGAACAGCGAATCCAACGGCATCTACGCAGCCAGAAGAAGATTCATTGGCACATTGATTATCTTCTCCCGTTTACTACGATGGTCGACGTTTTTTACAAAGAAAGTAATCGAAAAGAAGAATGCATAATCGCTCAAGAGGTTGCAAACGATCTGAGAAGCATCCCCCGGTTCGGATGTAGCGATTGTATCTGTCAGAGTCATCTGTTCTACGGGTCCTCTCAAGAAGTCCTTCGAACCATCGATTCCTTAGATGTAACCTCTTATTTTCCTCATACAAATCCTTAAAATCATTCTCCCTATTGGTGTTTTCATGGTTTCTGTTATTTATTCGACCACCGATACTCTTGAGACGGCTCGGACCATCGCCCGTTGCTTGGTAACAGAGAAACTGGTTGCTTGTGTGCATATCCTGCCAAAGATTGAGTCGATCTACCGCTGGCAAGGGAAGATAGAGGAAGCAACTGAATATGTGCTGCTTGCCAAAACCATGGAGCGCAACATCCAGCAGACGATCCAAAGAATCCGCACCCTGCATCCCTATGAAGTGCCGGAAATCCTTGTTCTGCCCGCCGTTGGTGGATTGAAGGAATACCTTGAGTATGTGGATGTGGAGACCCTATGAAGCTGGTCGCGTTGATCTCCAGCGGGATTGATTCCCCGGTGGCTGCGTATCTTCTTTCAAAGAAGGCAGATGAATTGATCCTGCTTCATGCCGATAACCGTCCGTTCATCGATGACCGTGAGATTGAGAAGTTCATCACCCTAGCAAAGTATCTGAAAACAATGGTCTCATCGAAGCTGTCTGCCTACCTGCTTCCCCATGGGCAGACTCTGGAGGCATATAAGATTCATTGTAACAATAAATATACCTGCGTGGTGTGCAAACGAATGATGCTGCGCTATGCAGAGGCATTCGCACGAAAAGAACAAGCAGAGGCTGTTATCATGGGGGATTCTCTTGGTCAGGTAGCCTCACAGACACTGCAGAACCTCCGGGTTGTGGAACAAGCAGTCAGCATCCCTATCCTTCGACCCTTGATTGGATTTGACAAGGAAGATACCATCAAAATAGCCAAGCAGATTGGGACGTTTGATTTGTCCATCGCACCAGCGGAGGGGTGCGCTGCGGTTCCGATGAAACCATCCACCCAGGCAAGATTGGAGCACATATTGGCTGAGGAGCAGAAAATCAACGTCGATGAGCTTGTACGGAATGTCGTTTCGCAGGCGAAAATCGTCACACTCTAGCACGTCGCACTGGTTAATAAATCGACTCGTGGAAAACCTTGTTTTTTCAATAAATCACAATATTTAAAAACCACCAAAATATACTACAGTTTGTAGCTTAATTTTTTTGCTATACCATATATTGTATCTGGAGCATATCTGGTGATGGGAGATGAATTGCCCCTATTGCAACCATATTGACACGAAGGTTACCGACTCGCGCGACACCGGTGGGTCCATCCGCAGACGACGAGAATGTCTCAGCTGCAACAAGCGGTTCACGACCTACGAATACATCGAAATGGTACCCCTCTTCGTCATTAAAAAAGACGGCAGACGCGAACGATACGACCGCTGCAAAATCAGAAACGGCATCGCAAAAGCACTCGAAAAACGCCCGATCAGCCACGAGAAAATCGAAGAGATGATCGATGGAATCGAAGAAAAAATCAGACGCACCGGAAAAGAAGAAGTCGAAACCACACTCATCGGTGAATACGTCATGGAAGCTCTCAAAGAAGTCGACCAGGTCGCCTACATCCGGTTCGCATCAGTCTACCGGCAATTCACCGATGTCACCAGCTTTGAAAAAGAGGTTAAAAATCTGACAGAAAAATAATAAGGAGAAGGAGAGAAACACATGATACGAAAGATAAGAAAACGAGACGGAAAGATCGTTGATTTCAACCCTGTGAGAATCACAGAAGCCATCTGGAAAGCCGCCCAAGCCGTGGGTGGAAAGGACTACAAACGCGCCGCAGAGCTTACTGATCAAGTCCTATCTATTTTAGAAAAAGAACTCAAACGCGGTGAAATACCAACCGTCGAACAAGTCCAGGATGCCGTTGAAAAAGTCCTCATCGAAGACGGACATGCGAAGACCGCCAAAGCCTTCATCCTCTATCGGAAACAACACCAGGACATGCGGGAAATCGGAGGATTGCTCAAAGACATCGATGTGGTCGACGACTATCTGAGCATGCTAGACTGGAAGGTCAACGAGAACAGCAACATGAGTTACTCCCTCCAGGGGCTCAACGTCTATGCGACCGAAAGCATCGTCTCCCATTACTGGCTCAACAAGATTTACCCCCCCGAGATCGGCGATGCGCACTCCCGGGGAGATTACCATATTCACGATCTGGGTACCCTCGGAGCGTACTGCGTAGGGTGGGATCTAAAGGATTTACTGCTCCTCGGTTTCAAAGGAGTCTCAGGGAAAATCGAAAGCAAACCAGCCAAGCATTTCAGCACTGCACTCATGCAGATTGTCAACTATCTTTACACCTTGCAAGGTGAGGCAGCAGGTGCACAGGCGCTGTCGAACTTTGATTCCTTGCTTGCTCCTTTCATCGCCAAAGACCAGCTCTCCTACGACAGCGTTAAACAGGAGATGCAGAAGTTCCTCTTCAACATGAATGTGCCCACACGGGTCGGGTTCCAAAGCCCATTTACGAACATCACCATGGACCTGACCGTCCCCAGTTATATGATGGAGGAGCCGGCGATCATCGGTGGAAACCTGATGGATAACAACTACAGTGAGTACACCGGGGAGATGGACATGATTAACCATGCGTTCGCGGAGATCATGCATGATGGGGATGCGAAAGGACGGCCCTTCACCTTCCCGATTCCTACCTACAATATTACAAAGGATTTTAACTGGAATAACGACGGTCTTGCTCCCCTCTGGGATATGACCGCAAAATACGGGATCCCCTATTTCTCAAACTTCATTAACAGTGACATGAAACCAGAGGACGCACGTAGTATGTGTTGTCGATTACGCTTGGACAACAGAGAGCTACAGAAACGAGGTGGAGGCTTGTTTGGTGCGAACCCGAAAACCGGGTCTATCGGCGTCGTCACCCTAAACATGCCACGGATTGGGTACCTAGCAAAAGATGATACCGATTTCTTCGAACGACTTGACAAGCTGATGATGCTCGCAAGGCAGAGCCTTGAAATCAAAAGAGACCTTATTGAAAACCTTACCTCTAGCGGACTCCACCCGTACTCGCGTTACTATCTGTCTGATGTGCAGAAGACCTTCGGGGAGTACTGGAAAAATCATTTCTCTACCATTGGACTCATCGGTATGAATGATGCGCTCCTCAACTTCATGAATAAAAGCATCGCAGATCCTGAAGGGAAAGCATTCGCGGAGAAGGTCCTTGATTATATGCGGACTCGCATCATGGATTACCAAGAAGAAACGGGCAACATCTTCAACCTGGAGGCTACCCCTGGGGAGGGGACCAGCTATCGACTCGCACGACTGGACAAGAAATATTATCCTGAATTACGCACCTATAACCAGGAGATTTACTCGCAGAACCGAGGCAGAGACGTCCAGCCGTACTACACCAACTCTACACAGCTACCCGTAGGGTTCACGACTGATGTGTTCGAAGCACTTGACCTGCAGGATAGTCTGCAGACCAAATACACGGGTGGTACAGTCCTGCATATCTTCCTTGGTGAAGAAGAGCCGTCACCTACTGCGACGAAGAATCTTGTTCGTAAGGTCGCAGAAAACTATGCACTCCCGTATTACACGATTACTCCAACATTTAGTGTCTGCCCGGACCATGGGTACATCGCTGGGGAGCATCAGCTCTGCCCGACCTGTCAAGCTGCTCAGAAGACCACGGAATGTGAAATCTACTCCCGTGTCGTCGGTTACATCAGGCCAGTGAACCAATGGAACAAAGGTAAGCAACAGGAGTTCCGCGATCGAACCACCTTTGATCTGCGGGAAAAGGTCCTTGTTACCGCATGAACATAGGGGGGTTTCAGAAGACATCGCTGCTGGATTACCCTGATCGGATCAGCGCGATTGTCTGGACCAGCGGATGTAACTTCCGCTGTCCCTTCTGTTATAATAAGAACCTTGCCTTGGGGACTGCAGAGTTGTTCCCTGAGGCGGAGATCCTTTCCTTTCTTTCAAAGAGAAAGACTCTTCTTGAAGGGGTCGTCATTTCAGGAGGTGAACCTCTTCTTCAGGAGGACTTGGTTGATTTTGTAAGAAAGGTTAAAGACATGCGGTTATTGGTTAAAATAGATACAAACGGAATGTTCCCCGAACGACTCAATGAACTTCTTGAACAACAACTGGTGGATTACATCGCCATGGATGTGAAAGCCCCAAAGAAGAAATATCCTCAATTGACTGGTGTGAAAAGTGACCTGACCAGAATTCAAGCGTCGATTGATCTTCTGAAAACCAAGGCACCAGCCTATGAGTTCAAGACCACGTTTATCCCTGGGTTGCTTTTCAAAGAAGACATCGTTGAGATCGCTGAATGGTTGAACGGAGCGGAGGCATATTTCCTTCAGCAGTTCAAGAGTAAACCTCCTTTGGTGTCTCCATCACTTGAGACGACGTTGCCGTATCACCTGGAATATCTCCGGGAGACGTTAAAAGAAATACAACCGTATTTCAAACGATGTGCTCTCCGGGGTGTTTAAAAAAACTTAATAGGGCAGTATCTATGAGGTGTTTCATGGATTATGAGTTGGCGATTATCGGTGCTGGTCCTGCTGGTTTTTCTGCAGCTATCTATGCGAAACGGTCTGGGATTTCAACGGTTGTGTTCGATCGTGGGGCGGGAGGTGGGCTTCTGCAGGTCGCTCCAAATATCGAAAATTACGTGGGATTTGATGCAATCCCTGGTATCGAGCTTGTTGAAAAAATGAGACAGCACGCGGCGAAGTACGCTGATTTTCATTTCTATGAGGAGGTTAAGGATGTTACTGTTGCATCAAATGGATTTTTGATAACCACGGAGAAAGCCTCTTATCACGTGGGTGCGGTCATCCTCTGCAGTGGGACGGAACATAAGAAGCTTGATGTCCCTGGTGAAGCAGAGTTCATTGGGAAGGGAGTGTCGTATTGTGCGACCTGCGATGGGTTCTTCTTCAAAGGAAAACGAGTAGCAGTGGTGGGTGGGGGCAATACTGCGCTTATTGAATCCATTTTCTTAAAACAGCTCGGTTGTAAGGACGTTCATGTGATTCATCGTCGTGAACAGTTTCGTGCAGAGAAGATGTATGAGGATGAAGCTCGTACGAAAGGAGTACAGTTTCATTTCAACACCCTCGTCGAGGAGATAAAAGGAAAAGACACCGTCACCTCCCTTCGTCTTTTTAATCTGGAGACCAGCGCGCGGTCAGTCTTACCGGTTGAGGGGGTGTTTGCTTCTGTGGGGGTTCTTCCGCAAAATGAGATTGCAAAGAAATTACAGCTGAAGACTGATGACAACGGGTATGTCCTTGTCGATGGTGGACAACGAACATCTGTTCGAGGTGTGTATGCTGCTGGGGACATCACGGGAGGCTTACGGCAAGTGATTACTGCCTGTGCTAAGGGGGCGGTTGCTGCGTTGTCCTCAACTGAGGTGCTTGGGAAGAAATATCCGTATTAAAACAGAGAGATAGTCTTTTGGAGTTTCGTTTTTTTTCAATCTTAGCCGTCGGTTATTTGGAGTAGATGATCTTTTGATAGGTTAAGAAATACCACATGATGCCGGTCCCAGCGGTGGAAAGGCAGCTGAGGAGCATATCAAGGGTGAGAAACACGTACGCCATGACTGATAAGAGGACTGCGGTGACAAGATACATGGATAGTGACTGGCTTTTTGCCTCCTTGTGTTTATAATTTCGGTAAATCGCAGGGATTGCGGTGATGAGGAACCCGAAGTTGATGATTGTCAGAACTATATCTTGCCATAGCCACATATGTCGCAGAGGGATGGTAACAGAGAATATAAATAAATCTTTTTGATGGCTACTCATAAGAAGACTGGACGTTTAGGGGATAATATGGCGCAGAAGATAACACTTGCACAGGGTGCGGGTGGGGAGCTGATGGATCAGCTCATCAAAGAGAACATCTTACGTTTTTTTAAGAACCAGGGAGCTGCAGAAGTGCCTTTGGCTGCTCTTGATGATGCTGCGGTGGTTGATGATATCGTGTTTTCTACAGATTCCCATACGGTGCAACCTTTGATTTTTCCTGGGGGTGACCTTGGGTCTCTTGCGGTCTGTGGGACGATTAATGATGTTGCGGTCGTCGGGGGCTCTCCTTTGGCGTTATCTGCTGGGTTCATCATCGAGGAGGGATTTTCTCTGGAGACTTTTGAGACGATTGTTCGTAGTATGGGGCGGATGGCAAGAAAAGCGCACGTACCCATTGTCACCGGTGACACCAAGGTCGTGGAAAAAGGTGCGTTGCAGCAGTTCATGATTAATACAAGTGGGATTGGGAGACGTAGTGTTATGCTTGAGGGAAACATCAAGGAGGTGAAACGGCATCGGAAGTTCACGAGCCGGTGGTTGGTGGATAGTAATCTTAAATCTGGGGATGTTTTGATTCTTTCTGGTACTGTCGGGGAACATGGTATTGCATTGCTTTCATTTCGTGAGGGGTATGGTTTTGAGACGAAGATTCATTCAGATATCGCTCCGTTGAATGGACTGATGCAGGTGTTGCTAGAGGAAGGTGGGGTTGTCACTGCGAAGGATCCGACCCGTGGGGGATTGGCGAACACTGTGAACGAATTTTCTGAGAAATCCCAGGTTGGGATTCTCTTAGATGAGGATGCGATCCCTATCCCAAAGGGTGTTCAATCCGCCTGTGACATGCTGGGGATTGATCCATTAGAGATTGGTAATGAAGGGAAGGTTGTCCTTGGTGTTGTAAAGGAAAAAGCAGATGACCTGTTATCGGTGTTGAAGAAGCATCCGTTGGGAAAGCATGCGGCGATCATCGGGGAAGCGACGAACAAGGTTTCTGGTGTTGTTTTGCAGACTGCGGTGGGTGGGAAACGGATTCTGCGTAAACCTCTTGGAGACCCTATCCCAAGGATCTGTTAAGAGAGGAAATAGCTTTAAAATAGAATGAATGTTGTTGGGGGTTGTATGGGGAAAAATACGGATCTCATCAAGGTGCTTTTATTGGTGTTGATTGGGATGTTCATCCCGTTCCTTGGGTCGATAACCTTGTCGTATGGTTTTATACCTGGGAAGATTGCGGTGACGTTCCTGTATTTTCTTGTGTTTTTTGGTCTTGAGTTAGGGGTTGTGTATGTCTATTTTACTTTGAGTGGACGACAGGCGAATAAGAAGATGGATCGGTACAGACCCAAATAAGGTTCATTGGAAATTTCAGTAGGTTTCTTCATCATCATCCTTAATGTCCTTAAGGGGAAAAAATAAATAGGATAACCTGTATCAGGGACCACGAGGTAAAACCAATATGGCAGTAAAAGTCGATAAGGCAACCTGTACTGGTTGTGCAGCCTGTGTGGCAGCATGTCCTGTGGAGGCAATTAAGGTTACTGAGAAGGCAGAGGTCAATGAGGACACCTGCATTGATTGTGGCACTTGTGTTGATGAATGCCCGGTGAAAGCACTCAGCCTGTAAAAAAGGTTTTTTTTTATTTTTTCTTCTTTTTACTTTTGAGTTTTTCTTGTATCTTCTGACTGGTGAGTTCTCGGATCGCGTCTGATGCTATCCATCGTGCTGACTTTGAATGTATTTTTTTTATTTGTTCTGCGGTTTTGAGTGCTTTTTTGTTCAACGGTATGCTTTGTTTCCCGATGTTTCGTAACGCCCAATTCACTGCTTTTTTCACATAGTTACGTTCATCGGTCGCGTGTGTGATGCAGAGGGTGAGGAATGCGTCGAAATCCTTTTCAGTTATTGTTTTATCGTGGACCGCGAGTCCTGCGATGAGGCTGAAGGCGGCGCGTCTGATGAACTCTTGTTCCTGTTCTGCCCATTGGAAGACTTTTTTGGTGGCGAGTGGTGAGCGGTCGAACAGGCTGGTGCAGGCTTGGTCGCAGATGTCCCAGGAGTCGAAATCTGCCGCCCAGGTGTCCATTTGTTCGCTGGTGATTTGGGTTGGGTCGTCGATGAAACAGGCTAGGAGTCGTGCGTCGTGGATTTTGGAGTCCCAGAGTTTGAGAGCAAGGGGATGGTTGGTGCCGATGTGTTTTGCGAGTGGTCGGAGCTGGTAGATGGAAATACCAAGGTTGTTGTGGGTGTTTATGCCGTAGCGTGCCATGCCGTGTACGTTTGTTGGGTTTGCTAAAGAGTGGAGGGTGCTGATGATCTTGTCGTAGTCCATGAGAAGGAGGATAGAGTGTTATTTCAATATTTTTCCGGTTTCGAGGTACCAGAGGTAGAAGTCTAGTTCGGCTAGGGTTAGATGGGTCTGTGTTGCTAGCGACCTGAGGATTTTTTCGATTTCCTTGTATTTTTTTGTGGTGAGGGTCTTTGGTGTGGTGATGAGCTGGTGTCGTTCGAGGATGTCGAGGATGTGGAAGTCGATGATGGCGTAGTCATCAAAGCCGATGTTTCGGAGGAAGTGGCTGGCTTCTTTGTAGCCGATTCCTGGGATGTTTTGTGCAAGCCAGTCTCGTCGTTCCTCGTGGGATTTGGTGTGTATGATGGTGGGGAGGATGTCTTTTTTTGATCGTGCGTCGACGATGTACGCTGCTCTGGTGTGGGGGAAGCGGTATCCGTGTGCTCTGAGTTTTTTTTCTAGGGATTTTTTGGTTTCTGTGCAAAAACATGAGTGGAGTTTTCCATGGATGTGGATGGTTCGTTCTGAGTTGAAGTTCGCGGTCAGGATGCAGAAGCATAGTTCGGTGAAAAGTTCCTCAGCGGAGTGTGTATCGAGGTGTTTGAACTCCTGGATGCGCTTTTGTATTTTTTTTTGTGTGTTGCTTTGTTTGAGGTTTGTGATGGTCGAAGGCAGGTCGTTCATGGGTCCTCCGCTTTGGAATTGGTGTATGGAAAAACAAGGTAGAGATGTAAGACAAACGGGAATTTTAGGTTGGTGAGGAGAGGAGGAAAGGATGGGATGCAAAAAATATTTTTCCCGTTTGTGTTTACATCTCCACGTTTGTTAACGTGATTGGTGTTAGGCCCTCTTCATTAATCTCTAATATACCCCTATTAACAATTGTTAATACACCTACCGTATATAAAACTTTCGCAGCTGTTTCTCCAGTCAAACCATCCATAACCGTCATCCATTTTTCAGGTCCTTTAAAAAAAGTAAAAACATTAATTATAAGTATAAAATAACAATTGTACCCTTTGATGAAACGCGTTCCCTGTGAATACGTAATATGGAATGGACTGCCCCTCATACGAAAAGAACTCGCAGAAAGCCTCATCACCAACTTCGGACTCAGCCAGAAACAAGCCGCGGAAAAACTCGGTATCACCCCCGCTGCCGTCTGCCAGTACGTCTCCCACAAACGAGGGAATAAAACCATTGACGATGAAGAACTCATTAAAGAGATAAAACTCTCCAGCCAACGTATCCTTAACGACACCGATGATGCCATGATTAAGGAAACCTGTCGCATCTGCAAAATCTTCATGGCCAAAGGAATCTTCCCCTCTGGATGCGACTCCTGCGAACACAAATAACTATGAACCAATCGGGAAAAACAAACTGAAAAGCGAGATAACCAAGGGAATACTCACCAACGACCCGATGAAACTACCAACCAGGAACTGATTCACGATCGATTCGTTCCCACCTACTCGTTTTGTAAAAATCGGCAGTGCAGTCACCGGCGGAACCGCACTCTGCAACATCAATAGCAATCCAATCTGATACGATGGCCTGATGACCAATAACACCCCAAGCATGATCACGGGGAACAACAGGTTTTTTATCACTACGAATTTCACAATCTCAGAGCTATATATCTTTCCCTTCCGCTGAAAATCGATCGAAAGACTTCCTCCAATTACTAACATCAACAACGGTACTGCCATCGCACCTAACATCGAAAGAATCATCAGGACGATATCCGGCACATAGGATTGCACATCAGCAAAACGGATCACCAACGCAAGGATCGTCGAAACAAAAACAAGGTTAAAGATCCGCTTCCAATTGATTCCTTTCTCGTTCTTCCCATAGAAAAAAGGATAAATATTGAACAGAAACGCAGGATAAAAGATCATGAATATAAACAGAGACACCAAATACGAGGATGAGGCACCAAACATCCCTGTGAGGATTGCAAGAGGGAAAAACAACCCATTATGTAAAAACAGGCTCATGGCGAACTCCCGTCTCGTCGTCTTCTTCGAAACAAACATAAACATCCCTGTCAGGAGCGCAGCAATCCCAGTAAACACACCCCACCAGAGCGGAAGCACCCACCAATCTGGGATATCCTGAGGTGAGAAGGTGGAAACAATGTTTACAAACACAAGACACGGTAAAGCAATATCCAACGCAAGATTCGACAAGGCACCCAGGGCGTTTTCCGCAATTACCTTACGCTGGACAATCAAAAAACCAAACACCCCGATACCAAGAAGTAGGACGACGGATTGAAAGGTAATCGCAACAAGATCCATACGAGATCCATAGCCTGGAAACCATCCCCACTTAAAGAGATTACGATAAAACAACAAAGATCTTCCTAAGAAGACCCAAGCGTTATTTTATTAACTTGTGTTCGTATCTCAAAACAGGTAATCGAACCAGGGGTTAGATGAAAATGAAAACAACAACAATACTTGAGTTGATGACTGCTGACCATACAAAAATTCTCAAACTACTCCATGATGTAGAAAAAAGCATCGGCATTGAGTTGGTCTCTCTCATGAAGGTGTTTGATACCTTCGAATGGGAACTAGAAAAACATATATTCACCGAAGAAAAAGCCATCTTCTCCTCATATAACCCAAAGAACATCCTTGAAGGATATAAGATGGTCCCAGAACTTGTCCAACAACATAACGAGATCCTTAACAAAATAAGAATCATGCGCAAGGACCTTATGTGGAACAAAACAGTGAAATTCCATGAGTTCAAAGAATTCATCATGGCACATAAGACCTTTGAGGAAGCCTCGTTGTACCCGAAACTAGACCAAGAGTTGACCACCGGGCAAAAAGAAGAAATCATAAAGAAAATCCGCGAGATCGTCTAAGCAAAGCCTCATTTTATGTGATGGTGAAAACCTCAAACCGCTCTGCTTTTGCCTTACAGATAGGACAGATTGGTGGAGGCAGCTCCCTGGCACACAAATACCCACAGACAGTACATCTCCAGATTTTCATACCCTCTGCTTTCTTACCTGTATTCGACCCAGAAAGCACGTCTTTTGAGACCTGTGGTTTCTGCTCTGACGCAGAAAGCGCTGCATCGATGACCTCTTGTGGCCGCCGCTCCGGGATCGGGCCAAGCAAGGACGGATTGTTTTTCACTTTTTCATTCACAAACAACCCACAATAGCACATCCCAAACTCATCAACATCCGCATCACGGTACTCACAGGGACAGATGATGTCTACATCATAGTTCTTCGAACCACTTGCCACACGACACGGACAAGACCCATACCCATACCGAGCCGTGTTCGTCGCAAGACCATCGATCAAATCATCAAACAACTGCTGATCCGGACAAAGAAAATACCCGTTATCCTTCGCATTCCTCTTCATCGCTTCAACAATGGACTGTTTCTCTGTCATCAACGGAGCCGCTCCATGATTTCCTTATCCTTAAACCCAAGAATTACATGTTTCCCATGATCGATAACGATTGTCGGATAGGTACGATACGGGTTGTATTTTTTCACTTCCTCGGTTGCCTCCGTATAATCTTCACCGGATAACTGGTCGACATCCACATACTCAAACGCAACATCAAGAGCCTTAAGCAACTCCTTTGTCTTCTTGCACCAACCGCAAGTACTCAATGTATAGATTTTCACATGATGAGTCGTTTTTTTTCCAGGGACTACTTCGCGTTTCATTGCGTTCATATTCATTTTGCATCTAATAACTTTATGGGTACCTCCAAAACCTAGTTTTAAATAGAACAAACCCATGTGAAACATGAGGTGAAGGCATACGGTTGATTATTATCAATGTCAGACCTGCAAGAAAAAGACTATCGTCAAAGAAAAGAAAAAAACCCCCTCCTGTTGCGGGAAACCAATGAAGAAGATATCGGTGGATATCTGCCTTCAACCAGACCATGCGGAACATGCTCGACCGATGGGGGAAGACGAACCCTGTGATGATTTCCGCGGGGGCAGCTAACTAAAAAGAAGATGATCTCCTATGGAAAAATGTGTAGTCTGTAACAACGCATGTGATGAACACACCATGCGGCATATCCAGATAAAAGGCAAACCGAAAAAGATCTGTGAGGAATGCATTGCAGCCATCAAAGGAATCATGTGATCACCTGTTTTTTTGTGCCGATACATAGACCGTCCGGTGCCGTGGTCCGTCTCCTTCATAGAAAAAAACATGCTGCCAGGTACCTAACACGAGTCTTCCTCCTTTCACAAGTATCGTAGTCGATGAGCCTAGAAGACTTGCTTTGATATGCGCATCACTGTTTCCTTCTGAATGATGATAGGAACGGTTCTCTGGTATTAATTTTCCCAACGTCTCCATGATGTCTTGTTGGACGTCTGGGTCTGCTCCCTCGTTGATGGTCACGCCAGCGGTTGTATGAGGAACATATACGATAACAAAACCATCGATGACTTTTTCCTCACTTACAGTCTGTTGGACCTGATATGTAATGTCAATCATCTGGTTTCTTCGCTGCGATGAGATATGGAGTTCCTTCATCAACAAAACTCATCATGTTTTTTCTATTTAAACCGCATGGTATGAAAACCTTTTTGTACCACCGTCGGGTTCAGCAGCCCCAGAAGATTATGCCATTTACTCCCAGTGCAATCCTCTTTGATATGGATGGTGTCCTTGTTGATTCCCTTGATGCCTGGTGGAAGGCGTTAAATAACGCGCTTCTGATGTTCAAACACCAGGAGATCTCCAGAGACGAGTTTATGCACACCTACTGGGGTCATGACTTAAAAGCAAACCTCAAACGATTGCATCTCAACCCAGATGTCGCACAATTCTGCAACATCACCTATGGCAGTCACCTCGATTTTGTGAAAATCTATGCTGATACTCGAGCTACTCTTCAGCTCCTCACATCGTATAGGAAGGCCGTGATCACAAACACCCCTACAGATTGTGCCTTGCAGATTCTACAGAAATTCGACATCGAGGCGTATTTTGACGTGGTCGTCACCAGCGATGATGTAATGAAATCCAAGCCTGACCCGGAGATCGTTTTCAAAGCATGTGATTTACTTGGAGTCGATGTCAAAAAGGTTTTGCTGATTGGTGATACAACAAGTGACGTGAAAGCAGCACAAGCAGCAGGATGCATGATGGTTGGCCTGCGCATTCCAGCGGATATCACGATACAGAGCCTCTCCGAGTTACCCTCGCTTCTTCAATAACACCTGAAGGTAACTTTTTTTTTCATCGGAATAATTAAAAAGAGCTTTTCAGATGTACCGCAAGTGAGCAGTATGGAGGAAGAAATTCATATCATTGAGTATAAGGACGTTGATCTTTCAAATTCGGTCCTCATCGAGGCGTTTCCCACGGTCGGACTGGTCAGCTCTATCGCTGGTCATTTCCTGGTGGAGCAGTTGAACCTTGAGGAGATTGGGACGATCGCCTCACGGTATTTCATGCCAGCAGCCGTGATTCATAACGGGGTGCCCTCCCCACCGGTCCGGATTTATGCGAGTAAAAAGTTCTGTGGATCAGATGGTGGATGTGATCAGATTGTTGTCATTAGTTCGGAGTTTATGCCTTCGGTGGATATCATTAAACCGGTGGCGAACATGATTCTCTCCTGGGCACAAAAAAAGAGATGTAGTCATATTGTTACCTTGGAAGGGACACATGGTCTGAATCCGAAGAAACCTAAAGTCTATGGGGTTGCGACCACTCCGAAGATGAAAGATGTTCTGAAGAAATACACTATCGATGAAACGAAGGAAGGTATGATTACTGGCATTACCGGAGTGTTGCTCTATGAAGGGGCTCGGTTGAAACAGGACGTCCTGTGTCTTCTTGCGGAGGCGCATTCCTCCTATCCGGATTCTCGTGCCGCTGCGTTGCTGGTCGAAACAATGGACAAAATGCTGCCGGAGATCGAGTTGAACACCCAGCCGTTGTACAAGGAGGCAGATGACATCGAGCAGAAGATCCGGTCTTTTATCAAGCAGGCGCAGCCGACGGCACCATCAACAGCTCCGCTCCAGTCGCAAATGTACGGATAAACCTAGCTTGTACCAGTGTATCGGTTCAGGAATACGAATTTCTCTAACGGGAAGCGTTCTGGTCGTTTCTTCTCGATAGCTGCTTGTTTTTCAGAAAGAAGAGGATAGATGATCTCCGCGTGTTTGCCGACATTGACCAGGGTGATCACCTCCAGGTCATCCGGAATACCTAGTATCTCTCGTGTTTTTTTCGGGCTGAATCCTGCGATGGGATGAGCGACCAATCCCAGCTCTGTGGCTCGCAAAATGAGAAACGCGGTTGCCATACCTGTGTCGAAATGATAGTACACCCGTTCACCGATGATACAATCATAGTCTTTCTTGCTGAGAACCGCAATAATCATAGATGCACGATGAATCCATTCATTTCCCTTGGAAAGTGCCTCGCGCATCTTCAGGAGCATCTCAGGGTCGTAGACGAAGACGAATCTCCAGGGTTGATTGTTGTTGCAGGAAGCAGAGAGTTGCGCGTTGGTAGCAAGGTCCTTAATCAGCTCTTCAGTGATTTCAGCAGGATCCAGGGACCGGTAAGCCCGTCTGATTCGAATCGCTTCTTTAACATCCATACATAAACACCTTAAGATGTTTTGAAATTAAGATTAATTCTTCATTGTCCTCATAAGGATTTCCCTTGATGAATCGGTAGAAAGAAAAGTATAAGATGGTGTCAGGCTATTTCCTGTCTCATGGCAATCGGATTCGCATTATTAAGTATAAGCCCGCTTCATGAAAAAACCGTATATGAGAAGCTTACCCAGATATCAGAGATCATTGAAGTCCATCCGCTTTTTGGGGAGTTCGACATCCTTGTGAAAATCCAGGCAAACGATATCGACTCTATCGGAAGCATCGTCATTAACAAGATCCGATCAATACAAGGGGTCATGGATTCAAAAACATTGATCGGGACAAAAAGCCTATCTGGATAAACCTATTACATTTTTTTTCTCTTTATTCTTTTTGGTTTTTCTTTCATAGTCTCTATTAAGTAAGGAATTATATTTATAGAGATACATTTATGTATAGGTATGAGAGATGTCTCTCTTAAGGGGAATATCTATGAAACGATGGCATATGGCAGTCCTTCTAGTACTCGTTCTTCTTGTATCATCTCTTACGACTATGATAGCGGACGCTCAAAGATCAAGCGATGATTCTTCTTTTCTCCCTAAAGGCACGATTTTTGTTGATGATAGCAATACCCAGGGGCCCTGGAATGGTTCCTCTGACTATCCTTATCGATATATCAACGAGGGGATTTTCTATGCGAACGATGGGGACACTGTCTATGTCATGAGTGGTTTATACAATGAGACAGTGCTTATCAATAAATTAATTTATCTCCGAGGGCAGCAACAAGATACTACGATCATCGATGGGCAGAACAATGGCTCTGTGATCTTCGTTCAATCACTGCAGGTAACAATTCGGAGGTTCACGATTCGAAACTCAGGAGGGTATTCTGATGATGCTGGGATTATGGTCAAGGCGAATAAAACATCGATAACAGAATGCACAATCTATCGAGCTCATGCTGGGGTATCCGTTCAGAACAGTAGTCAAACCACGATTTCCTCCAGTCGTTTTCACACAAATGGTTTTGGAATTTTCACGTTCTCTTCAGCCTTTGTAACAATTGACCAATGCATCCTGTACCACAACGGTGCTGGTGTCTATCTCTTCAACACCACTTGTGCGACTATCACACGGTCCTACGCGGACACCAACGGCATCGGTTTCCTCTGTGAACAATCCTCGATCATAGATATTTCTGACTCCGCTGCCCGTGACAATGATGACAATGAAGGTGGGATGTTTTTCGTGGACTGCCAGTACGTCAATATCATCAATTGCTATCTGGTCCATAATGGGGTGGGGGTGAATCTTGTCGACTCCGCAGCTTTCTATATTGACGAGTGTAATTTTTCACTTAATACCCATTTTGCCTGTAAACTCCTGAGGTCTTCCTCCAGCATTCTGGTAACGAATTGTATTTTTACTCGCAATCTTCGGTATGGATTGTATGCTGAGTATAGCTCATTTACAGTCTCTTGGAGTAATATCTATAAAAACGAGTTCTATGGATTATATGCAGAAACATCCGCGATTACTGCAGGTTACAACTGGTGGGGGTCTGTAACTGGGCCAGCACATACTGGTGTAGTTCGAGCAGATCGAGCAACCTGGGCTCCTCGAGAAATCACCTATCGACCAAGTCTGACGTTTCCGATGCCTGAAATTGGACCGGATTGGGAGCTAGAAAAAATTTTTCAAAAACCAACCTATGTTAATCCATGGGCTGAGCAGATAACCTTTTCAGATTCTGATACCGATGGAGACGGAGCACCAGACTGGTGGGAGGTCAAATGGGGCTACACCCCTGAGGTATGGGATGATCATCACCGTCTTGACCCTGATGAAGATGCGTTAAACAACATAGAAGAATGCTATATGGATTCATATGATGCAAACCCGTATAAAAAAGATCTGTTCCTCGAGTTCGACTGGACGCAAACCCTACAGGGAAACAACACCAACAAACCGGCAGCACCTGATGTTGCGCAGATGATCGATGCGTTCGCCGACCATAACATCAGTCTTCATGTTGACACCGGTGAACTTGGTGGAGGAGAAGAACTTCCCGCACAATCATTTGTTACCTATGCGGAGATTATTAACATGTATTGGGAGTATTTCCTGCATAATGATCTGAACAACCCTCGTCAAACCATCTTCCATTACGGGATCCTCTGTGATTACTCACAAGGACCAGGGTTTGCGGTCATGGGATGGAACCATCTTAATGCATTCATCATCGGAGCGCAATCCTTAGCTGAAAATCATCCAAAATCCACGAAGAGCTGGGTTGCGATGGCAGCATCTATGCATGAGCTGGGTCACACCTGTGGTCTTATTGTCACTAAATTCAATGGGATTGATAATCGTGCGTCTATCAAACCGTACTACAAGGAATTCTGGACGTATCTCTCCTATAAAAGTATCCTGAACTATCTCTATACGTACTCATTTATGGATTATTCTGATGGAACCCATGGACGTGGTGACTTCAACGACTGGGGAAACCTTGATTTCTCATTTTTTAAGAACACACGATTTGAGTACCCTGTTTCTTAAGGGAGTTCTCAGAAGAACTTTTAAATACTGATGAATACTCTTTTTCTTTAGGGAAGGAAACAATCATGCATCATTCTATGAAACGGAAAAAAGTTATTGTTATATTTTTGCTGGTGGTGTTTGTTGGTACTTCGATAAGTGGGCTTTCAAAAGAGGGGTATTCTGAAAAAATTCTGTTAAATAACAATGATGACATGGGATATAAAAAAGATGCAGGAAGGGATCAGCCCAGGTCATTAGCGATTTATCCTGGTGAACTGATAGACAATAGCCCTGGTCGAGGTAGGACAGGTACGCTCTCCTCAACCGACTTATATGATTGGTTCTTTTTTTCAGTCTGCCAGGGTCAACAGATAATTATTACAGTGACGCCCCCCGCTGGATTTGATGTAAACATCTCGCTTTGGGCCACGAACAACGTAATGATGATATCTTCCAATAATTCAGGGGATGCTCCTGAAACTGTTTCATTCATCGCACTGTATTCTGGGTATTGGTATCTACAGATAGCATATGTCAAGGGGGATGGAATTGGGCAGTACATCGTAGAAATCGAGCTTCAAGGCCAAAACGATGCGAGTAGTGGAGCCGATGCCCCAAATACCATTGAAGAAGCACTTATCATCAGCCACGGAACCTACTTTGGATATCTTGACATGAACGATCCCTATGACTGGTACACGTTCTATGCCACCAAGGGGGACTGGATTCGTATTCTCTTGAAAATAAAATACTATTATACATATCTCACTGATTTTGATCTTCAACTTTACAACCCGAATGAGACATTGGTCTACGAGGGAAACAGGTATTATGATGAGAACATCAGCTACCCTGTGGACGTGACCGGTCTGTGGAGTATCCGCGTGGATATTTACCCGGGATGGGTGGATTGTCCGCATCCGACGAACTGGAGTTATTACTCTTATGGGTCTGGAGCATATAATCTGACGGTAAAGCTTGAAACCTCAGGGGAAGAAACCCCGGCAGCTATCCCACAACCAGATATCACTCCGATCGCCAAAATGTATACGATTGCGAATGATCCGGACAGCACCAAGGATGATTTTACATATCTTGCAGCAGTACCTGCATGTAACTACCTTGATGACGGGCAGCGCTATCTCGCACCAATCATTTATACGGGTGATTCTACACCAACCGCATATTACGATGATCCGGCTGCATATGGGACTGTTGATGATACAACTCAGTACCTTGTTGATGACTGGAGCGCTTATCTTACGTTATTTGGAGTGAACCCTGAACAATACGCTCTTGCAACAGAACCTGTTCAAGCCGCATCTGATATCGCGCAAAAAGATTGGGTTTCTTCTGATACCGCTGTGGTCGCAGTCGATGGTAGTGGATTTGAGGATAGTGTGAAAAATATTCTGAATAAAACAGCGACTCTGAAACGACATTCCTGTGTTGAAGTCATCCCTGGAAGTAGCACGAAGATAAAAAGCATCGGTGACTTCTGGGGGTATTCGATGTTCCTTGGACCGAAATGGTGTGCATTGAATGTCACAATGGAGGGGAAAGGAGGTGCGATACCCACTATTGGTGCGATTTTTCCATTCTATATGACGATGGCTCAGGACTGGTGGCCTATCCCGTATGATGCGACGAATGGGATACGAAACGATATGTATCACCCAGTGAATCGGATAGGTGTTTGGGCCGCTGGGGCTGATATCATAAGCCCTGGTTGGAACATGACGATTACTAAAATCGCAGGGGACCGATATCGATTTAGAATCACCGATCCCGACTCAGTGATTAACGCACATATCTCAACCAAGACGGCATCAGACCTTTTAGTGTTCTTAATCGATCCGCAAGGTAATCTCAGAGCACCAACCCTTCCTTCCTGGAACGGACCTGTCAACCCGATTCATATCTGGAATGGACTGGAGAACCCTGAATACAACCCTTGGAGAGTCTGGCGGCCAGCTCCTCACACAGAGTTTTCTGCAGAGGTCCTTCATCCAGAGACCGGGTTATGGACTGCAATTGTTGTGCCCCGTGATGCAGGAGGGTCTTTTACGAAATATACTCTTTCCGTGGATGTCCGCACCATCAACCCTGATCGTGCTGATGCAACGGTCTCTGCAGCGAACGCGGCGGTCATTGCATCTCTGAACCACTGCCCCTTGCTGTATGTCGCTCAAGATAGTGTTCCAGCAGCAACGGCGGAGGCTTTGACACGCTTGGGCGTCACAAAAGTGATTTTCGTTGAACGCGGTGAAATCGGAGAGGAAGTGCGCAGCAAACTCCCAACGATTGAAAAGGATTTGATAACCATGCAGCAAATCGTTGATGAGATAAAGTATCATCCTACCTCTGAAAATTTCATTACAGTTACCTCCTTAAAGACTGGTGAAGGGTTTTTTGCTCCTGCTGCGATGCTTGCTGCCTATCATGAATCACCATTATTATGTATTGAAGAGGCACCAGGAGACCCAGCGAGTATCGCCGATCGTATTCACGTTTGGAAGCTTTGGGCGGGTGATTATTATCATGGTGGTCGTGTTCTTGGTACATTACCAAAGGCTAACGCACCGGTTCAGATAACAAACTTAGAACTCTTCCTTCAGCTCATTAAAGTATATCTCGGGAAAGAAACGATTCTCCCACCCTTTGGTTTGGATGCAGACCGGTATTGGAATGAAGAGATGTACCAGACCATGAAAGGGTACATCCAGAATCTTGGTCTTGATGAAGAAGGACCAGAGGGTTATTGTTTCGTTGCACCACGGGCTGATATCCCTGCTGAGCTATCTTCAACGATGATGGGTAATAACTCCTATGCAGGGGATATCCCTGGGTTAACTCCTGCGTATTCCTCTGCTCTAGTTGTACGAGATTTGTTATATCCAGCATTAATCTGGGCGAATCCTTGTAGGAACATCACTACATCACAAATAATTAATTATCGTGATAGTGCTTCATGGTGGCCAACAGGTGACGTCACGGGGTATACTGCTCGTGCGATGAAAGATATTTTACAAGCACATCTCAGGACGTACGAAGGACATTGTCTCTGGGAGGCATCATTGCAACGGATGAATCAAGGGGCAAGTGTTTTGGTGTACTATGGTCAATCAACGGGAGGATCTGGGGTATCGGAACAGTATCTTCAGACGAATTATTCACAATATCCGGATCAAATCTGGTGGGATGCATGGCGCGGGTATAGTTATGATCATTGGAAAACTTCTCGGGATAATGGTATGGTTTGGTATAATCCCGAACCGCCGATGTTGTATGATTTTATTCATTACAAATGGGTTGACCAACAACTGCAGAACATTCGAAGCAACACGATCTTTTATGCATCTACGTGCAGTGGTGATGGCGATGGTCCTTTGGTTTACTTGGACCATGGGGCGGTCTGTTGGATTGGAAACCAGGGAACTGGTATAAATACTGATTTAGAAGCGCAGATGGAACAGCTTCTTTATAGTGTCCTGATCGATGGTGATTGTATTGGTTTAGCACTTTCTAGATACATTTGGGTCTACACACGGGATTATACCATTGAGAATTCAACCAGTATGTACAATGCGAGTTTCTTGTATAATAAATTTCATCCCTACATCTTTGGAGACCCCGATTTCATCATTTATAGCCCTGAATGGACTGTGCCGGTACCTTTACAGAACTAGTCTCCTTTCCTCGTATCATATTGAAGGGATAGAATTTTTTTCTTTTCGTTTTTAGTCTTCCTTCCATTTCGTTAAAATGACGCCTGCGATAAAGAAAATTGCTGCGAAAATCAGGACGATTCCACCGTTAATCAACGCTTCTGTCTGATTCATGTAAATCATGGCATTGCGTAGCCCTTCGTTGACATAGAAAAGGGGAAGAGCTCGTGAGATGATTTGGATGATTGCAGGCATCGATTCTACTGCAAAGAACGTGCCTGCGAGGAACATCATAGGAAAGCTGATGGCTCCTGCGGCCATGTCTGCGGTTTCTTCTTCTTTGACGAACCGTCCGATGATCATTCCGATACCGGAGAACAGGAAGCTTGTGGCAATCACGATGACGATGGTGAGGAGGTTGATGTTGACTTTGATGCCAAATGCGAGGACACCAACGCCGATTGCGACCGAGGTTGAGATGAATGCGAGGAACAGCATGAAGAGCATTTTTGCCAGGATCCATTCTGAACGGGTGATCGGGGTGGTCAGTAGTTTTCGTAGGATGCCGTCTTTTCTGAATTTTGTGTTTCGTTCGATGCTCCCATAGATGCTTTGTTGCATGATGGTAAATCCGATCATGCCTGGGATGAAGAAGTCGATGAAGCCAAAGTTTTCTGTAATGGTGCTTTGTTCTGATAATCCGATGATGGTCTTTCCTTGGGTCAGCTGCATATTCAGTCCTTCAAGGACACTGGAAATCACACTGCGAAGGATCTGGTTGGTTTGTGTTTCTGTGGGATCGTAATAATAGGTGAGATTGACTTTCATATCAGGATCAACAAATGAGTTGGTAACGTCGTTTTCATAGCCCTTGGGGATGACGATGAGGTTCTTGATGTTGTTTTCTTTAATGTAATCGGTGATTGGTTGATTGGTTGATACGTTTTTTATGGTCAATATCCCGGTTTTGTTCAAGATGGTGACAAGGCTTTGGGACATGTCCGTGTTATCCAGGTCCTGGACATAGATGGTATATTTGCTGTCCCCCATCCCTGAGAAGATCGCTCCGAACAAGAGGATGAGCATCACTGGAAACAGCAGCGACCAAAACACGGTGCCTCTGCTGCGGCTCCAGCTGCGGATGCTGTAGAGGAAATCGACTCCGACAATCCGAAGGTTCATGGTTCTTCCTCCTCGGTGAGTCGTGCCCCGGTCAAGCGAAGGAAGACTTCTTCAAGGTTTGAGCCTCGGATGTCCACACCATCATATTCGATGCATTCGTGGCGAAGCTCGGAGAGCACCTCAAGGACTTTTTCCTTGTAATCGATTTTTACCATAAGATCACTGTTCCCACTTGAATTTACTTCAAATCCTTTCTCTTCTAACACTAGTTTAGCATCCTCGGAGTGGCAGTTTTTTATGTAAAGGGTTGTTTTTTCACCATATTTGGTAAGGAGTTCTTGAAGGGTACCTTCTGCGATGATTTTCCCTTTATGGATGATGGCGATATGGTCTGCGAGGTGTTCTGCTTCTTCCATGTAATGGGTGGTGAGGAACACGGTTTTTCCTTTGTTGCGGAGATTTGCGATGACTTGCCAGACTTCCCGACGTGCCTTGGGGTCTAACCCGGTTGTCGGCTCATCGAGGAAGACAATCTCTGGGTCGTTGACCAAGGAGAGGGCGACACCGACTCGTTGTTTAAGTCCGCCTGAGAGGTTTTTGTAGAGTTTTTTTTCATGGGTGCGCAGATCCATCGCCTCAAGGATTTCATCGATGTTTGCTCGTTTTTTGTAGAGTTTTGAGAAATAGGTGAGGGTCTCTCGTACGGTGAAGCGTTCGAAGGAGTGGAACTCTTGGGGTAGGATGCTGATGCGTTCTTTGACCTGGTTGAACCCTGTTTTTGTGTCGGTGCCAAGGAGTTTGATAGCTCCTTCGGTTGGTGTTCGGATGGATTCTATCATTTCAACGGTGGTGGTTTTTCCTGCTCCGTTCGGTCCGAGGAACGCGAAGATTTCTCCTTTTTTGACTCGGAAGGAGATGTCGTTAACTGCTATGAGATCGTCGTAAACTTTTTTGAGATGGGAGACTTCGATTGCAACGTCGTTTCCTGGTTTTTCTCCAGTGATGATGATGCGTCCTTTGGTGTTGCAGTGTGTACAGGTGACCACTTGGGTTTCCCCGGGGTCTCCGTAGAAGGTGGAGATTTCGTGACAGGTAGGACATTTGAAGCGTTGTTCTATCATATCTTTCCTCTTCTGTTGTATTTTATAAGTTAACTGTGATTAAAAACAGGTATTTAGGTTTTGTCCTCTAGAGGAGCGTCTTTTGTCTGACCTTCATTTGAGAATCAAAGGTGTAGACGATGGGTACTCCTGTGGGGATTTCAACCTTTGGGATTTCTTCATCGGAGATGGTTTCAACGTATTTGGTGATGGACCGGAGGCTGTTTCCATGGGCGACGATGAGCACGTTCTTATTTGCTTGCAGCTCTGGTTCGATATTTTTTTTGTAATAGGGGATGGTGCGTTCACAGGTGTCCTTGAGGCTTTCTCCACGAGGTGGATTCACATCATAGCTGCGTCGCCAGAGATGAACCTGTGCTTCCCCGTATTTCTTCATGGTCTCTGCCTTGTTGAGTCCCTGGAGGTCTCCATAGTATCGTTCCGCGAGGTCCACGGATTGATAGATAGGGATTTCTTTTTCTCGGGAGCCAGCGTAATGTTCCCAGGCATGAATCCGTCCATCCTCATGATAGAGGATCGGGATGCGTTCATCGGGGAGTTCCAGGAGGATGTAATGCATGGTTTGGATTGCGCGCAGGAGATGGGAGACGTAGATGGTGTCGAACCGGATGTCTTTGAGTTTCTTTCCTGCTTGTGTTGCTTCCTCTCTTCCTTTTACTGAGAGGGGGACGTCCACCCAGCCGGTGAACCGGTTCTCAAGGTTCCATTGTGATTGCCCATGTCTGACCAATACCAGGATTGCCATGTTGTTGCTCCTTAGACCCCGTATAAGGGATAGTATTTCTCTTTTAGATAACTGACGAAGATTTTAGAATTTAACCCTTCCCCGCAGGTGTGTTTGATGATGTCGTCCGCCGTCATGAGTGACCCATATTGATAGATATGGTCGTTAAGCCAGTGTAAGATGTGTGAAAAATCGCCTCGTTGGATTTCTTCATCAGCGGTTGGGTGTTCTTTTTTGAATTGTCTGAAGAGTTGTGAGGCGTACATGGTCCCGATGGCGTAGGTGGGGAAATACCCAAATTCTCCTCCGCTCCAGTGCATGTCCTGCAGGACGCCTTCTCGGTTGGTTTTCGGGGTGATTCCGAGGAACTCGGTGACTTTCTGGTTCCAGGCGGCAGGTAATTCGTTAATGGTGATTTTGTCCATCAGGAGGTCCAGTTCGAGTTCGAAGCGAAGGATCACATGGAGGCAGTAGGTGAGTTCGTCAGCTTCCGTTCTGATGAAGGTGGGTCTGACTTGGTTGATGGAGTGATACCAAACATCAGTATTCATTTTACTGCATTCGTTCGGGGCGGTTTTTTGGAAGAGCGGGGCGAAGAAAACCCAGAATGGTTTGCTGCGGGCGATCATGTTTTCCCAGAACCGGGATTGCGACTCATGGATGCCAAGGGAGGGTGCGTTGGAGATGATGGTGTCTTTGTAGTCTCCTTTGAGGATGCCAAGCTCATAGAGCGCATGGCCTGCCTCATGGGCGGTGGAGAAAAAGGAGGAGAGGAATCCTTCTCGTTCGTAGTTGGTGGTGAACCGGATGTCGTCGTCTCCCATGGAGGTGGTGAAGGGGTGGGTGGAGATGTCCAGACGTGATCGGTCAAAGGGGATGTTCATGTGAGAAAGCAGGATGCTGCAGAGCTCCTGTTGTTGCGCATTGGCAAGTTTGAATGTCGGAGGCTGTTGATGGTGATAGCGTTCGGTGGTGGTGATGGTCTGGAGGAGTTCTACGAGTTGTTTACGA
The DNA here is from genome assembly GCA_025457885.1 of Thermoplasmatota archaeon. Lineage (GTDB taxonomy): Archaea > Thermoplasmatota > E2 > DHVEG-1 > DHVEG-1 > SM1-50. Next base: position 11,232 of record JALOTN010000001.1, on the reverse strand, counting down.
AGGATGGTGAATTCTTTTTGGAGGACCTCTACAGTCATGCCTTCTTCGTAATCATCCAACAGGGTGTTATAGGGATGACCTGGGAGTTTGATGTAGTCGTAGTATTGTTTTTCCAGTTCCACGATCTGCTCAAGGTGTGGTCGGAATAGGGAAAAATCATTTTTTTCGCGTGCCTCTTGCCAGACGCCGTATGCGATGGACGTGGTCCTGGTCATTTTTTCGACGAACTCAGCGGGGAGTTTTCGTGCTTTTTCCACGTCTTTGAAGAGTTTGGTTACCACGAGGTGGTCTTTTTTCGTCAGAGTATCCGCTTTTTCATTGAGTTTCTTGAGATGGGTGTAGAGTGTTTCTGAGGTGACGCGTTCATGGGCGAGCCGTGAGATGAGAGATAGTTGTTCTGCTCGTCCGTCGCTTCCTTTGGGTGGCATGTAGGTCATCTGGTCCCATCCGAGCAGTGCAGCGATGCCTCCATAGATAGAGACTTCTTTTTGTTCTTTGTAGATATACTCAAGTGATTCCTTCATAGTGTTTTTCTCCTTTTTTTATTCTTTGATTTCTATTCCGATGGGGCAGTGGTCTGAGCCGATGACCTCTTGGTGGATACATGCGTTTGTTATCTGTGGGAGGAATTCTTTGTTGACGAAGAAATAGTCGATTCTCCAGCCGACGTTGCGTGTTCGGGCTGCGGTTTTGAGGTCCCACCAGGTGTATTGGTGTGGCTCTGTGTGGAAATGACGGAAGGTGTCGACGTATCCATGGTCAAGGAAGGTGTCGATCCAGGCTCGTTCCACGGGGAGGAACCCGGAGATATGTTCGTTTTCTTTTGGTCGTGCCAGGTCGATTTCTTTATGGGCGGTGTTGACGTCGCCGCAGACGATGATGTTGTGTTTTTTTGTTTTAAGGTCGTCAGCGTAGCTGAGGAACTCGTCGTAGAAGTCGAGTTTGTATTGGAGTCGTTCTTTGTTTTTCTTTCCGTTTGGGAAGTAGATGTTAAATAAGGTAAACGATGGATAGGTGGTAATGAGGATGCGTCCTTCGTTGTCGAACTCTTCTCTGCCAAACCCTGTGTTGACCATGAGTGGTTTTTGTTTAGAGAATGTCGCAACCCCGCTGTAGCCTTTTCGCTCCGCTGGGTTCCAATAGGTGTGGTATCCTGGGATGTTTCTGAGATGGGGTGGGAGTTGGTCTGGTGTAGCTTTTATCTCTTGGAGGCACATGATGTCTGGGGATTCTTTCTGAAACCAGGTATAAAATCCTTTTTTTTCGGCTGCTCTGATGCCGTTAACATTCCAAGACAAAATCTTCATCAGCGTACCTCCTCTTTTTCCTGGGACTAGGTATTTGTCTTTCCTTTTATATGGTTTCGAATCCGGTGTTATCTGGTTCGTTGGAGGAGTGCGATGTAGAATCCGTCGGTTTGATCAGTGTCTGGCCAGGATCGTTGTTCTTTGAGGAGGCGGAAGTCTTGATGGGACTGGAGGAATCGTTTGATGTGTTCTTCTCCTTCTGAGGGCAGGATGCTGCAAACGGAGTACACCATGGTTCCTTGTGGTTTGAGAAGACTGTGGTATGTTTCAAGGAGCTCTTGTTGGAGATGGATGAGTCTGGTGAGGTCATCGGAGGTGAGTTTCCATTTGATGTCCGGGTTCCTTCGGAGGGTTCCCAGCCCTGAGCAGGGGACGTCTAGGAGCAGTCGGTCCGCGGTTGCTTTCATGTGTTTGTAGGTTTTTGTGGAGGTGATGAGTCGTGTTTCTATGGTGTCGGCTCCTGCTTTTATGGCTCGTCTGCGGAGTTCTTGTAGTTTCCATTCTTGGGTGTCCATGGCGATGATCTTTCCTTTGTTCTTTAGGAGTGCCGCGAGATGGAGTGTTTTGCTTCCTTCTCCTGCGCAGGCGTCAATGACTCGCATCCCTGGACGGGGGTCGAGGATCCTGCTGACCATCTGGGAGGCAGCGTCCTGGACCTCAAAAAGCCCGGCGCTGTAGCTGGGGAGGATGAACACATTGGTTTTTTCTTTGATGAGGAGTGCATCTGGGTGTCCGTCAATTGGTTCGGCAGTGATGTGTTCTTTCCGGAGGATCGCAAGGAGTTCTTTTGGTGAAGTCCGTAGATTGTTGACTCTGATGATCAGGTCTGGTAGTGTATTCAATGCGGTAAGGACTGGTTCCCATCGATCACCTACTTCTTTTTCCCCTCTGCCATCGAGCCAATCAGGGATGGACTCACGGAGAACCCGAGTATGTTTTATGGTTTGGAGTCGTTGGAAAAGCTGTTCGGTGTCGAATCCTTTTTTGTGTTTGAGCGCAGAAAGATCCCCTTTCTTTGAAAACAGGTAGATGAGAATGATCCGTTGAAGGTCCTCTGGTGCTGAGGATGGTTCTGTGTTGAGGAGGAACCAGAGTGGTCTCCACCATCGGATGAGGTCATACACGGTTTCGGAAAAAACCGCTCGTGTATCGTTCCCCCAGTCGGGTTGGTGTTTAATGGTGTGTTCTATTGCTTTGGTCGCAAATGTGTTTTGCCAGAAGACCATTTGAAGAGTCTCAGTAAGTGCTGGGCTGAGTCTTTCAAGGGTATCTCTCAGGGGCGGGGTCATGAGTGTTTTCTTCCTGGTATGTCATCTGTCATGCTGTGGTGATTCATTAATTCATCTGTTTTCCTCTTATTTTCGTTTCTTTGTTTAAAATACGAATTGACAATATATTTATAGGAGAACCTTGTTATAAAATTAGTGATATGGGGGAAAGACATTGGATAGAAAACATTGCGCCGTTGTCATAGTGTTTCTTTTGATTGCAGCATATGGTATACCAATCACGGCTCAGGATATCACAGGGGCTATGTCATTTTCACTGGTATCCGATCAGAGGAACAAGGAGAATCATTCTTTATCGGGGGATGGGTGGTTTTCTCTGGATAGTGTCATCGTCATTTCTTGGAGTGGGAATGCGACACACACGCCTCTCGTACCAGGGGGGGCGCCTAGGATCGTGAACCTCACGATCACCTATACCACTATCCTTTCATATCCTCTTATCGGAAAGATTATTCGGTATTATTGTATGGTCACTCACCAGGTTGTTACGGTTGTATTGGAGCTTGGTGAGATACCAATTTGGAGTACAGCGTCTCTTTCAGCTTCTGAGATTCAGTTCCCTGTAAGTGATGCTATCTCATCTCAGAACGTTTCTCTTTCTATTGCGATTGATGAGCATGCCCCAGCATATGCACTCTGCGTAATTCCAATACATGCTGAGGTGAAGACACTACGTGGCCCACTTGGGTTCATACCTTTGGTGAATGGATGTGACCAGACTGCTACTGTAACTTGTTTGCCAGGGTACCTGCCCCATATCATCATTGAACCTGAAAGCGATCATCTGGATGTCATCCCCGGTGAGATGTCGCATCTGTATTTCAATCTCATAAATCATGGGAATGCAAGGACTCTCGTAAAAATGGAAATCGTTGATTCTCCCGGGAATGATTGGAATGTATTGGTTACTGATCAAATTGTATTAGAAGAAGACGGCGGGAATAATTTCGCTTTTCTTTATATTACGCCACCATTCGGTTTCTCTGGAGCCGATACCATAACCGTTTCCTTCACACCCTACATGTATGATAATATGTCACAGCATGGAGCACCAGTGAATGTCACCACCACGGTAATTTATGAACCGTGATATGACAATTTTCTCTTTTTCAGTAAATGTCATTGAATACTTTCACTGACCCCACCTCGAAGTTAATAAGCGAGAACCACCCTACCATATTCAATTGACTAAAAGTTACGGAGGATCTGCCAGCCGGAGCTGCTGGCATATCTGCCACTTTCCCAGTTCCCTTTGCATCCCATCCCTCTCTTCTTTTTTTTCTTTTTCATCCAAAAGGATTTTATATTTAAACTTCATAAAGAAATGTGATCACAACCTGAAACTTGGAAGTGGTTTAGGAGGAGTACATATTTCAGAAAAAATGTGTGAGATGTGTAAACAGAAATTTCATCTCCAGGAGCATCAAAGTGGATTGGTCTTTGATGATAAATTCTTCATCTGTGAGGAGTGTCGGACGAACACCCCGGAGCAGGAGATCATGGAATGGTCCCAGAGCACCATGCGTTCATCAGCAGCCATGCCGATCTCCCTGTGGCTGATTCAGGAGCAGAACAAGAACAAACCCCCCTTCTCCCATAGAAAAGAATGATACATCGGTGACCATCATATTATCCCCGTGCTATCACAATCCTTTTTTACAGCCAGATTCATGCAGGTAACCTATGTTTCTCATCAAACTCGGTGGGAGTGTCATCACCAACAAAGCACAGGAATGCTGCTTCAAACAAGAAATCATGGACCAGCTTGCAGCGGAGATCAAAAAAGCCAGCAAACCAGGGATCATCATCCATGGCGCAGGCTCTTTTGGCCATATCCTTGCGAAACAATACAAACTCAACACAGGCTACAGACAACGAAAACAGGTGGAAGGCTTCGCCCTGACCCACACCATGGTCCAACGATTAAACACCCTTGTTCTAGCCTCCCTGCAGAACCATAGCATCCCAGCCGTCTCCCTCCCGCCCCATGCGATCCTCTCCCTTTCCGACCATGCGATTGCCCATATTGATTACAACATCTTCAAAAAATACCTAGCCCTGGGTTTCATGCCGGTCAGTTACGGTGATGTCGCTTTGGATAACCAGCTTGGTTTTTCCATCTGCTCAGGAGACCTGCTCATCCAATTACTCGCTGCAGAGTTCAAACCAGAAAAAGTCATCTTCGTCATCGACGAAGACGGATTATACTCCGCTAACCCCAAGACAAACAAGAATGCGACCTTCTTTGAAAACATCACCATAAAAGACCTAGAAAATCTCACCACCTCCCTTGATGATCATGCGGATGTGACCGAAGGGATGAAAGGAAAGATTCATACCATCAAACAAGTAGCGAAAACAGGAGCAGACACCATCCTGGTAAATGGGAATATACATAACCGACTATATGATACCTTAAAGGGAAAAAAGACACGATCCACCATCGTATACGGAGAAAAACCATGAATCAAACGGAGGAAAGGAAACGTGAACACGTTCAAATCTCTTTAAAAGAGAGCGTGTCTGCGCATCGAAACTACTGGGACGATGTGCAACTCATCCATAACGCGCTCCCGGAGATCAACGAAAACGAAATCGATTTATCAACCACGTTGTTCGGAAAGAAACTTTCTGCTCCCCTCATCATCTCAGGCATGACTGGCGGGTATTCCGAAGGCAAGAAAATCAATGAGCATCTCGCGGCAGCCGCAGCCACCTACCAGATAGGCATGGGTGTTGGCTCCCAACGAGCCGCCCTTGAAAACCAAAAACTCGTAGAAACCTACAGCATCATCAAAGAATACGACATCCCCCTGAAGATTGCCAACATCGGAGCATCACAAATGGTCCTTTGGGACAAACAGCAGATCCTCCAGAACGCAGGAAAGATCGTCGAAATGATAGATGCAGATGTGCTAGCAGTCTGCCTAAACTTCTTACAAGAAGCAATACAACCAGAAGGCGAAGCCCAAGCAAAAGGATGTCTTGCGACCATCGACATGCTCTCACGAGAGTTCAGTCGCCCCATCATCATCAAAGAAAGCGGCGCAGGTATCTCCAGCAAAATCGCCCATCAACTGAAAAAAACGAAGATCTGCGGCATTGACGTTGGAGGCGCCGGCGGCACCTCATTTTCCGCAGTTGAATATTATCGGGCGAAACTCAAAGGAGACATCCGGAACATGCGCGCTGGTCAAACGTTCTGGGACTGGGGCATCCCGACTCCCACCAGCATCCTTGAGGTGGGAAAAGCAATCAGCTGGGAACTCCCCATCATAGCGACCGGTGGCATCCGCGATGGCTTAGATATCGCAAGAGCACTCGTGCTTGGAGCAAGCGCTGCAGGCATGGCCCATGCCCTGCTTAAACCAGCATTAAAGGATACAAAAACATTAGAACAAGAGCTTGAGATCATCACCAGGGAACTGCGAATCGCGATGTTCCTGGTTGGTGCCGATACCGTCGATAAGCTCTCAACGGTGGAAGTACGTTATGGATCTACAGAATGAACTTACGAAACGAGCCGAAATGTTTAACACCTACTGGCAACAGTACCTTGCGATAAAAAAACCCACAAAACTCTACGAAGCCTCCCAACATCTCCCTGCCGCAGGTGGGAAACGCATCAGACCATTTCTCACATTAACCTGCTGTGAAAGTGTCTCAGGAGACCCAACAAAAGCACTCCCCCTCGCTGCTGGATTAGAGCTTATCCATAACTTCACCTTGGTTCATGATGATATCATGGATCATTCCCTCCTCCGACGCAACCTCCCCGCTGTGCATATAAAATTCGGGGAACCAGCTGCGATCCTCGCAGGGGACTTATTATTTGCAAAAGCCTTTGAATCCCTCCTTAAGACATCCGTTGATTTTCAGACCTACAAACTCCTCCAGTATGATTTCATCGACGGCATCATCGCCATCTGCGAAGGACAACAACTCGACATGGAATTTGAATCACGCAAAACAGTCACCGAGCAGGAATACCTGGATATGATTGGGAAGAAAACCGGCGCGTTATTCGAATTAGCCGGAAAAGGCGGTGCGATGATCGGTGGAGGCACACCCCCTGAGGTCGCTGCCTTAAAAACATACGGGATGACCCTTGGTTTAGCCTTCCAAATCTGGGATGATTACCTAGACATGAGCAGCACCGCAACAACATTGGGAAAGGACATCGGCAATGACATCCGCAACGGCAAAAAAACCCTCATCGCGGTCCATAGTCTCACCCATGCGACCGGACAGAATAAAAAACATCTGGATGAAGTGTTCGGGAACCATGCCGCATCAGAAGACGATGTCGCCCTTGTCTATGATCTTTTTAGGGACCTTGGGTCCATAGAATACGCACAAAACCGCGCTTTAGCACTCGTCAACCAAGCAAAAGACGCGTTAAAAATCCTCAAACCATCCGATGCCAAAGAGCTGTTATATCAACTCATCGAGTATACCATCCAGAGAGAAAAGTAATCATGTCTACCCAGCGGATACAGCGTGAGGCACGAAAGTACGCATTACAGAACGCGGTGTTATTCAACGGTAAAGCCAATGAAAAAGCAGTGACGGGAAAGGTCATTGCAGCATTGAAAAAAGACGGGGTGTCACCTGGGGAGATCATCCCTGTTGTTTCTCAAGTCGTCAAGCAAGTCAATGCCATGTCCCCTGACGATCAACTGACAGAGCTTACAAATCTTGCCCCAGAGTTATTACACAAAGAAAAGAAAGAAAAGGACTTCTCATTACCTGCTTTACCCTGTGCTGAAAAAGGAAAAGTGGTGACTCGTTTTCCACCAGAACCAAACGGGTACCTCCATATCGGCCATGCGAAAGCAGCGATCATCGACTCCGAGTACGCCCGGTTGTATGACGGGAAGTTCATTTTACGCTTCGATGACACCAACCCAGAAAACGCACTCCTTGAGTTTTATGATGCGCAGAAAGAAGACCTCCACTGGCTTGGGGTAGAATGGGACAGCGAATATCACACCTCAGACAACCTGCAGACACATTACAAACTCGCAGAACAACTCATCCGTCAGAAAGATGCCTATGTCTGCAAATGCGCATCCGAAATCATCCGGGAAGGACGGTTCCATGGGAAACCATGTGCCTGTCAAGAACAATATACAGGAACAACCGGGTTGGACCTCTGGAAACAAATGCTGGCATCCCCGGAAAATCCCTGGATCCTTCGATTACATGGAGAAATGAATAGTGAGAACACCGCGATGCGCGACCCGACCTTATTCCGAGTGATCACCGCGAAACATCCATTGACCAATGAGAAGTACCATGTCTGGCCGACCTATGATTTCGCTGGAGCCGTAGAGGATAGCATCAGTGGCGTGACCCACCCGTTCCGAACCAAAGAATATGAGTTACGCGACGAAGTGTATTTCAAAATACTCAGCCTCCTTCATCTCCGAACCCCTCATCTCATGGAGTTCTCACGCTTATCCATTGATGGCATGCCGGTGTCAAAACGGAAGATAAAACCCCTCATTGAACAAGGATTGGTCTTGGGCTTTGATGATGTTCGACTACCAACCCTGCGAGGATTGAAGCGACGAGGGATCGTCCCAGAAGCAATCAAACAATTCGTCCTTCAACAAGGGTTTTCAAAAGTAGAATCCATAGTGGACTTCAGCTTGGTCGAATCCGTGAACCGCAAGTATCTCGATCCCAAAGTCAAACGATATTACTATGTCCCTGACCCCGTGCAACTGACCGTAACAGATGCCCCGAAAAAAACCATGAACATCCCCTTACATCCAGATGCGACAATGGGCGATCGCACCATCCATACCTCATCGGTTTTTTTCATCCCAAAAGATGATGTCCAGAAGATGAACATAGGTGATGTGTTCCGATTAAAAGGGCTCTATAATGTGAAAATCACAAAAAAGAATGAAACGATTCAGGGATCTTACCAAGGAGAAAGCCTCATCGCTGAGACCGCCAAGATCCAATGGACCACCCAGGAGTTCATCCCCCTTAAGATACTTGTCCCTGGGTTGATTTTCACCGGTGAGAACTTCAATCCTGAGAGTCTGAAGGAGCTCCAGGGATATGCTGAGAAAGCAATCACTGATCTGCCTTCCGGGGAGATTGTACAGTTTGAACGAGTCGGCTTTGTACGCCTAGAAAAGCAACCATCAGGATGGGTTGGTTTTTTCGCTCATAAATAAATCTCTTTATCCTCCTCAATGGCTCATATCGTTTTATTCTCAAGGATGAGTTGAGCAATGAAACCGTCACCCTGAAGCAAGGTATTTAAACTTCAATGTGATTTCTTTTCCCTGCAGGGATGCAGATATCATAAGGATGGGAATCAATGCGCTACATCATGAGAGCTGGGATTATATGTATGGCTATCCTTCTTGGAGCAACAACCATAGGTCGTGCGGCTCCTGATCTCCAACCAAACATCGATTTGACCGCGATTGCAGTGCTTATTACCGTTGTTGCCTTGTTACTCGCGTTTTTCTTCCTCATGGGGGGTGTCAAATATGTGACTCCAGAAAACGTGTTGGACACGGAGATACGGAAAAACCTCTACGAATACATCGATGAATACCCTGGTAGTCATCTCCGGGAGATCGCCCGTGAGCTTGATCTGAAGCCCAGCAATGCTGCCTGGCATCTGAGGAAACTTGAGCAGACGAACCTGATCAGAAGCAGAGCGATTGGTGGAAAAAAAGTCTATTACCTTGTGGAAGGTGGAGTCGAGGCGAAACAACGTGCGGTCGCCGAATCAATTCTTCGGAACAAAAACGCTCGGGACATCATGGCATATCTCTCAGAGCATCCCGGAAAACATCTTCTTGAGATCGCCCATGCACTGAATATTAACCATCATGTAGTGAAATGGCATATTAATAAACTGTTCGAGGCAGAACTGATTGAAGGAGATACCACGAATTCAGCGTATCCGATTTATTATCCTACAGAAATCGGTCGACAGTTCATGGACTCATATACCGAGTATCTGAAAACAACCGTCGAAACCGCGTCTTAGATTCTGCCGATGTCAACGACTTCGACGTTATCGACTTTCTTTATCTTCCCAAGTTTCTCGACGATAGGATCAAGGCCACCTTCAACATCGGGGACCGCGACTGTCACATCAAGACCTCTGAGACCAAAGGCGATTTGTTTAACTTCAACACGGCCGAGCCTTGCTGGTTTTTGAACGACTTTTTTTACTTCTTCAGTGATAGAATCCATATCTTTATCGGTGATAACTCCATCTGGCATGAGACGAATGAGTGCGATGACTTCCCCCATCGAGTATTCCTCCTATGGTCCTCTGAATCCGCATTTCGGGCAGATGTAGACAACGCTTTGTTCTCGACAGTTGGAGCAGCGTCCAATAATGGTATCGCACGTTGGACATTGGAACGTCGTCGAACCTTGTTCAAGCAGGCCTTTTCCACAGGAAATGCATCGATCAGCTTTTTTCATAGGGAGAACGGTATAAGCTTCTTATTTTTAAACCTGACGTTCCACCCAGTAGTTCCGAAAGTAAGGAGAGAAGTATGGGAATTCTGGTAAAAATTCACGATGAATGATTAACTATAGTTTGTCAGAGGGGTAAAAAGGTGCTGATAGTGTGATGAAAATGTGGTTTGGTACAGGAAAATATGATGGAGATTACTGTTGTAATCTAATGCTTTGATTGAAAAATTATTCAGAAGGGCATGGGTTTCATCCTCCGGGGTCGATGGTGTAGAGGATGGTACCGAAGTATTTTGATGTCACCTGGTGGTCGTCTTTTATGAATCCGAACAGGGCGAGGCAGAGGAGGATTTCGGCGAGGATCCAGAGGTTGTAGGAAATGGACTGAGCCTTTTATCGTTATAGTGGGGCTCTCGAATGCCATAATAGAAATAAATAAATATATGTTTAAACATATGTTTAATATATGAGTTTTAAAACGATTACTGTAAAATCACGAGTGTATGATCAGCTCCTAGCGTTGAAACGAAAAAACGAAAGCTTCAGCGATCTATTCGAAAGACTCAGCAAGAATAATACAGAGATATTACAGAACCTTCGGGGCTGTGTAGAATTTGACAATAAAAAGGAGTTCATTAAGGATATCAATGAGAAAAGAAAAGAACATCGATACAGGTGAAACTCAATGATTCTCATTGATACCGACGTCTTGATAGAAATCTTCGATAAACATTCTATCCAAGGTGAAATCGCATTTAAAAAACTTATGAGTGCAGGGGAGACCGTCGCAATCACCTCATTGACGCTTCATGAAATGAGTTACGGATTGCTCAAATTCGGAAAAAAAAGCGTTCCAGGGTTAGAAAAACTCGAAATCATTCCCTTTACAAAGGAAGATGCAGTCCTCTCTGCAAATCTGGAGGTTGAGTACGAGAAGAATGGGCTTTCACGAATTGATTCGATGATTGCAGCTATTGCGATAAATAGGAAAGCGAAGTTATATACTTACAATCAACGTCATTTCAAACCAATCAAACGATTACAACAAATTTAACCTCGCGCGTTTCCACTCTTTTATAATACCTTAAGGAACGTTATTTGAGAAAAAGCCATTAGAATGTTGAGACGTATATTGTGATGTAGTCCTTGAAATAAACATCTCCCTTTGATTT
>JALOTN010000084.1 GCA_025457885.1 Thermoplasmatota archaeon | reverse complement strand
CAATGAAATATGTAAAAAACAATGCTATATGTTAACACGAAAATATATTGTTAATTAGAAAGCTTAACAAGTTAATTTAATATATTTACAATATTTACAATATGAATATTTCTATTAAAATTCATTGGTTTCTTGCGGTTCATCATGTTCATTTGAAAAATCTTTCAGATCATACTCATCGGTAATCTTCCGCCGTTCACCAGTCTTTTTAATGATACGCCCACAGACCGTACATTTCCCGGTCAGCTCATCAAACGATCGCCATTCCATGCACGTCGGGCAAAACTCATCCTCACCGACCATCATTTTCTGAATCGAAGGACTGCTTTTCGTAGTCTTTTTTGATGGTGGGGTTTTTTTCGGAGTTTTTTTCTTAACTGCTTTAACTTTCTTTTTCATAGTCTCGTAAGGTACCTTCTCAAAAGATGATATCGAAAAAGATTTACATATAGTTTTACGTCCAGAAGCATGTCCTGTCTCAACAGGAGGAAAACATCTATAGGAAGAGGTTACGGTAGTCTTTTTGCTTTCTGAAACAAGGCTTTGTTAATTGCATTAAACGCATTCCATTCCATCCTCGTCGAATGCAGTTCAGAATCCAGGGCGTTTGAGAAGAGGAGAACCGCGGTGGAATCCGCTGGAACGATCGTCACAAGATCAAGCGCACCGACATACCCCCCACTATGCCCATAGGTTTTCTTCAAGGGTTTGTTGGTGACCTGCCAACCATACCCATAATTATAGGTGTCTGTTGGGGAGAAGTGTGCAGTATGCATCAGTTGCACGGTAGATTCATTCAGGATACGTACCCCGTTCCATACCCCGTCGTTCATATGGGCGATGATGAAATGGGAATAATCCTCGATAGATGTTCGTAAGGTGATCGCAGGGTAGAGCACATGAATCCCGTACTGTGGGTGTCTGAAATACCCGTTATTCTTGTATTCATAGGGGACCGCGACGTTTTCGATGTTCACATCCCGGAGACGAAAACCCGTGCTGTTCATCTGCAGGGGTTGGAAGATATGCTCCTTGCAGTATTCGTTGAAATCCTGATGGGAGAGTATCTCCACGAGGTACGCGACCAGAGAAAAACCGATATTGGCATAGTAGTATTTCTCCCCTGGTTCATCCTGGGACCAGATCGAGGAGCTATACGCACTCCCCCCGGGGGTGAGATACTCCATCAACCACGGATAAGGGAATCCTTCCACATCCGGATCCCCAGGAATATAGGATAAGGCTATCCAGTAGAGGTTGTCATCTGCTAGACTGGACCGATGGGAAAGGATCATTTCGATAGTGATGGGGACGTCTGGGTGATTCGGATTACGCAGACTGAAGGGAAGATACATATTCACATCATCATCTAACCTGAATAATCCTTGTTCATACAACTGCATAAGTGCGGTGGCTGTGACGGTCTTTGAGACAGATGCTTGAAGATACAAGGTTTGTGTGGTCGCTACTTTCTGGTTTTCAATGTCGTAATATCCGTATGCCTGGGACCAGACGAGCTCGTCGCCTCGAATGATACCTGCAGCAAGAGATGGTTTATGGGCAAGACGCAGGAGAAATGAGACATACATGTGTAAGAAAAAATCAGAACGAACGGGGACGGGAGCAGGTTGTTGGGGTGTGTCCTTTTTTTGAATAACTGGAAGGGAACTCCCCTGGAGGGTAACTCCTAAGAGCACACAGATAAGGATTATGCTGACGAGTTTCTTCATCATTGAAATCCACCGTTTTTTGATTACTACGCATATATTTTTTTTATTATATTAAAATATCTTCCTGTTTATTTAAAGGTATGGATACCCATCAAGGCATCTAAGCCGGAAAAAAAAGAATCAGTGAGTAATGTTTATTTTGAGTATCTTGAGAAACAAGGGAAATTCAAAAAAAATAAAAGATTTATACAGGGGAATAGAATACCTGGAGAAGTCTTCCTAGGACATCTAAGGGATACACTATGGATCTTGTTGCATTTTACAACTCTGACCTCTTCAAATGGGTGATACTGCCGCTTCTGATTTTCTCAGCTCGTTTAATTGATGTAAGTCTAGGGACCCTTCGGATTATTTTCGTGTCTCATGGCCTAAAATACATCGCCCCACTGGTAGGTTTTGTCGAGATCAATATCTGGTTACTAGCGATTGGGCAGATTATGCAGAACCTGAACAATCTTGCTTGTTCTTTGGCGTACGCAGGAGGGTTTGCTATGGGGGCATTCATCGGCATGCTTATTGAGGAGAAATTATCAATTGGTATGGTCATGGTTCGCATCATCTGTAAACATGATTCTTCAGAGTTAGTAAAATCCCTTCGGGACGCTGAGTATGGGGTAACGACACATGATGCAGAAGGCATCAATGGCCCTGTGAAAATCATTTTTGCGGTGATCCGTCGGGAGGATCTGCAGGGTATTTTGAGGAAGATTCATACGATTCATCCTCATGCGTTTTATTCTGTTGAGGATGTCCGTTCTGTTGGTGAGGCGATGTTTCCGTATCACCGTCATCGATTGTTCCAGTTTCACCGGAAAGGAAAATAAAAAAAATATATCAGCATGAGGGGTTTTGTCTTATTCAGTGGTGTGCTTTTCTGCGAGTTTCTTGAGTGCTTCAGGGGTCATCTTATGATATCCTGTTTTTTTGTCAATCACTGCTGCCTCAATCATCTCGGCATTGAATTTCTGTTTGGTGATTTTTTTCATGGTTTGAAGCCCAAGCTCGAGTGCTTGATCCAATGAGATATCGGTGGTGTAGCTTTTTGTAAATTGTGTCATCGCATCGGTGCTCTTTTTCCCTTCGCAGACTGCTTTGTACCCAAGATATGCTCCAGAGGGGTCTGTAGAAAACAGATGTTTTCCTGTTGAATCTATCCCTCCGATGAGGAGGACGACTCCAAAGGGGCGTACGCCATCAAACTGGGTGTATAAATGGGTGTATTCGCAGAGGATGTTGACGAGTTCTTTAACGGTGATAGGTTCGTCGTAACGGACCTTGTTCCATTGGGCTTCCTCACGAGCCATTTCCACGAGATGGCGACCATCTGCGACCAGCCCGGTTGCCACACAGGCGATATGGGTGTCAATCTGGTAGATTTTCTCAAGGGATTGGAGGTTCACAAGTTTACTGGCCTCCGGTTTATGGGCTAGGAGCAGGACTCCGTCTTTCCATTTGAATCCCATTGTGGTGGAGCCTTTCTTGACTGCCTCTCTGGCGTACTCTACCTGGTATAATCGTCCATCTGGGGAAAAAATCGTGCTTGCTTCATCGTATTGTTGTCCTGATTGTTCCATAACCCAGCTCCAAGAGAGTTTTATCAGAATATCATGTTGATGTTATATACTTTCTCACCCTAGAGGCGGTTAGAGAGTTGGAGAAGAAGCTTGCTTTTTGATTCTTTTTTATCGACAAGGAGACGCCCTTCTCGTTTCCAGGGAGTTGAAGAATGAGTTGCGTTTTTTTCTAAAATCGGGTTTAAATTTAATGATTTTGCAGCCTTCGCGATGTTTTCCAGGGATGGTTTTTCGACAGCATGTTTTTGTGAGACCCTGCGTCCATTAAGGCGAGAGACTGCTGTATCAAAATACACGGGGTATATCACATATTTGTTATCATCACGGGAGACCATTGGACCACGACAAATTTTTATTTTTGGAGCAACACGGCGTTAATCACACCGTTTTGTCCCGGTCGAGAAGTGATCTTTGCTTTTCCAAGCTTTGTGTTAATGATTGCTCCTTTGTTCATGATGTTACGTCGTACGTAATGGATGTTTGCTGAGTTTTCGACGACAGTGACTATCTCCGTCTTGACGGTTTTGTTGGTTTTCGGGTCGACGACAAAAGCGCTATCTGCAGTGAGGATACGGGATTTATGGTTGTTTCCGCGTGTTCTGGAGGGTTTTCGTTTCATGACTCCGATAGTGGTCAGGTGTGTTTCCCTACCGATTTCGAATCGTCTCTTGTTCCGCGCAGAGCGGATGCGTCGTCCAGTGATGCTTCTTTTCGAGTTACCTTGCCATACTGCCATGAGGAGTCCGAATGAAGAACGAATATTTAAAGGATATGGAAGAAGGAGGATTTCATGGCGTAATGGTGATATAAATAGAAGGCGATGTTCATCCTTCACTAGTTCTTTTTTAAAAAAAGGAAAGAAAAGAGGGTGGAAATCCACGATACACTAGCGGGTATGGTGGTTAGGTTGATTCCATCATTTGAGCAGCTGAAGGTTTTTCGTTCTTCCAGATTAACCCTAGAAGGAAGATGAGGGCGATGAGTGCAGGATGGAATCTCCATTTGAAGACAACGAGGTCCTGAGTAGTAGCGGTGTTTCCTGCGTTATCGGTGGCGGTCGCAGTGATTGTGTGTTTCCCTGAGCGAATCTCTCTCCAGTCACAGGAGTAGGGTGTGGAGGTGTCGGTACCGACGGGCAATCCGTCGACGAAGAACTCCACCTGTTCGATCCCGGATTCATTGTCTGAAGCGTTTGCCTCCAGGGTGATCATCTGAACGATAATTGGCATTCCAAGCATTTTAAAGGGAAGGATAAACTGGTTGAAGATGTAAAACCCATCATTTGTTGGTCTTGTTATCTCTATCACCGGGGGATTCATATCGTCTCCATTGTATACAAAGTGAGCAGTAATTGTTTTATTGCCATCCATGGTGATTGATTGCGGGTTTTGAGTACTGTTGAGATCGCCGCTCCATGAGCTAAAGACCCAATCCGAATCTGGTGTTGCTGTCAGTTCTACAGCTGTACCATAGAGATAGGTGGGTAGAGAGGGGTCTTTAGTTACGGTTCCTTGTCCATCAACAATGATTGTGAGAGTATATTCTTTTTGTACAAAATGAGCAACCACCGACTTATCACCAGTCATCGTCACCGTAGTAACAGGATTACTCCCAGAAGCATCACCACTCCAATGATCAAAACTATACCCAGG
>JALOTN010000043.1 GCA_025457885.1 Thermoplasmatota archaeon | reverse complement strand
TCGATGGACAACCCGATAAGTTCGCAGTTAAGTTTTTTAAGGTCTTCCTGCATGGTTGCAAAAGTCATGAATTCAGTGGTGCATACTGGAGTAAAATCAGCAGGGTGAGAAAATAGGATCACCCATTTTCCTTTGTAGTCATCGGGGAAGTTAATGTCTCCCATTGTTGTTTTTGCTTTAAATGCTGGAGCAGAATCTCCTATCAATGGCATCGCGTTTGTATGTATTTCCTCCATTTTTTCACCTAACCTATCTTATACATTTCTTTATTTTCTTGATGTTTTTTCATAAATTTTTATCTTCATGATTATATTTCATAATATTACTGTGGCCGTGTCATAAGTACACCGCACTGTGGGCATTTCCTCGTATAACAAGGAACACCTCGTTGATGAGATTCTCGATGACCACAGTTGGGACAGAGACATTCTCCGCCTGGACCTATGCCATATCCACCACCAAGACCTCGACCGCCACATCGTCCGAAACCTCCACCACCACGTTGCCTTGGCATATCCTTTTTCATCTCCTTTGTTTTACAATGTGTTCAATTTTTTCAACAATGCTTATAATTGCTTTGCCAGCATCAGTTGAGGTATTTTTGATAAGGAATGGTTCACCATCATCACTCGTTAAAACTATGTTTGGATCGAGAGGGATCTTTCCAAGAAATGGTACCTGAAGATCCATCGAGGTTTTGAGTCCTCCACCAGTTTTAAAGATATCTACATTTTTTTTACAATGAGGGCAAGTAAACCCACTCATATTCTCAATAATGCCAATAATCGGCATATTCATCTTTTTGACAAAATTGATTGATTTGCGTACACTTACTAACGCTAAATCCTGTGGTGTCGTCACAATAACCGCTCCATCACTCTGTGGAATAAGCTGTGCAATACTCAGCGGTTCATCACCGGTACCCGGTGGGAGATCGACGATTAAATAATCAAGATCACCCCAATCGACATCACCGATAAACTGTTTTATCGCACCCATCTTCATTGGTCCACGCCAAATCACTGGAGAATCGTAATCGGAAAGAAGAAAGCCCATGGACATTACTTTTAGATTTGGGGTAACTGAGATAGGATTGAAACCTGTAGCAGATGCTGTTGGTCTTTTCTCTTCAACGCCAAGGATCTTTGGGATACTTGGCCCATGAATATCACAATCCATTAATCCAACAGCATATTTTTTTTCTGAAAGTGCAAAAGCGAGATTCACAGAAACCGTGCTTTTCCCAACACCGCCTTTACCACTCAATACAATAATCTTATGTTTTATTCTGCCGAGATTGTGTGCTATCTTCAAATCATCATTTTCTTTTTTTTCCATGGAACCGTTCACTTCTATGTTTTTAACCTAATCTGTCATACTATGTTTTGTCATAAAAAGAAAGAGAAGAGGCTTGATTGGTCTTATTGTGAAGCTTCCTTTTTTTCTTTTGATAACTCTTGGAGCCTTTGCTGTATCATCTTTAATTCTTCTTCCAGACCTTTGACCACGTCTTCTAAGTAGACTTTTTCTTCCTCTTTGCTGGGTTCTGGATATGTTTCAGGGTAGTATGGTGCTAGATAGGGATACACTCCTTGTCTCCAGAAATCTCTACCACGCCCCTGGAATCCTCGCCCGAAACCTCGGCTCCGACCTCTGCCGAAACCAAAGCCGCGGATAAAACCAGGGTTTGCGTAACCAGGTATATTGTTTCCTGCGCAGTATCCTACTGCTCGTCCAGTTCTTGGTCCAAGTCCCCAAGGTCCTGTTTTGTCTCCGCCAGGCATTTTCTATTTCACCTCCTTTTTATTATTTGTTATTCATTGTTTTCCTTCAAGATTAACTTATGATACTATCTAACATAAGGAGTCACTTATAAACGTTATTATAATAATTATCATAAAATAATCTTTTTTACCTATTATTTATAGGAAATATTTATATAGACTACAGATATGGTTAATAATATATTCGTATTAATGAGGTTAACATATGCCGCATTTGAAATTTACTCTTGATGAAAAGGATAGAAAAATAATTTCTCTACTTCACGACAATCATGATATCTCTCAAGAAGAAATCGCAAAAAAAGTGAAATTATCTCAACCTTCAGTTGCAATGCGAATAAAAAAGTTGAAGGAGCGAGGAATAATTGACCAGGTCTTTGGAGTAAATCTCAACAAAGTAGGGATGTATCTTGCGAAGGTCATGGTGAGAACAACCAATACTACGAAAATTTTGAATATGTTTCGTGGTTGCCCTTTCTTTTTAAACGGTTTTGTAGTATCTGGAAATGAAAACCTTATGTTGTTATTTGCCGGTGAGGATTTGGCGTCTCTTGAATCAATCATCGATTGTCGGATACGCCCAGATAAAGATGTACAAAGTGCAGATTTTAATATTATAATATCGAGTATTAAGGATTACGTGATGCCCATTCGTATTGTCGAAAGATCTATGAATAAACCTCCCTGTGGCGTAGAATATAAAACATGTCCGGCTTATTCTGAGAATCGTTGTTTTGGTTGTCCAGCTACGAATCGATATAAAGGATCGTTTTGGTAAAAATTGTAAGTCTACTTAAATAAATAATTTTGTTCTACTCGTATAAGGAAGAATATAATTTAGGTCGACCGAAATATTTATATTTTAATGGCTACTATATCATAATATAGTGAGACTTTATGCCACAAGAACATATCGAAGAATATCTTGAAGCAATCTACGACATTGCAGGACGAGAAGGCACTGCAAAAACAACAGAAATAGCAGAACGTCTCAAGAACGCTCCAGCAAGCGTCACCGAAGTGTTTCAAAGAATGAAACAGAAAGGTTTAGTCCGATATGAATCTCATAAAGGAGTCTCTCTTACTGGAAAAGGCTATAAAGCAGCAATAAAAATGAAGCGAAAACACCGACTCCTGGAAGTCTTTTTAGATAAAATGCTCCATTTACCGTCCGACAAGGTTCATGAACAAGCATGCAAAATGGAACATACCCTTACTGATGAGACTGAAACAGCACTCTGTAAAACCCTCAAAGGACCAACCGAATGTCCTCATGGATCACCAATACCTCCTTGTAATCTTGAAGTAAAAAACTGCCAGGAATGCTTTTCTGAACAAAACCTCACACTTGAAAAACGAGACAAAGACATCATTGCTATTACCGCGTTAAAACATGGCGAAAAAGCAAAAATCGTGTTTGTCCGCGGTGGCGGAGGCGTGATGCAGCGATTATGTGATCTTGGTCTTACAAATGGCACCACAATATCTCTATTAAGAGAAGCACCGATGAACGGCCCTGTAGAAATTTGTGTCCGCGGATGCAAACTTGTCATTGGCCGAGGTATCGCTGAAAAAATCTTCGTACAGAAAACGTGATTAACAATGAAAGTTGATCTTGTTGTCGCACTCGCAGGAAATGCAAACGTTGGAAAAAGTTCCATTTTCAACCAACTCACGGGTCTTGGGCAAATCATTGGCAATTGGCCAGGGAAAACAGTGGAAAAAGCAGAAGGAGTACTTCTTCATCACGGGAAACATATCAAAATTATCGATCTACCAGGGATTTACTCCCTCTCGACGTACTCTCAGGAGGAAATTGTCTCCAGAGAATATATTGCACTAGAGCATCCAGATGTTGTCGTTAATGTTGTCGATGCGACATCGCTGGAGCGAAACCTGTTTTTTACGCTTCAACTCCTTGAAATGGGAACTCCACTCGTTATCGCATTAAATCTTGTGGATGTTGCCAAGAAGAAAGGAATAACAATTAATGAAATAAAGCTTCAGAGGTTGCTCAATGCCCCAGTCGTTCCAACCATTGCGACAAAAGGAATCGGCGTTCATGAAATCGTTGACGCAGCCATCGAACAAGCAGCCAAACGATCTTCAGCATCCAAGAGTACTATCCGCTATGGTCCTGAGATTGAAACACGGATAGAAAAACTCGAACGAGTTCTTACTGGAGTTAACATAGGATACCCTCTGAGATGGACCGCGATAAAACTGTTGGAAGGGGATTCTGATATCGTTAACAAAGTTGGTGAGAAACACCCTGATGTGATTGTCGCTGCGAACATTCTTGCTGGAGAAATATCTGAGATTCATAAGGAACCGTGTTCAACGGTTATTTCATCAGAACGCTATGCAGTTGCTGCGAGGATTGTAAAAGAAGTTCAAACGTTCAAGGAATCTGAGAAACCCTCGATGGGTGAACTCTTTGACGAACTTAGTATGCACAGTGTTTGGGGGTACGTTCTCATGTTCACTACTATGCTTAGCATTCTTATGTTTATGTCGTTTTTTGGAGGGTGGCTTTCTGAAATAGTACGGAACCTCTTTGAAAGCGTTAATCCTCATATGACTGGATTTTTACCTGATCTCCTCTGGAATGGTGGGGTTGTGGGTTTTTATGCAACGCTTTCTGTTGCCCTTGGATTCATCTTGCCATTTTATCTTATTCTTGGTGTCCTTGAAGACTCTGGATATCTCCCTAAAATCGCATATCTCATGGATCGGCCATGCCATACCATCGGTCTTCATGGTAAGGCATGCATCCCTCTGTTGCTTGCATTCGGTTGTAACGTCCCTGCTTGTGTTGGATGTCGCATCATGGAAACCAAACGCGATCGATTCATCGCCATCTTTCTCTCAACACTAGTCCCGTGTTCAGCACGAACTGTCGTTATTCTTGGGCTTGTGGGTGCGTACGTTGGAGTACAATGGGCTCTTTTACTCTATATCATTGATTTCATTCTGATTTTTCTTATTGGGAGAATCCTTAACCGGTTTCTCCCCGGCAAATCAGTCGGTATTATCATGGAGATGCCGCCATACCGACTGCCATCTGGAAAAGTAGTGGTAAAACAGGCATGGAATCGGTTCAAACCGTTTCTGATGACCGCTCTTCCGCTCATTATCCTAGGTAGCATCATCATTGAAGCGATGCGGATAACTGAAATTCTTTATCTTGTATCGAATGCGTTAAGTCCAATTACTGTTGTCTGGCTTGGGCTTCCCGCATTCACCGGTTTTCTGTTCATCTTTGGCATCTTACGGAAAGAAGCGGCGCTCGTTTTACTCATGACTGCCGCAGGAACAGTGGATATCCGTTCAGCAATGTCTCCGGTGCAAATGATCGTCTTTGCACTCGTGATTATGATTTATGTCCCTTGCGTTGCAACGATTGCAGCATTGGTTCGCGAAACTGGGTGGAAAAAAGCTGGTCTTATCACTTTAACAGAGGTAGGATTAGCGATTTTTATTGGTGGTATTGCTTTTCGTTTATTGAATGTGTTTATGTAGACTAGCTTCAGGAGGAGAAGGGTATGATTGAGAAAATTGTTGAAAAATCATTAAACGACAAAGAACTATCAGAAAAAGAAATCAAGGATCTTTTCAAGGTTCCTGTTTTTTCTAAGCAATCCTCTCTTCTTCTTTGGGCAGCACGGAAAAAATCAGCACAAGTAAGCAATGGTTTTGCTGAGGTTCATGCACAAATCGGTTTGAATATCACCCCCTGTCCACAAAATTGTCTGTTTTGTTCCTTTGCCGCACGGAACAAGGTGTTTACCGATTCTTTTGAACTTTCTATAGATGACGCTGTTTTTCAGGCTCGACAATTTGAGGCAGAGAAAGCGAACGCGATTTACTTGATGACAACAGCAAATTATTCATTCGAAAAATTTATTGAAACGTCAAAGGAAATACGGCGTGCACTGAAAAGAGATACGGTTCTTGTCGCTAATATTGGAGATTTTACGTTAGTGCAAGCCCAGGAATTAAAACACGTAGGTTTTTCTGGTATCTATCATGCTGTTCGATTGGGGGAAAACCACGACACGTGTATTCTTGTGGAGAAGCGACTTGAGACAATGAGGAATGCGCAAGAAGCTGGTCTGCTTGTAGGCACCTGTGTTGAACCTGTTGGTATCGAGCATTCCATTGATGAACTTGTTGAAAAAACGATTATTACTCGTGATATAAAACCCGTGTATAGTGGTGCGGCACGACGCATTCTTATCCCGGGTACAAAGTTAGCGAAATATGATATTGTATCTGAATCAAAAATGGCGCTTATTCTTGCTATTGTACGCCTTAGTCTTAGTAGTACTGTTAAAGGGAACTGTACACATGAGCCAAATGTGGTTGGTGCGTGTGCTGGTGCAAATTTGCTTTGGGCTGAGGTCGGTTCTAATCCAAGAGATATAATAAAAGATACGGAAAAGAAGCGAGGCATGAGTGTACAAGATTGCATTTCTATTCTTAAGGAAGCGGAATGGTCTGTTCTCGATGGTCCATCACAACTGTATGCCACCTCTCTCTGAATTTTCTCATGTTTTTAAGCATTTTACACAGGTACCATAGACATCGATTTGAAAATGACAAACCTCTCCTTTAATTTTTGTTTTCAGGAAATCAATTTTATCGACAGTAAAATGGGTTGTTTGATCGCATTTTTGGCAGATGAAATGGCAATGATTATTCTTCTGTCGAGAGTAAATCATTTTCCGTTCGCAGATGAACGAATGCAATTCCTCCTTTTTTCTCAAATCTTTCAGTAATCGATAGACTGTTGCAATGCCAATCGTGGTATCTTTTTTCTTGAGTTTCTTGTATAATTCATCCGCTGTAAACAATGAATTACAGGTTGATATTTCAGACAGAATCAGTTCCTTTTGCTTGGTTTTTCTTGATTTTTTTGTCATAATATCACTCATCCCTTATTGATAATAAGAATCAATAATATTTTTAAATATATTGTGCAATAAAGTAATCGATTTACAGATAGTAAGTTGGCCGTGATAGTATGAATAATCTTCTCTGGATAATGATAAGTACTTTTTTCATTAGTTTAATCTCTTTTATTGGCATATTCGCTTTAGCTTTAAAGGAAAAATTCCTTGAAAAAGTCGTATTATTTCTCGTCTCATTATCTACTGGAGCACTGATGGGTGGCGCCTTTCTCCACTTATTACCAGAATCTGTTGAACTTCGTGAAGGTCTTGATGTATTCCTTTTTGTCCTCGTCGGATTTGTTTTGTTTTTCCTCATAGAAAAAATCTTGCATTGGCGACATTGTCATAAAGGAGAATGCGAGGTCCATACCTTCACGTATATGAATCTTATAGGTGATTCTATTCATAATTTTATTGATGGACTGATTATGGCAACGAGTTTTGTTGTTTCTATCCCTTTAGGTATGACTACGACAATGGCGATTGCGCTTCATGAAATTCCCCAGGAAATAGGGGATTTCGGTGTGTTAATTTATGGAGGTTTTTCAAAGAGAAAAGCACTCGTCCTTAATTTTTTAGTAGCACTCACTGCTGTGCTTGGAGGATTGATCGGTTTTTTTATTTCAAACATGGTTGAAGATGTAAAAATATTTATTCTACCGTTCGCTGCTGGGGGCTTTCTCTATATTGCTGCATCTGATCTCATACCTGAAATTAGAAAAGAAATCAGTCTAAAAAAATCTATGATTTGTTTTGGTATATTTATCTTGGGTATTTTCATAATGTATGCTGTGAAGTTTATTATTCCTGAATAAATTGAATAATCAAGCATAGATTGTTAATGAACAATCTAGCGTGGTATTCGCCAATATATTTTTATTTGTCTGAAGAAGATTACTATATTGTAAAGGAGAAAAATAGCCGTTTTTTCCTGCGGGCTTCATAGTCATACTCCGTAATCACTCCAGTGACTTTTATATCAATTTCTATCTGTTGAAATTGTGGAAAAAACTTATTATTAGAAATATTTAATATTGTGGGATTTATACCCGTGAATGCTAAATCCCGACAGGAGTACCTCTTTCATTTTTCCTCCTGTTAGAACGATGAAAAAAATTGCTGAAAATCGGTTTTTTTTCTGTTGTTGAAAAAAAGGGGATTCTTACTCGGAAAATTTTTATACTAATACTTAACATGATAATATTTAAATATTTAAATAGATTTATACATAATGATGAATGAGATAGAAATATTCAAAGCATTAGCAGATCCAACCCGGCTAAAAATACTTGAATGTATTAAAAACGAGGAGAAATGCATCTGCGAAGTGATACCCTATACGGCAAAATCTCAACCAAACGTCTCACTTCATTTAAAAATTCTCAAACACGCAGGGCTTGTCAATGAACGAAAAGACGGAACTCGCATCATGCTGAGCATTGCAGATAAAGACGTATTCAAACTGATTGATATAGCTAATAAAATCAAGTGAGAATTCATGGATATCATAGACATTTTTATCGCAGCATTTCAAACACTACAAGAATACCTCTCAGCCCACGTACTCACCTGTTTAATTCCTGCTTTTTTCATCGCTGGCGCCATCGCAGTATTTATCTCAAAACATTCGGTGTTAAAATATTTCGGTGCTCAGACCAAAAAATATATTTCCTATTCAGTTGCATCAGTCTCAGGAACAATTCTTGCTGTTTGCAGTTGTACGATACTTCCGTTATTCGCTGGTATTTACAAACGGGGTGCCGGTATCGGACCAGCAACCACCTTTCTCTTCTCAGGACCAGCAATAAACGTTCTCGCCATCATTCTCACTGCACGAGTCCTTGGTTTTAGTATCGGTCTTGCACGAATCATTGGAGCCGTGAGTATGTCTATTATCATAGGACTGCTTATGGCCTTTATTTTTAAGAAACATGATACAGAAAATCAAAGTAGTACAAACACCAGTATGCTTGGCATTCAAGGTGAAGAAAAAAAGAACCGCCCTATAAAGATATCATTGCTGTTTTTCCTCTCTCTTATCTTAATTCTCATTGTTGGTGCAGCAAGTACTGACTATGTTCCCTTAATCCCGAAATTTATGATCGTGTATGTTCTCACAATCCTCATCGCGGCCATTCTTATTTTTTACTACGAAAAAGAAGAGATTAAACAATGGGGCCATGAAACCTGGGATCTCACAAAGAAAATATTTCCCATACTACTCATTGGGGTCTTCATCGTAGGTCTCATCGGTGGCGTTGCTGCATATTTGATTCCTGGTTCTGAGCCAGCAACAGCACTAGGTGTGGCAGTAAAACCGTACATTGGTGGAAACGATATTTTCTCTTGTTTCTTTGCTTCAATAATCGGTGCCCTGTTATATATGCCCACATTGCTTGAGGTGCCTATTGTGGGAACTCTTTTTGGTTATAGCACTGGTGTGATGGGTGGCGGTCCTGCTCTCGCATTGCTTCTTGCTGGTCCTTCGCTAAGCTTTCCAAGTATGATTGTCATTGGCAAGATTATGGGTGTGAAAAAAACCTTGGTTTACATAGGTCTTGTGATACTTGTTGCGACTCTTGTTGGTTTTGTGTATGGTATGATTGGTGGATAAGGTGATTGACATGAAAATCGAGATATTAGGAACTGGTTGCCCAAAATGTAAGACTACAGAAAAAAACGTACGAAAAGCAGTTGAAGAACTTGGTATACAGGCAGAAATTGTGAAAATAGAAGACCTCCAGGATATCATCAACAGAGGTGTCATGATGACTCCAGCGGTTTTTATCGACGGTGAAGCAAAAATCGTCGGTCGGGTTCCAAGCCCTGATGACATAAAAAAATTGTTACAAAAGGAGGGAAATAATGACACGATTAGTAGCTGAATGGTTTCCTGAGTTCGCCAAAGAACTGGATACCATTGATGACCTGTACAAAAAGAAGAGGATGATTGATGAAAAACCTACCAATTCAACTATTTCGCTCTTGCGATCAAGAGTCGTTCAGCACTGTGCATCCGGAAACATCTCAAAGGAGCATTAGAGGCTGGTGCAACAATCAAAGAACTTGTCTATATCATGGCACTGGTGTTCCGTGAAATTACTGGTAATGATGACTGCTGGGTCCATGACGTCCTTGCTGATTACAAAGACCTGATGAAGAAGAATGTCCAATGTTGCCCTAAGTAGGAGGAAAGCCATGGGAAAAGATACTTGTGTTTGTCAACCAACCGAGATGTTAATTTTCCCGTGCTCTGGGGGTTCAAACGTTGGACAAATCGCTAATGAAGTAGCTAAAGAACTAACAACACAAGGCGTTGAGAAGATGTATTGTCTAGCGCGAATCGGCGGACATATTAGCGGTATTGTTGAGTCGACAAAAGCTGCAAAAAAGATTGTTGCGATTGACGGCTGTCCCGTTGTATGCGCTCTTACAACATTAGAACACGCAGGATTCAGAGTAGACGAACATGTGATTGTGACTGAGGTAGGTATCACAAAGGAAAGTGGTTTTACCATGAAAGATACTGATATTTGGAATGTTGTTGAAAAACTACAGAAGGTACGCAAATGAAACTCAAGAGTCTGATGCCACTTATTTGCTTTATTATGATGTTGAGTTTTTTTACTGGATGTACGTCAAATAACCCTGCTAATGGAACCAATGGTTCTTCTTGGATTACGACGTATACCCCGGTTCACTCTCTTGGGACAGGAACAGATGATTTCTGGGTAGTCTATCCTGAAATAAACCCAAAAAGTGGTGCGTCTATCTCTCATCTTGACTGGGTGCTTAATAGCCTTGATGAAGGATGTGTCCTATTTGTTGTCCATCGAACAGGATGTATTGGATGTCAGGCGCAGGCTGATCGAGTCATTGGTTTCGCAGAGCAATACGAAGGCCAGGTTGAATTCTATGATCTTGACATTGCGTCAGGGGGATCGGTAGAGCAGCAGGCATATGATGCCTATGTGTATGATCCTGATGGAGAACCAGGTTACATCGCGCTCACCGGTATTATAACTCTCCTAAAAGACAATGGAAACATTATCTACGGCTGGCATAGCTGGGAGGGAAATGTCGCGGACAGCGATATGGAAGATTGGATCAAAGACGGGATTTATTATCATCATGTAAATAAACAGGAGTAATCATTCAATGGCAACAGCTCTAAAAATAAGATCTTATGTTTTACTCACATTTCTTCTCTTCCTGTGTATTGTTCCATTTATAGGCTTTGCTGGTTCATCTGAGTTCACCCAAGCCCCTGATTTTACCGCAATCGATGAAAACGGAATTACTTTTTCCTTACAGGAATATAGAGGATCTGTTGTTCTTCTGCATATCACCGGGGTGGAAACACCTCTATGCATTGAATGCCTTGAGGAAATGGAAGGACAAATCAAAGAGTTAGAAATCCTAGCTCATTCTCCTACGAATGTAACCATCATTACTCTGAACATCCGGAAAAACCAGTATTCTGAAAGTGGCCTAGATATGGTTGAGCAGGAGTTCCATGTCAACGTTACCTGGCATTGGGTCGAAGAGTTCAGCCCATATCCTGTTGCAGGGTTATATCAAGAATACTGGACCGTCGATGGAGCGTTTTCAAACCCGACGATTCTTTTGATTGATGCGAATCAGAGCATCATTGAAGTCTATCATGTGTATTGTCTTGGAAAAGGAAAGCTGGATGGTGTTCAATCAGCAATGTCGCTTACGCAAGATAGTGATGACATCCGTGCTGGAAATATTGAGCGATTCAGAGGAGGAGAACAAGATGAGAGTATCACCTTCCTTGGTATGTTTGCGTTAGGTATCCTCACCGCATTATCTCCTTGTTCTGTTGCATTGTTAGTTGCCATGATTTCCTACGTAGGTTCTCTACAGAAACAAAATGAAACATCATCGAAGAAATACTCTCTTGAAGGCTTCTGGATTGGCGTCATTTTCACCCTAGGAATGTCGCTTGTTTTTTTTGTCTTTGGAATAATTATCTCCTCCATCGGTTTTTTCATTGAGGTATCAACCATATTTTATCTTGTTGCAGGAATCATCCTTATCGTTCTTGGGGTTAATGTGTTTAAACCACTACGAGAGTTCATTAAGAGGAAATCATCACAAAACGCTGAACAAAATATTACAGAAAGAGGACAAAGACTGTTTCTGAGACTCAGTAAAAAATCCATTTATCTGGGTGCATTCTTCTTAGGTATCCTCTTCTCTATTGGTTGGGCGCCGTGTGCTTTATCATTGATGATGCCAGTGTTTATTCTTACGCTCACACAGAAGATATCAATCATTTTGGGTGGTCTTCTTTTGTTTGTTTTTGGTTTGGGTCATGGAGTACCCATCATCCCATTATGCGCTGCTACCAGCAGCATACGGGGGAAACTAGGGAATAAATATGTCACTGCTGGGAAATGGATGCAAAGAGTGTTTGGTATTATCATTGTTGTTATCGGATTGATTATGACGCTCAGGTTCTGGGGCTTTGTGTTATGGTAAAAAAGATGATCTAGTAAAGGTGAAACACATGCAGATATTTGATGTCAACAAAATGAAGGTGTATCCCTATGCAGAACGGGAAAAGAACGTTTTTTATAAAACCAGTTCATTCAAAGTGAGAATTATCGAGCTTCCACCGAAAGGGGAAATGCCGATATGCACAATGGATTCCTCTGTGATGTTCTATATCCTCAAAGGCGAAGCAGCTATAGAGGTCAATCAAGAGAAAATGATTCTTTCAGAAGGACAGTGTCTTATTACCGAACCAGCGATAGTTTCAATGAAAACGGAAAATGGTGTGAAAATTCTTGGTATACAAATAACACAATACCGTGGAGTCTCCTGAAATGGATAAAGAAAATATTATTATCGTATCGAATTTAACGAAGCGGTATAAGGATATTTCCGTTGTGAACTGTATTAACTTCGATGTGAAGCGTGGGGAGATCTTTGGTTTTCTTGGACCAAATGGTGCTGGAAAAACAACCACGATAAAAATGCTAACTGGGTTGATACAGCCAACTAAGGGGACAGCAACAATTACTGGGAAAGATATTCGAACACAGATCATTGAAATTAAAAAAATAGTGGGCGTGGTTACCGAGGATTCGAATCTGTATGACGATATTAGTGTTTTAGATAATCTTCGGTTCGTCGGGCAGCTCTACGGGGTACCAAAGGTAGAGAGGGAGAAACGGATAGGCGAGTTATTGAAAAGATTTGATCTTGAACCAAAGCAAGATGCAAAGTTTGCCACGCTGTCGAAAGGTATGAAGCGAAAAGTGACCATTGCAGCCGCGTTTATCCATTCTCCGCAGGTAATATTCCTTGATGAGCCGACGACTGGTTTAGATGTACTCTCCGCACGAATACTACGAGCCATGATTAAAGAACTGAAGGCTTTGGGTGTCACTATCTTTCTTACGACGCATTACATCGAAGAGGCAGAACAGCTCTGCGACCGAGTCGTAATATTGGTGAAGGGCATCGTAAAAATAGTTGATACACCAAGAAATCTTATGGCAATGACGAATTCAAAAAAATTAGAAGAAGCATTTATTGAAATCACAGGATTGAAAGAAGAAATCATGCTTGTTGAAAAAGAAGGGAAATAATAAACAATGTTGAAAGAACAAATCAAAGGATCTCTCTACATCGCTTTGAAAGATCTGAAAATGTATTATTTCAAACCCCCTAACTTGAGCTGGGGAATTATGTTCCCCATTGTGATGGCACTCGCATTCATCCTGAGAAACCCATCAGACGTTAAAGATTTAGCATCTGGCTTGATTGCGATGTCGATTCTCTTTGCCGCGACATCAGCAGAAGCGATCGTTATTGTCTTTGAGCGAAAAACAAAAACGTTTGAACGGTTACTACTTGCACCGTTGTCTTTTCAAGCGATTTTATTTGGGAAAGTTATTGGTGGGGTCATCTTTGGTTTTCTCGTGTCCAGTATATTTCTGTTCGGAACAGTTATTTTCTTAGGGATTCCTCTTTCAAACACGATATTTTTACTAGGGGCGTTGGTTCTTTCTGCCTTTGTTTTTGCGGTATTTGGAACCCTCGTCTCGGTTGCTGTAAAAGAAATTTTTGATGCGATGACCTTGGCTAATTTTTTCCGTTTTCCAATGATCTTCCTCTGCGGTGTCTTCATCCCGGTAAGTGCCCTGCCCTCATTTCTCCATCCACTGGCATATGTCCTTCCGTTGACGTATTCTGTTGATTTGATTCGGTTCTTTATTACAGGGTCGTATGATCTTGTTCATCCAGCGATCTGTGCAGTTGTTCTTATTTTTTATTCACTCGTTTTGTTTTATCTTGCGGCATGGGTATTAAAAAGAAGAATCGAGCAATAAATACTTTTATTGAAATTGATTTGGTATTTTGGAGCGTAACAACGCGATTCCCTCAGTCCGAGCATGTAATACGTTAATCATCGTGATTCCTTCCATCTCTTTTCTCGGAAGAATGTTATTTTTTAATGCGTTTTTATACAAAAGGTATTCATCTTTTTCAGAGATATTCGGTGCAACTTTCTCGGTGAACAGTAACTCTTCAATCGAATGGTTCTTACCATTGTCGTTTCCTTCTGTCAAATCCACGCGAGACGAATAATAAACGAGGAAACAATGAATCATCGGGAGATACGGTAAATGATATTTTTCTAAAATGCGATTCGTACCAGTTACGATTTCTTCATTCATCTCATAGATCCCTACCATCTTGTAAACAGGTATACCAAGTTCCTCGGCAAGAGTTGCGATAACAGTATGTTTTGTCGTACATGATCCATATCCCTCTTTAAATAGTATTAAAAGATCATCTGTTGTAGAATTGTAACCATAGGGG
Source organism: Thermoplasmatota archaeon (assembly GCA_025457885.1). Lineage (GTDB taxonomy): Archaea > Thermoplasmatota > E2 > DHVEG-1 > DHVEG-1 > SM1-50. Next base: position 2,737 of record JALOTN010000043.1, on the reverse strand, counting down.
ATGTCATGGACATAGGTGCAGGCATCCCAGAAATTCTTGATTTTTAGGTTGGTGAACTTTTCTGAGATAATTCCTTTTTTATCGATTATTGGATTTGGTAACACCGTGTATGAATCCATTGTAAATCAAACCTAGATAGTGAAACATCCATTTTACTCTTTTTCATTCCTATTATTTCCATTATAGGAATCTTCCTGTGGAATTTCTTCATCTGTCAATGGAGTGTGAAGCAGATGTTTAGGTAAAAACCTGAGATTTGCTATCAGTGTCGGTATGACTGCACTGGCGATAACAACTGCGACAAGGTATGAATATTGTTCTTGGGATATTATGCCATGTGTGAATCCATAAATCGCTGAAATTGTTCCAAAAGTTAAACCAGTTGACATTAAAAGAGTGTAATACCATCGCTCGCGTTTATCCGTTCTGAATTTTCCTATCACTGGATATAATCCAAAGATTTTGGTGATGACTTTTCCTCCAAGAAGCACAAAGAAAATGACGGGTGCTGCGAGAATCATTGGAAGAGATACTAATGAACCGGCGCGAAGGAAATAAAACGGGGTGAGAAACCCGATGGTTAATGTTCGGAGTCTCCTGATGAAGAAGTCATCTTTGCTGATGGTGCCAGCAAGCACCATGCCCAGGATATACGCCGGTAAAACCGCTTCGCTGCCTGACCAGATGGCAAGTGTACCCAGAGCGAAGAGGACAAAAAGAATCCATTTTGTTCGTATCGCGGCTGTTTTATACGCATATCTTTTAATCAGTTTGGTTGTTATCGTAGGCATTGCGATAAAAGTGACAATAGCAACGATGATAAAAACCACGGTTTTATAGGTGAACGGGGCGAAAAGAAGACCCAAAGCGATGACAGTGCACAGATCATTAATGAAGCAGGCACCAAGAATTCCTTTTCCATATTCTGTTTTGTTAAATCCATATTCAAGCATCACCGCATAGACCACCGCCATTGATGTCGTTGATAATGCTACACCTGCAAGTAAACTTGCTGTGGCATCCCACTGTAAGATGAATCGTGCTATGGCAGTACAACCAAGAAACGGGGCTAAAAAACCAATAAAACCAATGATCATGATTTCCTTAGTTTTTGTTTTGAGAGAAGCAGGGTCGAGTTCTGCACCAGCTAAAAAAGTTAAAAGGATTGCTCCCGAGCTTGCGATGAATATTAACCAGTCTTCATTCGAATGCATAGCGTCGGGTCCGATATATTGCGTTGCGAAAAATCCAGCTAAAGCACCAACGCAGATTTCCACGAGAGCCATCGAAATTTTCAGCCGGTATGCAAGAATAGTCGAAATGAGTGCAAGTGCAAGCCATACCGCAGCAATAGTAAATTGCTCTATTGCAACCATAAAATCAACCCTTGATTATGAAAAAACAGTTGTTGCAACATCACAGAAACAAGAAATGAAAAATTTTTTTGCATCCCTGTAAACGAATCAAGTAAAATGTTTCTAATGAAGTCATGAATACTTCTCAACAGCTGAATTTTCATATCAACACCATTGTGCTCTTATTGATAGAAGTCATCAGCTGTTGACAGCGGTTCTGGTTTTAGCCACGGTGGACTTCATCACCGACGTATCAGTAATTTTCAATCGTTTATTTATACATTCCGTAAAAACTTCTGCGTCTATGTCTTAAGAATTTTTTTTCTATATTTTTATATGCATGAAGAAGATATCAGCATTATAAGAGAAAATTAGAGCTTTTTTTTACCGCGGGCTTCATAGTCATACTCCGTAATCCCTCTAGTGACTTTTATATCAATTTCTATCTGTTGAAATTGTGGAAAAAACTTATTATTAGAAATAATTAATATTGTGGGATTTATACCCGTGGAGCTTAAATCCTGATAGGGGTTGTTATTCATTATTTTACTATTAAAATTCGTAATATTTAAATATTCGAATTTACTTATATGTTTTTAATGAATGAAATAGAGGTCTTCAAAGCCTTAGCCGATCCAACAAGATTGAAGATACTTGAATGTATAAAAGAGGGCGAAAAATGCATTTGCGAAATTATTCCCTACACCAAAAAATCACAGCCAAATGTTTCGCAACATCTTAAAATTCTTCGAACAGCAGGTCTCATTGAAGAACGAAAAGAAGGAACATATCTCTTTGTCAAAGTGTCAACAAAGCAGATTTACAATGTCATCGAATCCGTAAAAAACCTAAAAAACTTAAACAAAAAAAAAAAAAAAAACTAAATGAAGGGAGTTAACCACGATGGATACATCTCAATCTCGTCTTTCATTCCTCGACCGATTCCTTACACTTTGGATTTTCATTGCGATGGCTCTGGGTGTCACCATCGGATATTTCTTCCCTGGTGTTTCTGAAATTCTTGATGCATTCCGCCTGGACACCGTATCCCTCCCAATAGCAATAGGTCTTCTCGTGATGATGTATCCCCCTCTTGCGAAAGTAAAATACGAAGAACTCAATCAATTGTTAAGAGCAAAGGACGCAAAAAAAGTTTTTGGGACATCACTTGTTCTAAACTGGATCATTGGACCCTTACTGATGTTTGGTCTTGCTTGGATCTTCCTCCCAGATCTCCCAGAATTCAGGATGGGGATCATTATGGTGGGACTTGCAAGATGTATTGCAATGGTCTTGGTCTGGAACCAACTTGCAAAAGGTGATAATGAATACTGTGCCGTTCTCGTCGCACTTAACTCCCTATTCCAAATACTCTTATACTC
>JALOTN010000042.1 GCA_025457885.1 Thermoplasmatota archaeon | reverse complement strand
CCGTAGAAGAACAAAGGTTCGATTGTGGATTCTCCAAATGTTATCCCAAAAGCCCAAAGGAGGGTGTAAAAAACATCCAGAAGGAAAAACACGAGGAGAAGAATCAAGAGTGTTTTCTTTGGAGTTCTCGTCTTTCTCTGGAGGAAATATCCGAGTAACAGAAAAATCAGCACGTAGAATGTTGTCTGAAAATAAATCAACGGGGAGATGAACCAGAACACGTAAGGCTCACCATAATAATTGGTGTCTTCTAGCACCCTGGTCACAGGCCCAAACAGGATGTACGGGAGCAATGCGAGGCAGAAGTACCAATTTATCTGGATATCGAGTCTCTTAAGCATTTTATATAATCCGAAGAGGGCGCAGACAAGGATGACGCCATAGGTGACCTCGGAAATCAAGGTGTATCCTTCTTGCGCCGCGACCCCATGGTACGTGACAGAATGTCCTGTCGCATCAGCAACCACCGGCCCCCAGTAATATTTCCAGATCCATTGGTCATACACCAGGCTTGGAGCGACCAGGTATGCTATGATGATACAGATGAGAATCGCTAGAAGAATTCCAAGAGGAAATACTATTTTCTGTCGGGGAGTGAATTGTGGAAGTTTCATGTGCTGAAGGCTAAGAAAATGAGTCTATATTAACTTACCCACTCGTTATTTCCTCAATAACAATTCTTATAAAGGAAAAATTACATGTATTGTATAGGGGAATACTATGAAGAAGACTCTTCCGATTCTTTGTGCAGTGCTTTTAATTGTACCACTCATTTCTGTGAACGCAAGTAACACCAGTAGTCAAGAACAATCAGGGGTACTGCCTGCATCGTTCAACTGGCGTAATATCAACGGAACTGACTATGTGACCCCCATCAAGGATCAATCACCAGCTCCCACATGCGAGGCGTATGCTATTTGCACTGCCTTAGAAACAAAAATGCAGTATCAACTCAAAGAACTCTACAACCCGGACTTATCTGAGAATCATTTGTTCTTCTACGCGGGAGGATCCATTGCAGAAGGATGGGTCAGTATTGTGGATGCCGCAGAATACCTCATGGAATACGGAGTCCCTGACGAGGGATGCTACCCAGATCCTCATCGACCGTTCGATTACCCGTTTGAAAGCCTCCCGGGGTGGGAGAATCGGACGGTGAAGATAACAGAATGGGGCTGGGTCGATGACAACGTGACGGCGATGAAACAGGCACTCATCAGCCATGGTCCCTTGATCATCTGCATCCATTTCTGGCAGGATTTCTTCAATTATATCGGTGGGGTGTACCAACATCATGAAGGACAAGCCGTCGCGGGTCATGTCGTTGCCATTGTTGGATATGATGATAGCAAGAGTTGTTGGATTGTGAAAAACAGCTGGGGCTCCAGATGGGGAGAAAAAGGCTATTTCCGGATGGCTTATGATGCAGACATGCTCTCAGGCTGGTATGGGGGCGAAGGGGTGATGTATGTGGAAGGAGTCTACGGGAACCTCAAGCCAGACGTCCCAAAAGTCTCCATAGAAAAACCAGATTATTCCCATAGCTATTTCTTCGGGATCGGTCTACGTACCCTTCTGAAGGATGTTGAAATCCAGAAAGCAGCTGCCCGCATCTTCGGACCCCTTACCATACGTGTTGCAACAGAAGATACTACCTCCGTTGAATTCTTCATCGATGAGGTGTCTCAATTTATCGATACCCAGGCGCCATTTACTTGGAAGCTTCGTACCACCAAAGGCTTACATACCCTCATGGTGAAAGCAACCAATGACCAGAACATCTCCTCACTGGACATCCAAGACATCTACAAGATTTTCTAACATCTTTTAAGGAAACCAGGTTTTGAAGAACCACCCTATATAAAGCCTTAAAAAAGCGTTGGGAAAGCCCTTAAGAAAAGATAATAAACAGGAAGTCTACTCCCCTGAATCCACTATGGAGCGATTCACGAAATTCAAAACCATGATTTTCCCAAGGGAAGTCATCGTTGGTCATAATACAACAGATCAAATAAAAGGGATCTGTAATCACCTTTCACCGAGCAACAATATACTGATGGTTTGCGACAAAAACACCAAGAAAATCTCTGGTGATCGCATCGAAAAGATTCTTTCAGGGGCGGGGTATGATGTCAATATGGTTGTGTTAACTCTTCCCTTGATAAAACGAGATGTGCTCCCAGCATGGCCGACTATCCGAGAAGTAAACACCGTCGTCAAAGAAGCAAAACGAACAGGCTCGGATTTCCTTCTAGGAGTTGGAGGCGGCTCTGTCATCGATGTCACAAAATGTGCTACCTATGAGCTATCGACAAATTTTATCAGTGTGCCCACATCGGCCTCCCATGATGGGATGGCATCACCCCGAGCGGCACTGAAGGATAAGAAAGGCTCTATCTCAAAAAGCGCTGTGTCACCTATCGCAGTACTCGCTGACACGGCAGTTATCATGAAAGCCCCCTATCGAATGCTTGCCTCTGGTTGTGCCGATGTAATATCAAACCTGACCGCAGTCAAGGACTGGGAGCTTGCGAACCGCCTGAAAAATGAGGAATTCAGCACGTTTGCTGCGTCACTGTCCACCACCTCCTCGCAGCTGTTACTTGACAAAGCAGAGGATATACGAACAGGTTTGGAGGAAGCAATCTGGCAGGCGATCAAATGCATGGTCGTCTCAGGGGTCGCAATGAGTGTCGCAGGAAACACACGACCAGCCTCTGGAGCAGAACATATGTTTTCGCATATGCTTGATGCCATCGCACCCGGGAAAGCTCTCCACGGGGAGCAATGTGGTGTCGGGTCTATCATGATGATGTACCTCCATGGTGGGGACTGGGAGCAGATTCGCGATGCCTTAAAAATGATCGGGTCACCGACCACGGCAAAAGAACTTAATATCCCAAAGAAAAAAATCATACAGGCACTCATGGGTGCGCAGAAGATACGCCCCGACCGATACACGATTCTTGGTGAGATGGGATTAACAGAGGATGCAGCAAAGAAACTAGCGAAGATAACCGGAGTGATTTAATGGTCCTGGTGACCCTCGTTGGCGAGCAGCTTGCTGTGGAAGGACAAGAATTCATGTACCTTGGGGCGAACAGCGAGTGTCGAAGCTGTCAGCTGAAAACCGTGTGTTTCAATCTCAAAGCGGGGCGGAACTATCGGATCATCAAATTACGGGATAAATCCCATGAATGCAATCTCCACGAGGGAAAAGTCATGGTCGTCGAGGTCGAAGAACTCCCCTTGACAGTTGCTGTACCCCCACAACCCTCTGAGGGAGCAACAACCACTATCGATAAGAAAGAGTGTAGGAACATCGGATGCGACTCCTTTGATATTTGTGCCACCACCACGCTTCAGAATGGGAAGACATATACAATCCGGAAGGTGTACGAACGACTCACCTGCCCTAAAAATATTGAGTTAGTTAAAGTGGATGTCACTGAGACGTAATGAGTACATCCGCCCTCGGTTAAAAAAAAAAAAAAAAAAGTATAATGAGGTTTTAGATCTTTGCCTCAGTTTTTATCAATTGCACTTTATCGGTCTTCTCCCAGGTGAAATCTGGTTCCTCTCTTCCGAAATGACCATAGGCTGCTGTGTTTTTGAAAATCGGTCGACGTAGGTCGAGTTGGTTGATGATATCAGCAGGTCTAATCGGGAAGAATACCCTGATGAGTTTTTCAATGGCATCTAAGGAAATCTTGTTGGTGCCAAAACAATCAATGTTGATGGAGACAGGTTCTGCGACACCAATGGCGTAAGCGAACTGTATCTCGCATTTCTCCGCGATACCGGAGGCGACGATGTTTTTTGCGATGTATCGTGTGGCATATGCTGCGCTGCGGTCGACTTTTGTCGGGTCCTTGCCGGAGAATGCTCCACCACCATGTCTCCCGATCCCTCCATAGGTGTCGACAATGATTTTCCGTCCGGTCAATCCAGCATCTGCGTAGGGTCCTCCGCGGACGAACGCCCCTGTGGGGTTGACGTGGAAGATTGTGTCTTTGTCAATCCATTCCGCGCAGACTGGTTTGATGACGGTATCAATCACGTCTTTTCGTATCCGATCATGGGCAACACCTCCATCATGCTGGGTGGAAACAACAATCGTATGAGCTCGAAGGGGTTTTCCTTTTTCATCGTATTCGATGGAGACTTGTGATTTCCCATCAGGTCGCAGGTAGGATATCCGGTTCGTTTTTCTCATTTCAGATAATCGCTTGGTGAGTTTATGGGCAAGCAGAATGGGTAAGGGCATGAACTCTTTGGTTTCATTGCAGGCGTACCCGTACATCATCCCTTGGTCACCGGCTCCTTGTTCTTTATGGAGTCCTTTTCCAACCGTGACTCCTTGGGAGATATCTGGGCTTTGTTCAGTGATTTGGACCCAGACAGAGCAGGTTTCCCATTCGATGCCGTACTCGGATTTTGTATAACCGATGCCTTTGATGGTCTCCCGGACGATATGGGGGATGTCGATGTAGGCGTCTGTAGTCATTTCACCAAAGACCATGACTCCTCCGTTTTTTGTTCCGGTTTCAACGGCGACACGGGAGTTTTTATCCTGTCGGAGCGCCTCATCAAGGATCGCGTCAGAAATCAAATCACACATTTTATCAGGATGTCCCTCTGTGACAGATTCGGAGCTTATGATACTCTTTCGTTTTGTCATATCTTCACCTAGTAAAGAACCTCGTATTTAGGGATTCCACAACCAGAAGGAATTTATTAAGTTTATCAAAGGGGGTGAAAAAAAGGAAAAAAAAGAGGGTGGTTTACCCTATTTTTCGTGTGGTTGTCCACATGTCGTCTTCGATGGTGTTGTAAATGTCGTCATCGGAGACATTCTTTGGCTGTTTCTTGTCGACGAGCAGGATACTGCGGTCCGAGCTGCTTTCTTTGGAGTACCGGGCGATGGTGTCTTTTTTTAGACGCCAGTAGTGGGTACGCCACTCCCGGCCGTCATAGAGGGTTGTTTCTTCCCGCTCAGTCGTAAGCATCCCTTCTTCTTCCAGGATGTAGAACAACTGGCGGTCTTCGGGATCTAAGACGTTGTCGATGACTCGGTCGTCGAAGCCGAAGATATCCATGACAAATCCAGCGTCTCGTCGTGCTTCTTCAATGTCGATGCCGACACGATTGGCGATTGCTTTTGATAAATCATCGAGTGTTATAATGGTCATGAAAATCATCTACCTATTCTCTTCTCATTTTTTTTTCTAAAGATCGCTTCCTTCCATTGATTTTTTAATCTCTTCTTGTAAGTCGCAATATATCTGTGCGGTTCTTCTATATATAGTTTTCTCTCTTTGGTATGTTTTCTTTCGTTTTTTCGGTCAAAAAAAGAAAAATCTCAAGCATTATAGCTAAAATACCAGCTGCTTGATACTCATGGTGGTGTGTGAATGGAGATTTCCCTTGAAAAACGACTCCTTCAGAGGGTACAGGGTTTACAACGAGAGAAGTTACCAGGTTTTCATATCGTCATGCTCCCTGATTTCTTTGTCGACCATTTTGTCTATTTTGACTCCGTGGATACGACCTGCCAAGAGATACAGAAGATTGCAGCTCAGGGTGGGGGTAACAGACCAGGGATTACTCAGCGACTTCAACAGGGGGGGAATGCGACGAATACCGCCCTTGGTCTCGCACGACTAGGAATGAGCACACATTTGATCTGCCAAACAAGCCCTCTTGGTTTGTATCTTCTCCAGTATTTTTTAGGAAATAATGGGGTGGGTCTTTCCGGGGTGCATACTGATGGAGGTCTGGCACTGACCACAGCCTTTGAGTTTCAGAAGCCTCAGGCAAATATCATGTTAGGTGACCCCGGGTCTGTTGCAAGTTTTTCCCATGATTTGTTAAATGCCCATGACTGGGAGCTCATCACTTCTGCAGCCTTAGTTGGTGTGGTGAATTGGAATCAGAATCGTTTAGGGACCGATCTTGCGTGTCGAGTATTTGAGCAGGCGAAAAAACAGGGGAGTAAAACCTTCTTTGATACTGGTGATCCCTCTCCACGATTGCAGGATATTTCTCAGATGATGGAAAAGGTGCTGATGAATCATCATCTTGATCGATTTGGGTTAAATGAAAACGAGCTTCGCCTTTACAGTCAACGCCCTTGTCGAAATCAGGAGGAGATGCTAGCTGCGTTAGAGGAACTAAAGAAAAGAATCCCTGCGCGGATTGATTTTCATACCGCAGTATTTTCTGCATCAGCTCAGGAGGTAGTCACCGTCGTTCCGACGATTCGATTTCCGATGCTGTATCGGTCCACCGGTGCGGGTGATATCTGGAACGCGGCGAACATCTTTGCAGATCTGCTTGAGTTTGATGCGGATGAACGTTTGTTGTTTGCGAACGTTGTCGCGGGGTTATACATCTCCTCACCAGATCCATTTCCGCCGACCTTTGACATGGTAATTAATTTTATTAAAAACAACATATAAATTAACTTTTTTTCTCAATAAATATTCTATATAAATCATGGATTTATAGGAAGGTTTTTATACAAAATATATTAATTCTATAAAAAAATTTATATACTATCTCTCTTTATCAATTTCCAGAATGGGGGAGGCAAAAATTTTTTTAATCTCTCCTCACCACCTTCAAACTTCCCCATTCTCTCCTTATTCGTTAGGAGAAAAACACACGATGTATTTTCCCGGCAATTTTTTTCCGATATTTCTCATCAGCGATAATCATTAAAACCCAATCTGGAGCAATCCGAGAGCGAATCGCTTGTGCAATGGGAGTGAACTCATCAAGGCTTTTGACATGGTCCCGATCAATGACACGGATATCAGTGTTGTTAATACGAGGCTCCGCTCGTAACAACTCTGGTCGTGGGATGTCAATAATGACATGACCCGGGGGGATATCAAATGCATCCTCCAACTCCCGTTCTTTTTGTCTCCGACGGGAGACGGTTTCCAATTGTTTGATAGTCTTCAGTTCCTCTTTTTCCAAATCAAACAGAGAGACGGTATATGCTTGTTTGAAAAGATCTCTGTACTTCAAACGAGTAATGATCTCTCTCTGGTACTGCCCCATGGTTTTTAAAGAAACCATGATTTCAGCATCCGTCATCCGGAAAAATTCAAACGGCTCTGCATCCGGTATCTCCTCCAATGCTCGTGACAGCATCAGCTCAGGGATCCGCACTGTCTTATGGAAATACACCGAGGAGTACATCAATGCACGTGCCATTAAAATATTCTCCACCACGCTGACCCCTTTGCGCATCATCGCCAGATTCCCTTTATGAATCATCATCGTTCTCAGCAAACGTTGTAGGTCTATTAACCCATAAGCAACCCCTGTGTAGTACGCATCGCGCATCAGATAATCCAATTGATCCACATCAATGGTGCTGTTCAATAATTGCCCTAAGTACTGTTTTTTTGAAGGTTTTCCCCGGATGATCGCACAAATCTCTTTTATGCTTACCTCATGCGCCTCAAGGACTTCATGGACAGATGCTGAGGTTACAAATCTTTTTTCATTCTCTTCAAACACCTGATATTTCCCTAAGATAAGCTTCTCCGTAAGGTCCACATGGTCCACACCAAAACGCTGCAACAATATGGACTCCAGCGTATGAGAAAAAGGACCATGACCGATATCATGAAGTTGAGCAGCACAGGTCAATAACGTCCGGTCCACTTCTTTTAACCCAAGAATATCCCCTAGTTGCGAAGCAATCATGGAACTCCCAAGTGAATGTTCAAAACGTGTGTGATGAGCCCCAGGGAACACTAGATGGGCAAATCCGAGTTGTTTGATATTATGGAGACGTTGCACCTCAGGAGTCTCCAATAAATCCACCAGGCATCCAGTGATTTTTATGTCTCCATGGATCGGGTCTCTGACGATTTTATGGGGTTCAACCATGTGTATCTTGAGTGGAAACAGCAACAGAGTTGAAATAGTTTTGTTACTTCAAATCATCATGCAGGGGAAACTTTAAAATAAACACATTCATTAAGTAGAATAACAAAAAAATAGAAAAAAAATTTCCTTGTGAGGTGTGTATATGACAAAAACCATATTATTCTCCTTAGAACATTGCATAAAATGTCAAGAGACAAAAGCATTGCTCGCGGGAAGGGAGGATGTCCAAATCGTCACCTTTCCCCATGATCTGAACCAATGGCGTGAGGAGGATTTGGCATTGGCAAAAACCCATGATGTTTTTGAGGATTTACAGAAAACAGCGCCAGTTCTCTGGCTTGATGGTGAAAAAAAAATCGGGTATCTTAGAATACGAAAATGGATCCAGGATGCCCAAAAACAGTAAGGCCTTCTTTTGCTCCTGTATTACCCAAATGTTAATGAATCAGATGATGGTACCGAAAAATAATGGATACTCTTGAAGCAATAAAAAAGAAAAAACTCGAGGAGTTACAGAAAAAGTATATGAACCGAGGGAAAACCATGGAGAAAAAATGGCCAGATACCCCAATTCATCTTTTAGATGCTGATATCGATGAACATATCGGAAAATATCCAACGATCGTTATCGACTGCTGGGCACCTTGGTGCGGTCCTTGTCGAATGATTGGACCCATCATCGAAGAGCTTGCAAAAGAAATGCAGGGAAAACTCACCTTTGGGAAACTAAATGTTGACGAAAACCCACAAACCTCTATGAAGTATGGAATCATGAGCATCCCAACCATGCTTGTGTTCAAAAATGGTCAGCTTGTGGACCGTATTGTGGGGGCAATGCCCAAAGAGATGTTGCTACAAAAGTTAAAACCGTATCTCTAAGAGTTCACCTACACTATGAGACTTACAAAAGGACTATTTGGTTTTTTTTCCATTAGTATTCTAGTTATTTTGCTACCAATTTTTTCTGGGTGCACTGAGGAAAAAAATCCAACAGGAGATGATTTTTCATTCATAACATTGGATAATGAAATAAAACGTCTCAGTGATTTTACTGGAAAAGTCGTAGTACTCGATTGCATGGCGGTGAACTGTCAACCCTGTATGTATCAAATGTTTGAACTTAAGAAAATCTCTGAGAATTATTCTACGAATGATGTCGTTATCCTCTCCATTGATGTCTGGGTGTCAAATGGAGAAAACGCCTCGATGCTACAAGGATTGATTGATGCGTTTGAAAGCCAAGCGAACCTGACATTGGATTGGATATTTGGCTTGGATGACCCGGAGGGGACATTAGAAAACCGATATGCCGCCGAGGGAGTGCCATCTCTATATATCTACGATAAAAAAGGAAATATTTATTACTCCCACGTGGGTTATGAATCTTACTCAGATCTTAAAATCAAGATCGATGAAGCATTGAGTAGAAATTAGAGGGAGATAAAAAATATGAAGAATAAGCAAAAATTCATCCTACCATTAGTTGTCGTAAGCCTACTTGGAGCTACAGCAGTATTTGCAGCAGGTACAGGATTGCCAATTGGAACCATCACCGTGTCACCATCTGCACCAACTGCGCTTTCCACCATGACGGTCTCTGTTCCGATCAGTGGTGAAGCCCCCTCAGAAGTACGAGTGAATGTCGAGGAATGTAATGGAAACACGGGAATCTGTTATCCAGATATCCAGAATGTTACGATGCCTTTGGTAAGCTCATCTATTTATCGAACAGATGTGACGTTAAAACACTCAGATGCGACGTATATCACTATCTGGGTTGTCGCAAAAATCAATGGTGTCTGGCAGGAATCCGCTCAGAAGAGAGTGAACCTGTCTACAACCCCTGATGGGAATGGCGGCGATGGCAATGGATCACCAGGATTTGAGCTCGTTGTCCTAGCGATCGCGATTGGAGTAAGCGTCGTGCTTCTGAGTCGAAAGAGACGAAAATGAAGTTACAACGAAAACGATTACTCTCTCAGATCATTCTTTTTTTTTCTGCTAACCTGGGGTACCCTGGGTATCCTGGTTTAAAAACCGGTTTTTGTTATCCATTTTTTTATTGTCAGGCATGTCCCGCGGCGACCTCCGCTTGTCCGTTACGGTCCTTGGAGCAAAGCGTGGACAAAGGAAGTTTCACCTGGAGATTGTTCCTCTTTCCTCTGCTCATTATCGGGTTTCTTGGGATTCTCACCGGTCGCGCGGTGTGCGCCTGGGCGTGCCCCATAGGGCTGCTTCAACGGGGGACAGGACGAGTCGCCCGGAAAGTGAAAAAAACACCGCTTGCAAAAAAACTTGGTGCTCATAAGGCGGAGAAGTACTTCCGCTATACGAAATATATCCTCCTCATTAGCTTAGTGTTCGTCACCTCATATCTTATTGGGTTCATCTTCACAGATATCTGCCCAGTAGGTTTTCTGACAGGAACCATCCCTGTTCTGCTCTTGAACCCGGGGAAATTTGTTCCGAATTTTTTCTTCCCCTTTGCGTTCGTGATCTTCGTTTTGTTCATCATTCTTATCTTCATCATTGAACGAGGCTGGTGCCGATATTTCTGTCCCGTGGGTGCGCTGCTTGGGCCTTTTAACAAGATAAGCTTTTATCATATCTCTGTAAAAACAGATAGATGCAAACATTGCAATGTCTGTTCCTACAATTGTCCTATGGGCATTGATGTGCCTAATATGCATCGGGATCCTGAGTGTATCTTATGCGGGAAATGTGTGAACACCTGTCCTGAGGAGCTTATCACTTTTGAAAAGACGGGGTGGCAATGAAGAGATTCGTAGCGATTCAGATTTGTGCATTACTCCTGGTTTCAGGCGCCTTAGGGGGCATGGTTGCTTTCACTCCTGTGTATGATGAGGTGCGCTCAGGGATTGTGTTGGTGCTCTGTCTTAGTTGTCTGAAACTTGAACCAAAGACAAATGCGGAATTTACTTTTTTTACTGCAGATAACCGGACTCATGCGAAGTTCGTGTTGGATAATCTCAGCAAAGGCCCAGTGTTTCTGCATTATAGTGGGGATGCTTGTGCAGGTTGTGACGTGATGTACCCGGTGATCAAAGACCTCTTTGATGTTGAGTTTGGAAAACAGGATATGTTTTCAACCATCGCTACCTTTGAGAGTACTCCTATTCCGTATATTTATGTCAATATCCATCATACGACAAATGAACTACGGGATGCCCAGGTTATCTATGATAAGGATTATGTAGGTGGTATCCCGATGTTTACGGTTGTGACCTTAGGGTATGATAATGGTGATGTGAAGCCGAAATACACCACATTGTATGGGACACTGACGACGTATGGGTGTGATACCGATGCGGAACGGCTTGTCTTCTTGCAGCAACTCCTGCATCAGAGTATCGAAATGTATGAACAAAACAAGGCAGGATATCAACCCTAAAAAAAAGATAAAAAGAAAAAAAAGTGAAAAAAAACGAAGATCTTAGATTTCTCCAGCAATTATTTTTTGTCTAAGGATCTCAAATTGTGCTCGTGTTAATGTGCACACATTTGTTTTTTCGCCAATTATCACCTTATCGCTCCGGACATCCACGACAGGACATTTCGGAGGGGTACAGACTCCATCATTACACAGTACTACTTTCATATTATCCCTCTGATTCTCAATTGTTAGGTTTCTATTAGGCTTTTAACCTTTAAATATCTTTCGAAAGTCGAGCCAAAAAAAGGTTTCGTCACATATAACGTTTGATGGTGTAGTTTTTTTTATCTATTAAAGAGACGATTCGAGGCCCCTGGGATGTATCGACCGATGAGACCTCTTTGATGGTGACGGTCACATCAGAGCCCATCTTCCCCTGGAATCCTTTGCGGAGAAACCCATAGATTTCCTCATCAGACGGGCTTGAAGCGCGAAGGGTATCATCAATCACCACCTGGATCTCCAGGTTCGAGAAGTCATGTTGGATAATCTTGGTGTTCCGTACCTTATTTGTTCGTAGTTCGTAGAGCAGTTTGCTGTAAATTTCTGAAAACGTGGAGGGAAGCAGGACCGTCCCATCTGATCGATACAACGCTAAGTCATTTCTCCCATACACTTTTTTTATGAGGGATCCCGCCTTCCCACAGGAACAAGAACCCTGGAGGGGGGCAACGATATCATTGATAGCGTTATATCGAAGAATCGGCGTGCCGCTCCCATGGAATTTCGTAAGTATCATTTCTCCTGCATCATCTGATTCAATTGGTGTCCCATTTTTATAGAACTCCGCGTACACAAGGTCAGACATGAGATGATAACTTCCCTGTTTACACTGAAACCCGATCAATCCTGATTCTGTCGCCCCGTAGACCTCAAAGACCTTTGTCTGAAATGTTTTCTCTATGTAGGATTTCAGGAAGGAATCGAGGACCGATCCAGTGGCTGCAATATATCGGGGTGAGATGTTATCCCCAAACCCGGTTTCTTTTAACAACGCCAGATGACCAAGCATCCCGACGTACCCACCAATGAACACTGGTTGGAACTCATTGATAGCAGCAATGACTTTCTTAGGATCATCATTGGTGTTCAACCATTGGACGTTTTTGAACAACCCTGTGAGATTGAACCGCGGTTGCACCCCCCGCGTTACATAACCACTTTCTGCGGTATGAGGCGCGAAATCACCGATGATCGTGATTCGATCATTCCAGATATTCAGGTCATATTCATGTAAGGTCCTCATATAGGCAAACAATCCCATGACGATATCAAGAAGATCAACATAGAGGGGAAGGACCTTGCCGGTGGTTCCTGACGTGGAGACTTCAATGAGTGAATCCTTCCTGACGCGTCTGGAGATAATCCCCTCAGGGTAATGACGTTTCAAATCCTCTTTAGTCACACACGGGAGTCGGTGAAGATCATCGATGCCTTTGATATCTGATGGTGAAACCCCCGCTGTTTGGAATTTCTCATGATACAACGGAACAGTATCAGCGAATCGGACGAGTTTTCGAAGGCGTGTATCCTGAAATCGATGTAAAGACTCCTCATTGATCCGGTCTAACCGGTCAACATCCACTAAATATCGTTTCAGAATCTTCCCAAGGAACACTGGGTTATAGAACGGATTCATACGGCTCCCGAACTAGACGTGTGAAAGGTACGATTCCTTAAATAGCTGTGCCTTTATTCTCCACAGACGAGCAATGAACATACTCATCGTTGAGACCGTTTGGATGGGAGGCGCACGGTACAGGTTCCTCGAAAAAACATTGCTTACCACCTTTTCTATCCTCCCAACACTGCAAGCCCGTGAGCTTGCCGCCATCACACCAATACAGCACCAGGTAACCGTGGTCAATGAACGATTCTCACACATTGATTATTCCATACCATACGATGTTGTCCTTATCAATTATGTGACATCGACAGCACCCCGCGCGTATCTGATTGCTGATTCCTTCCGCAACAAAGGAATCATCGTCGTACTCAGCGGATTCCATGCTTCAGGATTACCCGAAGAGGCAAAACAACACGCAGACAGCGTCCTTATCGGGAGAAACGAAGCTGGATGGATCACAATTCTTCAGGACCTAGCGCAGAAGAAACTCCAACCATTCTATCATGCACCACCCTATTCCACGGGTCAGAATCTCCCACCAATGAACGTTCAGTTGCCAGGTTTTATTCTGACTGGTGCAGTGGAGGCGACACGCGGATGTCCATTCAGCTGTGAGTTCTGCCCAGAGACGAACATCCCTGAGGGACAAGTCTATTTCAAACGACCGGTATCAGAGGTTATCGAAGAAATACGAAAAATACCACAAAAGACACTCATGTTCTATGATGCATCTTTAACCACTGACCCTTCATACACAAAAGAATTATTTAACGCGATGAGAGGACTACGGAAACGATTCTTCTGCAATGGCAATGCAGATGTCCTTGCAAAGGATGAAGACCTTGTCCGCCTCTCCAGAGAAGCAGGCTGTATCGCCTGGCTCATTGGATTTGAATCGCTGAATCAAGATACCCTTGATTCGGTCGGGAAAAAAACAAACACGGTGTCTGATTACAAACAGGCGATTCGAAACATTCAGAAAAACAAGATGACCGTCATCGGAGATTTCATCTTCGGGTTTGATACAGATACCCCCGCGGTCTTTGAGCAAACATTAAATGCGATGAAAAAAATGAAAATCGACGTCGCTGATTTCTCCATTCTCACGCCATTCCCAGGAACACCCTTATTTACGAAACTTGATGCGCAGAAACGAATTCTTTCAAAAGATTGGAAGTTCTATAACATGGGTCATGTTGTATTTGCTCCAAAACAGATGACCGCAACAGAGTTGCTGCAGGGGGTTCAATGGATCTATGCCCAGTATTATCATCCATTTTCTACGATACAGCGAATCATTCGGAATCTGCCTAGAGGACTCTATCCCTTCTTCGTTGTCCTTGCTCGAAATATGGTTACTATGCTTGGTGCACGACGACTCCATCATAAAAAAAGTTTATAATAAAAGGGATAAGGATTAGAACGCCCACCAGGCTTTCACATCGATACTCGCTGTAGCCATTTTATTGGTATCATCGTATGCCTTCACCGTGATTGTATAATCCTTAGGAATCAATGGTTTCTTGATTAGCTTCATAGGAAGCGTCCAATTATATGGCGGCTCTGTCATATTTGCGACAAGATTGTCGTTAACATAAATCTCCACTCGGGTGATTTTAGAGTCGTCCTTTGCGTAGGTATCGATCGAGGCTTTCCCAATCATCCAGGTGTTCGGTCGTAGTTTGTTCTTATATAAAAATTGTAAACGGAGATTCCCTCGGATATAGATCTTTCCTTTCTGAGGAGAAAGAATCCCTACCTCAGGGGGAAGATTTCGTGCGCCCTTTGCCACATACGTTTCGTTTGCTGCATCTGCATAATATGCATCGAATGGATTCCCATTCGCAGGGGGGTTAGAGTAGGCAACGTTTTTTTCAGAACTAAAGACCACAGCGATGATCTTAAGATTCTCATAATCAAGACTCCCTACGGATCGGCTTTTCGTGAAGGTCTGACTACTCATTGCATCAACGCTGAATCCCTCGTTGAAAATGAAATCGACAAATCCATTCTTATATTTCAGACCATTATAATCATTGAACTGGGAGGAGATAATTTCAGCAAGGTATACCCGCAAGGTTCCAGTATAACCGACTTCTTCTCCGTTGATAACCTCAACGCTGGTCTCTATTGTCCCGGTCGTGTTTTTATATTCTGCGTTGACTCGTACGCTGATTTTTGACACTACTCTGTTTTCCGCCGCCTGTATCGCACTGGTGTAGTTGGTCTCTGGCTGAGTCCCGCCAAGGAGGACCTTGTAGCCTCCATCGATGTAGAGGGTGGGATCTCCTAATCGATTATAATGAGATGACAGGTAGTCTGCTGCGACACTGTTTTCCAAAATCATGCTCACATAATAAAATCGATACGAATGGGAAGATTCTAACTCTTCTAAGATGGCTCCAACATTGGGACAGTACCGACAGGTAACCGACGTTGATTCCTCCACAAAGACATAATGGGTGAAGTCTTCATCATCACTATTTTGTTTTACGGTGATGGTGAACACTTCAGTGCCATCTATCGAAGGCGCTCCAACAGGGCCATTTCCTGCAGCATCATCCACGGTGATATAATAATAGTAATCATCGGAGGTCCCTAGGGGAATATCGATGCTGACACTCTCATTGAGAAGAGATAGTGAGTTCCAGATTGTCGACACAGCCGTGTTATAATATACGGTCGCTTCGGTGACTTTGACGTTGTCAGTGAAAATAGCAGTGATTATGGCGGTTTGACCAGCGGTGACTGAGAAGTTCCCAGAGGTGAAGGTGATTTGAGGTGGTTGTGTGTCTGATCCTTCACCATCTTCTGTGTACATGACAATGTAGGCAGAAGCACCCAGGAGAAATCCCAGGAGAATGATGATGATTAGGAGTTTTCCGATGAGTCTCATATCTTGTAATTAATATACACTTGTTTTATATATTAAATTTACTGAGAGGGATTTAAGTAGGAAAAAACAAAAAAATAAGGAGGAGGCACCCGTTGTTTTCTATGAGAGAAAAAAGTTTTTATTGATGTAATTGAAAGATTGTGCCCTGTTGTATGATGATATGTTCTTTAATCATTTTTTCTAGGATTGGTTTGAGTCGTTCTCGGTCGATGTGAACAAGTTTTTCCAGTTCGGAGAACGTCTGGGGTTTCTGCAGTAAACCTCGGAGGATTTGTGCCCGGATTTGTCTGTCGGAGCCTTCAAACCTTGATTGCTGTGTTTTGGGTTTGATGCCGGTTTTTTGTGCGGTGAGATGCAGTGCTCCGTAATCCATAAGCGCGTTATGCCAGTCCCTACTCAGCCCTTGGGGGAGACAAGTTTCTGCAAGGCTCCAGAGTTCTACGTCTGATATCGTGGTTGGCAGATGAAATTCACTAATCAGGATCCTCCGGATATTCGTATCAACCGTGACTAAGTCCGCGTTGGTTGAGAAGATCTGAACGGCTTGGGAGGTGTACTTTCCAATTCCAGGTAGTTGTTTGTAGTGTTTAATCGCTGCAAGAACATCCCCCTTGAATTCTGATACGATGACCTGAGCTGTCTTATGAAGATTCACTGCTCTGGTGTTATATCCCAAGCCCATCCACATCTGAAGCACCTCCGGAAGGGATGCTGAAGCAAACGTCTCAATGGTCGGCCATTTCTCAATCCACCGCTCATAATAGTGCTTCACTCGGTTCACCTGTGTTTGTTGCAGCATGAGTTCTGAGAGCAAGATCTTATAGGGGTCTGTCGTCTTTCTCCAAGGGAGGTCTCGTTTGTTTTTCGTGTAAAAAGAAAAAATCTTCTTTTGAAACCGTCTGATATCTGCAGAGGGGATTTCTTTTAAGGAATTCCGAAGCAATGTCATAAACCATCATTTTTCTGTGATGATAGGAGAGAATCCGTTAGTTCTTAATATGATTTTTTTATTGGTTTTTTTTAATTGGGAAGGTTTTTGAAGGTTTGCTGTATAAAGGATATCCCCTCTATGAAACGCTATTACCTAAATCATCTCCAAAAACTCGAAGCTGAATCCATTTTTGTCATCCGTGAGGTCGCAGCTCAGTTCGAACGACCGGTGTTGCTTTTTTCTGGTGGAAAAGATTCAATCGTCCTTGGGTATCTTTCAAAAAAAGCGTTCTCCCCAGCAAAAATACCCTATCCCTTGCTGCATATCGACACAGGACATAATTTCCCAGAGGTATTACGATTTAGGGATGAGTTTGTGAAATACCTTGATGTCCGCTTGCTGGTTGGCTCGGTGCAGAAATCCATTGATACGGGGCGGGTAAAGGATGAAACTGGGAAGTTTGCGACCAGGAATTACTTACAGTCCACTACGTTGCTTGACACGATTCATGAACACAAATTCGATGCTGCCATTGGAGGGGGACGCAGGGATGAGGAAAAAGCACGGGCTAAGGAGCGGTTTTTCTCCCATCGGAATGATTTTGGTCAATGGGACCCGAAAAACCAACGCCCTGAGCTGTGGGACCTGTATAATGGCCGGAAGCATCATGGAGAGCATTTCCGGGT
>JALOTN010000083.1 GCA_025457885.1 Thermoplasmatota archaeon | reverse complement strand
CAGACTCGCAATCGCCCCACCGGTCTTATGAGCAACGAACGTCCAAGCAATCGGACTGTCTGAGGCATTGAAATCCCCACAGTTACACCCCCCGAACAAAGCCACCGGCAGTTTAAACCCATTCGAAAGCCCTGCGACATCAGCACCAGTGTACTGATGAGGATACGGCAGCCACAACGACCGTAGAAACGGGAAATTCGCTACCATCGCACAATCCGGCGACCCATGCCCATTAAACATCAGAAAACCTGCACCCTCATCAATCGCCTCGTTAATGTTTCGGATTGTCAACGCCTTCACAGTGGGACGGAAAAAACCACTCCCATAGATCTTCTTGACCGTAAAATCCGGAAGAATCCGTGCCGCGGCATTCCCCAGAAACTCCCCTTCCCATACCGGGACACCCAGACGGCCCAACAGAAAAGGAAGTGCTGCCTCGATCAACAAAGACCGCGCGTCATCCGCACCACAGACCACCAACGTATGAAACCAGGATTGACCAGCGGTGGAATTCTCATAGGTGATGATTTTCTCTACCACCGTGGAAACCTCAGATTCCGTGTTAGTCAGAATTCTGCCGACACAGACATCCGGGTATAAATCAACGTTATCCACCACACCAGATCGATTCTTATCCGCATAAATCCCGTCATCATTGGAATCCCAGGTGCAAAAACCCCCCTGGCTATCATAAAGATCCGCATAGTACAAATCACTGAAATAATACACATATATCTCAGAGGAATTCTCCCCGAAAAAACAACAGCGAGTCTCGCGTACCGGCATGAGTTCCTTCCCACCGACCAACAGTACAAACATGGTATCCCACATCTCATGGGCATGTGCGATAAAATATTTCACTTGTTCTGCGGCGTCATCTCCTTGGGGTGGGAAATACGCTCCTGAAAAAATCTCATCAAGAGTAACAATCTTAGTGGAGATCCCATGGCTCTGTTTATGCGCTTGCAACACCGCCAGTTCATCAACAAACTCAGCTGGAGTTATCATCACAAAGGCCGACTCTTCAGACAGCGGACTTCCCTGAACAATAAAACAAGAACACATCAGCAGACCACACAACAGCACACTCATTCTTTTCGTTTCCATAAAGCTCCCAAATAAAACAATCATGTCCTCTTTATTTAAATCTTTATATCAATATGTTGGGCAAAACACAATAAAAGTGCTGTCTCTTCATCATATACCTCCATATTGTGAGGTTGTAAGATCCAAAAAAACATGCATGAATCATGTAGTCTTCAAACAAAATGCACCATGTAGGTATAAGGGAACAGAGCCACCTTCGTCACGTATACATGAACTGGAAAAATTTTTTTGGGTAAATGAAAAAAAATACGTGAAAAAAAAAGAAAAAAAAGAAAAAAATGGGTTGGATTTTACTTTGCCGGGTTATATTCGATATGATGCACCAAGAAAGGCATCCCGGTTTGAACAACCATGGGTGTCCGTGCGGAATCGAAGGTGATTTTCACGAATTCGAATCGCAGATCCTGTCCGTCGTTGTCTCCGAAGAAGACGAATCCTTTGATCACGTTATTTGCTCGGTCGACCCGAAGGATTCCAACCGCGGATAACTCACAGTCGTATGTTGCATAAGCGCTACTGATTGGGAGGAGCAGCGCGAATACCAGCCCAATTGCTATGATTCCATATATTTTCTTTCCCATATCATTACCTCACTATTGAGAATATTCTCCCACTACAAAAGATTTCTTTTCTCTTTCTTCTACAAACAATTAAAAAAATTTATTATAATTATATGTTTGTCCAACTTTTATAAAATTTTGTGATACGCCTATCATCACACGAAAGAAAAAAAACCAAATGTTGAACCGACCACCTGCGTCCCACCCAAAAAAAAAATTTAGGGAGAGACGCGGTCCTCTTTTTCAGGAACCACCCCTTATTGTCTCAGAAGGCGGTCAATACAACAGATGGTTTTCCCAACCTCGTGAGAAGAACGCCCTGTCGCAATCCACATACCTCCACAGCCACCTACGAAAAATTTATTAACACTTGTTAATTTCCGGGGTGCAGTGGCTCCGGAGAAAAAACGTATTTTAATTCCAATTAAATTTTTTCCTCCCTTGCTCCGGAGCCAACCAATCACAACAACCTATCGATACGCATTCCGCTCCATCTCCAAGAACCGAGCATTCGACACCAGTGGCTGACTAACGACGTGTAGTGTTTCTTCCGACATTGTTCCTTTTTTCACCAGCTGAAACCCAGCATCTCGAGACGCTTGGAAGATTTCCTTAGCTTTTTCCGGGTTTTTCCCTAACCATTGTATATGTGGCCGAAGAACTGCTCCAGCGTAGTTGACACTTCCATCCTCTGCAAGCTCTCGGACAATCCTCTCCACCGTCTCAAAATTCCCTAGCTCCCACCAACCACACGAAGACACCAGCGCCAGTTTTTTAATAGTGAATTCCTTTCGAAACACCCCGCGGGTACGACAGTTCCTGGTTCGCACCAGAGGGTCAATCAACGCAACCATACGGTTTAACACGTCCTGCATCTGACCAGGCAACGGGATGTAGACCGGGGTAGCAAACACCAAGATGTCCGCCTCTCGCATTTTTTGATACAAGATCTGCATATCATCCTGAAGAGGACAGACTCCGGGGGTTTGTGCCCAGCAGATGAAATCTCCTTCACAGGGATGTATCTTCATCCGTTTCAGATAAAACATCTCCACCGTCCCACCTGCCTGTCGCATCCCCTCATAAAAAGGAGTAAGGATCTTTTCTGTTGCACTCTGTTCCATCCGAAGACACCCGTTCACCACCAGGATTTTTCTCATAACCAACTCCATCCAGATACTGTTAATGATTTCTCGTTTCTCAACTCAGGTACTGTACAAGGACAGCACCCCTCTCGAACCAAATCAATGACTCTAACTAATAGTTTTTTCTTTATTCTCTCATCCAGGGTATAGTATAGGGTTCCGAAGCAGGACGCCAATCAATATTAATCCATTCAATCCTAGGACCCCAGTAGGGATCATATTTGAGATACCCATGAATGATTTTTGGTTTCTCATACGGTTCCCCCCAGTAGTTCCCGATCCAATGGGTAAAAATAGCATTCATAAATGATGCATCAACACTGGTGTTGATAATATTGTTATAACTAATCTCGCGTCGAAAAAGCCGCGGCATTGATATTATCATGTCAGTGGACAGTTCAGATGTTTGTCGCGACATAAGTCCAGAATCACCAGCGACGATACCGGTCCCGCAAAAGCGAATCGAATTAGAAGTAACACGGATCGCGCTCCATCCACTACAGCGTATCCCAATCGAACAATTCTCGATTCTATTAGAAGCACAGAGTCCTCTTGCCAAACAAACCCCTGTGAAACAGAGAGTAAATGTATTATTTTGAATCTCCTCTGTGGCACTTGTAAAAATACCAAATATGCTACAATTGATGAAACGATTTTTACGAATATCATTCTGTTTTCCTCTACACATCATTCCCATCTCACAGGAATCAAAAGTGTTGTTTTCAAAAGCACAGTAGAAAAACGTTCCATAAATGCATTCACTGCATTCTGAAATAGTGTTATCCTTAATAAGCGAGTTTCTCACATTATACAGAGTAATACCTTGAGTAACATTTGAGATAGTGAGATTTCGTATAGTTATATCGCAGCAATCGACAGCATGGACTTGCCCAGCATCATCGATAACTGTGTTTTTCGTGTTATGAAGGTAGACAAAAGGTTTTCCATTCACATAATTATTCGTTATTTCTCCTCCAGGTCTATTTTTAAGCAAAATACCGCAGTTCGTCAGTTGATTATCTTGGACGATACTATTGTAACAATTCACGAGGTTGAGTCCCGCATGGGAAGGAACATATGAACTATCGTTCCATCGGATAGTGTTATGAATGATTTTGAAGGATTCACCAAATAATTCGACAATCGATAATCCTCCGCCGGTTATGATATTATTTTCTACAGTACAGGAGGTGGCAAAAAGAATTCCTATACATCCATCAAGATTCTCCATCATATTACCTCGAATGATGATATTCGCCGCTCCCAAAATCATTAGAGGACAATTAAAAAACAGGTTATTTTCAATGATAGAATTCTCCCCAAAATTAAAAAAACCTATTCCAAGACCATTAATGAATATATTACCAATGAGACGAGCGTTGTCTTCTTCGACATGAATAACATGGGTAAGATTTTCTGCTCGAACGGTTATTTGTGTAATCATGACATTTTCTGCTTGAAGCAGAATCGTATCCTCGGTTTGGTTATTACCCCAGAGGAGGGTTGTATTTCGATTTTCACCAATCAGAGAAACTGATTTATCAATGATTATATTCTCAGAATAGGGCGAGGAGTCATCATAAACAAAAACTGTGTCACCGTCAGATGCGTTATTAATCGCATCCTGAATCTTCGAAAAATTCCCCGGACCCGACCCGCCAACGTACAACCAGTTCCCTTGCGATGAGAGTTGAAAGAAGCCTACGGTAGCATGTGCAATCGATGGAACAACGCAGGTCCCAACAAACAAGAAAATGATTCCTAAAACAACCCCTTTTTTAATAAAAAACCTCTGAACCATTGACCTTTCCTCCACATATCCAATTAAAATAATACTATTCTCCTATAAAAATCTGTTCTTTGAAACCCACAAAAACAATGTAATACGAGGTTAGTTCCACAGATGTTCCCTGAGGGTCATAACATTCATATAACGGGAAAAAGATAACAAAACTCGGACTGGAAGGGAGGTGCCCCCATGGTGTGGCATTGCAAAAGCTGCAATAGGAATTTTGTCACAGACCCGAAAATACGGGAGACCACCGGGAAAAAACATGAGAAACAAACCATCGAGTTCTGCCCCTATTGTAACTCAGATAAAATAGAAAAAATGACAATGGTGAATAAATAGGATAGAAAAACAAGGAAACACCCTTAAAAACTCCTATCAGAGCAAACATTTTTTATGATATCTCAGGATATAGACTGCTGAGGAGATACTCTGATGAAAAAAAACTATTTCGTGCTTGGAACACTCAGCATCGTAGGTCTTTTACTGCTGCTGAGTGGATGCACCGGGCAGCAAAACAATATCTTTGAATCACCCTCACCGGTCCAGTTCACCGTCGATGACCAACTCCCCGATGCCCGCGTCGGAGAACCCTATAGCTATTCGTTTTGCAACCCAGAATGCTTCGACGAAAACGACCTCTGCGGCACCGAGGCGAACCCCTCGCTCAACCCCATTGGAGGATCCGGACCATACCATTTCCAACTAGACTCCGGCAGCGGGTTCCCCCCACTCGGCCTCACGTTGTATCCGAATGGG
>JALOTN010000041.1 GCA_025457885.1 Thermoplasmatota archaeon | reverse complement strand
CTCCCATTCAGGTCTCAAACCAAAGAGATCTGGTCGATCCTGATGGATCTGAGAAGACATAACATCATTCATTCCCCGGGAGGTGGTTTGAGAAACCATTGTTTACTCCTTCACCTGAAAGAACCAGTACCGCAGCTGCCCTGTGAAAAGAACAGGGAACCAAAGCCAAGGGGATGAAAGAATCTGTCCTTTGTCAGGAGCCCAGAGAGTATCCCCGTTGCCCTCAGGTTGTGGACCAGTCATCGCACCCCACCAGTTCCAACGAGCCGTCACCACACAGGCATGCGCGATCAACCCATAGGCGTAATTTTGATAGATGTTATTGAAGAGGAACCTGCTCTCATTCGCCTGCGATACTACGATACCGTTATTATTTTGCGAAATCGTGTTTCTAAAAACAAATGTCGTCACTGTTTGGTCAAGACTCAGTCCTCCTCCATTTGAGCGGATGGTGTTTTTCCGGATGCGGTTGCCCCTGGAGAAGGAAAAAACGATTCCGTCTGCATTCCCCTCTATGAGGTTCCCCTGAATGAGGTTGAAATCGTTGCCCCCAGAAAGACCGTTAAGACCGCAGATGCTTTGGTTTCGAATGATGTTTCCTTGAATGGTGTTGTTCGTTGAGTAGGCAAGCAGCACTCCAACAGTCCCATGATCTAACCGGAGGTCTTTGATGGTGCACTCCTTGGAGTCGACTAGGATGACTTCCCCTGCGTCACGTGGTATGGTGACCTGTTGTTGACTGCAGAGATAATACAAGGGTTTTCCATTGACGGTATTGGTCGTATCTGCATCGTTCTGATATGCCGTCATATCACTGCCTTGCACTATGATGCTGCAGTTCATCATCGCATTTGAATCAAGGGTGTTTTTACAAGAGTCATACAGGTACATACCGCATAAACTCATATTTCTCAACAGGGTTTCTTGGAGGATGTTCTCTGAGGATGACAAAAGGAAGATTCCAATAGAGCCGTTTTGGATGCTGTTCCCAAACATCGTGTTTTTCCCGCAGCTATTCAATGAAAAACCCATCCCGTTCTCACGAAGGATGTTGTCCTGGAACAGATTCAGGTCTGAGGCATCCACATCCACCCCATAATTGTTCCGAACCATAAGATTTCCACGAATGATGTTGTTTTCGTTGTTCGCTCCATCCAAATCGACTGCAACAACCTTGTTATCAGAAAGGATGTTATCCTCAATGATACTCTTGGTGCTATACGCAAGCATCAACCCGATGCTAGCATTATTCAGGGAGCAGTGGGAAACGATACATCCATTACAGCGAACCAGAATCACCTGACCCGCATCTAAGGGAACAGACATGTTTGTTTCATTGATCATATAATACACAGGATTTCCATTGACGATGTTGCTTGTATCAACATCATTCTCATAATCCGCAGCGGTAATACCTGAGACCTGAATACCACATTGAACCATCCTTATATCTCTGAGGATATTCCCCGGGGATGAATCAAGGGAGACACCCTTCGTACAATCAGAAATGATCTGATGCTGAATCATGTTTTGAGTACTCATCGCAAGATTCACACCAGTGACAGAATTCTGATAGGAGCAATTCGTTAGAAAATTATCCGAACAGTCATACAGGTAGACACCATCCCAGAACCCATCTTGAAACGAACAGGATTGTATCGTGATGTTCTGACAGGAGATCATATACAATCCATGGCCATCATTGCTCTGAAAACTACAGTTCACCAGAGAAGAATCTGTCGTACCAGCCAGAAGAATGCCTTCGAAGTTATGGGAGAACTGTTGGTTTTTCACAGAGATGTTCTGACAGAGAATCAACCCAAGGAATCCAATCTCTGTTGTTTCATCAAAGGCCAGATTCTGCTGGTTGATGAGATAATACAGGGGTTTTCCATTGATGGTATTTGAAGTGTCAATGTCACAGAGGAAATCAGAAACAAAGGATGATCCCACCCCAAAGTTCGCATAATTATTCAGAAGAGTGTTATTCCGCATCATCGTACCAGGAGCATAGGGCAGACTAATCCCACTATACCCATTTTCACAGACACAGTTGATGATGTGATTCCCGGAGGATTGCTGAATAAGGATACCATCAAAACGATTCTCAGAACAGATAATATTCAACAGCTGGTTATCATGGGAGGACTGATACAAGGTGATACCATCCGCATTCTCATGACACAGTGTCTCCGAAATTACATTGTTTTGTGAGTTCACCAGATGAATCGCGATGAGGTTGTTGTACAACTCACATTCCTTGATGATACAAAAGGATGCATTCAGCAAGTAGATACCAACCCATTCGTTCTCCATGATACGACATTCTTTGATGGTCACATTTCTGCTTTCAACTTTGACTGCTGCCTGATAATAATGCCCAAGATTCATGGTGATTTCAAACCCATGAATGTTGACAAAATCTGCCTTCACAAGAATGGTATCCAAGGCGGAATCAAGCAATGAGCCGTTAATCTGCGGAGGTGACATTTCCTCACCTCGAAGGATGATTGATTTATCAATAACTAGATGCTCAAAATACGGGGACGAATCATCATACACATAGATAGTGTCTCCATCCTGGGCGTCCGCAATCGCATCCTGGATGTTCGAATAATTCCCTTCCCCGCTCCCACCAACACAAAGGAGATCCCCCCGTGAAAAGACACCTAAGGCAGTATCCTGCCTTGTTTGAGATGATAAAACAAAACCAGGGATGAGTAACAAAACGATGATCCCTATTCCAAGTATCCGATGAACAACGGAAAAGCGTGATACGTGTGTTCTCGACATCTTGTAGTAATTAAGAAGGTTCCTCTATAATAATATTATCAAACAGTGAAAATGAAAAAAAATCCTCTTGTCGGCATCTTGTTATTTTCCAATCACCATACCAGCAGGGTCTATTTTCTTCAAGAGAGACAGCTCTTTTTGCGTTGGCGGGGTTGTCCTTGAAACCTGGTCAGGGATCTGTATAGGAAAACCAGAGTTTTCAGTAACCTGCTGAACACTCACCCCAGGATGCAACGACAGCAACATCATCTGTTTCGACTGCGCATCAAATCCATATACTCCTAGCTGGGTGATCACCCGATACGGTCCACTGCCTTTCGGCAATCCAGCATTCTCACGTGATTCAAAACCAGACAGATACCCCGGTGTCGTCAAGAAATCAAGTTTCTCCAGGAACCGATGCTTATCCTGCCGCATCAAAATGATCGTCTGATGACAAAGGGTCCCCACATCATTCGCCCCCCCACTCCCGGGGAGACGCACCTTCGGATGCTCATATGGGCCGATCACCGTGGTATTCAGATTCCCATACTTATCAATCTGCGCACCACCCAGGAACCCATAATCGATATAGCCTGCCTGAGCCATCGCCATGGAATCATGCATGCTGGAGGCAGCCACCGCAGAATAAAACGTGCGCGAGTCCCCCACCGATATCGGAAGCACCGGCATCTCAGGACCAATCCCCCCTGCCTCGAAGAACAACAGCAGGTTTGGCGCATGGGTCCGCTGCGCAAGCATCGCTGCGATCATCGGCAGACCCGTTCCAACGAACACAGATTTATTATCCTGCAACATCCGACTCGCAACACACGCCAACAACTCCGTTTCTGAGTACACTTCCTTTCCAACGGGTTTACCTTTTTTGCTTTTCAACCAAGGGGCGGTCATCGGCTCCTCGAACCGTTCGATCCTGGCAAGCTGCTGCATCTTTTTCTTCCCACCAATTAAACCTAGATATTCGGAAAAATCATTCACTCCAAACACGTACTTCTCAAGATACCGCTGCACACCCTCATCTGTTGCAGACACAGAGAGCCATTCACCGATATGATCCTCATCGAAGAAATACTGATACGGCATCTGACACGGATGCGACCCAAAGGGTGTCTCCACCACCGCGCTTACTAGATAAAACGGGATCACTGTCTTCCAAGGCTCCTGCCGGATTTTCTTCGTCTCAACAATCTTTTCTGTCGTCACAATCAGATGACGAGCCGCCCGGGACAACTCGAAATCCTCCACCGTAATCCCATCAATCTGCGCGTTCCCAAACTTATCACAGCGTGGCACATGAATCACCGCGACATCCGGATAACACGCGGGGAGAAGACACACCGGCTTCCCACTAAAAGGATCAACCATGCTCTGCGCAGAGCTATGCGCAAACGTATCCGTCCCCAGCATCACCCGCGTCGGGATGAACGGCAGACCCATCATCGCAGCAAGAAAACGCCATTGAAACCCCGCGTTACTAATCTCTCCAGTCACCTTACATTTCCCTGTCTCGACCGCACGTCGAGACGCAGGAGATAACCCCCGCAGCTCATGACCAAACGAATAGGCAACCTCCACCTGATCAACGACCCCCGAGCCAACCAGCACATCTAGGTCATGGACCGCGGTTTTCCCTGTCAAAAGCAAATGTTTTTTTCGCTGACGAATCATCTCATACACCACCGCCATGGACACCCGTACATGCCCAAACCCACCCATGGCAAGTAACGAACCATCAGAGATGAACCGAGACACCGCCTCTGAGACAGACATCTGCTTATCGATAAGACCACGAGACTTATTCTCGAACACCCACTGACGATTCTCATCAGGATCATGCCATCCGACTAGCTTACCTGTACCCTTTTGAACCATTCGCTCCGTACTCATAAGAACCATTCCCTTCTCACATCCATTGTTTCCATACAGAGAACCACTGGAAAACCACCCACTATCCACATCCAATGTCCCTACAAAAAATCTTCGACCCACTTGAAGCGTAAATTTAAAGACTTGTGACTTATGCTGGGTACGAGGATACCTATGGATTTCCAACTGTCAGAACAGCAACAATTATTCAAAAAAACAGTCAGAGAGTTTGCTGAAAAAGAAATCAAACCACTTGCCCCAAAAATCGACAAAGAAGAATACTTCCCCTGGGAGCTGTACAAAAAAATGGGGAAAATGGGACTCATGAGCATGACCGTCCCAAAGAAACACGGCGGGGCAGGGATTGATAAAATCTGCTACATGATCGCCCTGGAAGAGATCAGCAGGGTCTGCGGATCAACTGGTATCACCGTCGAGGCGCACAATAGTCTTGGCGTCGGACATATCTACGAGAAAGGCACTGAGGAGCAACGTAAGAAATACCTCCCACAGCTCCTCCATGGGGAAGCAATCGCAGCCTGGGCACTCACTGAACCAAATGCGGGATCGGATGCCGCCGCATTACAAACCACCGCGGTCCTCGAAGGAGATGAATGGGTCCTGAATGGCACAAAACAATTCATCACCAGCGGGGACATCGCAATCGTCACCACCGTGATGGCAAAAACCGACAAAACACTTGGAGCAAAAGGAATCAGCGCCTTCATCGTAGAAAAAGACACCCCCGGGTTCACCGTCGGACAACTCGAGGACAAACTGGGATTACGAGGAAGCCGTACCGCAGAACTCATCCTGGAGGACTGCCGCATACCAAAAGAAAACCTTCTTGGAGAAAAAAACCTCGGGTTTGTGGGTGCTATGAACATCCTGGACCGGGGGAGAACCGCAATTGGAGCCATGGCCGTGGGAATCGCCCAAGGCGCCCTCGATGAAAGCCTCGCTTACGCAAAACAACGAGAACAGTTCGGCAAACCCATCGGGAAGAACCAGGCCATTCAATGGATGATTGCAGACATGGCCACCACTATCGACGCGGCACGCCTACTTGTCATGCGAGCAGCCTACCTGGAGGAAAAAGGAGTACCCTTCAGCATTGAAGCATCCATGGCGAAACTCTACGCATCAGACATCGCGATGAAAGCAACCAGGGATGCGATACAGATCCATGGTGGTCATGGATACATGCGTGACCTCCCATTAGAACGATTCTATCGAGATGTTAAACTGACACAGATCGGCGAGGGAACCTCAGAGGTTCAACGGAGAGTTATTGCAAAACGCCTGGGACTCTAACCATTTACAAAAAAAAAGGGGGTTGAAACAAACCATGACAACAAAAGAGACGAAATGTGAAACCGTGTTTAAAAAAGACAGATACGAAGAACTCTACAAATCATTCCACTGGAAAGTACCAACCTACTACAACTTCGGATTTGATGTCGTCGACCAATGGGCAGAGGATCGCACAAAACTCGCGTTGATCTCCATTGACAAGACGGGAGAAAAACCACGGTACCATACGTTTTATGACCTAAAAGTCCAATCAAATCAATTTGCGAACGTGGTTCAAAAACTCGGGATAAAGAAAGGAGACCGAGTGTTGGTCATCCTTCAGAGCATCCCTGAATGGTACATCGCACTCATCGGGATGTTCAAACTCGGGGTCGTCCCGATGCCTGGAACAGTCCTGCTCACCTCCAAAGACATCGAATACCGGGTGAACCGAGCAGAAGCAACCATGGTTCTAACCGACCTGGATCACGCGGACCGGGTGGAAGCCGTCCGAAAGAACTGCCCGACCCTGAAACACATCATGCTTGTGGATGGAAAACGCGACGGATGGCTCAACTACACCGAGGAGATGAAGGATGCATCCAGAGAACTCTCTCAAAAAGACATCGGGAAAACCCGATCAGACGAACCACTCCTCATTTACTTCACCTCAGGAACCACGGGTCACCCAAAGATGGTTCTGCACACCCATAGTTATCCCTTGGGTCATGAGGTCACCGCGAAATTCGCTCAAGCGCTCACAAAATGTGATCTGCACTGGACCGTCTCCGAAACAGGATGGGCAAAAGCCGCCTGGGGAAAACTCTTCGGTCAGATGATCGTCGGAGCAGCCATCATCCAATGGGAAACCCCTGGTCGTTTCGATGCAGATGGATTATTGAAAGCAATGGAGAAATACGGTGTGACAACGTTTTGTGCTCCACCAACGGTGTACCGGATGCTCATCCAGATGGATCTGAAAAAATATAAACTCAAACTACGGCATTGCATGAGTGCTGGTGAGCCACTCAACCCCGAGGTCATCAGAGTATGGAAGGAGGCTTACGGCCATGAGATTTATGATTTCTTCGGACAGACTGAGACGGTATGTGTCTTGTCGAACTTTCCGTTCATGCCCATAAAATACGGGTCCGTTGGAAAACCAACCCCAGGCCATGATGTTCGAATCGTGGATGATGATGCCAAGGAACTAAAGACAAATGATATCGGGAACATCGCGCTGTATATCGGGGATGTACGACCCCCAGGGCTTTTCAAAGAATACTGGAAAGACCCTGATATCATGAACCGAGCATTCAAAAATAACTATTATTTCACAGGGGATCTTGGCTATAAAGATCAGGATGGGTATTTCTGGTTCGTTGGTCGGGACGATGATATCATTAAATCATCGGGGTACAGGATCGGACCTTTCGAGGTTGAATCAGCACTCATCGAACATGACTCGGTCGCTGAGTGCGCGGTCGTCGGAGCACCAGATCCTGAGGGCGTCCGGGGGATTGTTGTAAAAGCCTATGTGGTACTTATCAAAGGATACAAACCATCAGAGACTCTCACCAAAGAACTTCAGGAACATGTGAAGAAAGTCACCGCACCATACAAGTATCCCCGAATCATCGAATACATGGATGAGCTCCCAAAGACCATCTCGGGGAAGATTCTCCGACGAGAACTGCGGAAAAAATAATCAACCCTCACTTTTTTTTATTTTTCTTTCGTTCTAAAAAGATTTTTCAAGGCGAGATACACGTAGCGGAGGATCAGTGCCGTCCGGTATTTCCGGAAACTAATCTGACCTCCGGTCACACCGATAATGAGTTTTGCGAATTTCTTATCTCGCATCATCAGTCTAACGATTTTCTCTGAGTCCTTCCCCCATTGGTTATTGAATCTTCCCAGGGCTTTGAGGTCTCTGCCGAAATCATCGTTCCATAGGTTCTGATATCGAGATAGGAACTGGTAACTCAGATCCTTGGTTTTCAGTCCTTCTGCGATGACCTGTGCTGCAAGCTGCCCGGAGACCATCGCATAGTAGATACCCTCCCCGGTGATTGGGTTGATGAACCCTGCGGCATCCCCGCAGAGGACGACCCGGTCACCATAGGTGTTTTCCAGGGGAAAGATCGGCAGGGTCGCTCCTTTGAGGTTTTCGACAGGGAAATCTCTTGGAAGCAGGTTTTTTTCTTTCAGAGTTGCGATGAACTTTTCATAAGTCTCTTTTAAGGGGACTCGCGGTTTATCTTTGGGGAGCGCAGATTGGAATTCACCAATCCCAATGTTGATGGTATTTTTCTTGGGGAACACCCAGGCGTACCCGGCGATCCCATGGGCTTTTATGAAGAGGTATATGAGGCGTTTTTTTGTAAAAAACGTTGTCAGTTGCTTGGGAGTCATGGGCTGTTCTTGCACGAGGGAGACGCAGAGGACTTCGAGTTTTTTTGCTAGATTTGTTTTCTCCGCAACGACACTGTGCATCCCATCGCAGCCTATCACCATCTGGGTTTCCAGGGTTTGTCCATCCTCGAGCATGACAGAGACTTTTTCTTTTTGTACGATGACATCGATGACAGATTTCCCTGCTTGGAAGGTGGCCCCTGCTTGCTGTGCAAGGCTGAGCAGCTGTTGGTCGAAGTCTTTTCGAAGCACCATTTCGAGGAATGGTTTTTCCCGGACCAGGTCACATCGGTATCTCAGGGAGGAGGAAAACATGGTCGTCCCATAGGAGACTGAATCAAGAAATGGCTCGATGTAGGGGAAGCGTTTCTGCACGCGGGTGGGCAGTCCACCACCGCAGGGTTTATCTCGGGGGAAAGTTGCTTTGTCAAGGATGAGGACGTTGACTTTCTTTTCTGCGAGGAGTTTTGCTGCAGTCGAACCAGCTGGTCCGGCACCTACAACGATTACATCATATGTCATGGTGGTACCAACATCAGGTCTTTACATCCGGAAGACGCCCGGTTTCCAGTCGGGGATTGGTGCGTTCATCGCCGCGGAGATTCCCAGTCCGAGGACTAGTCGGGTGTCGACTGGGTCGATGATCCCATCGTCCCAGATACGTGCGGTGCTGTAGTAGGGGTTGCCTTCTGCCTCGTATTTCCGCAGGATCGGGTCGGTGAGTTCTTTTTCTTCTTTTTTGGTCATCTCGATGCCTTTTCTCCAGAGTTGGTCTCGTTTGACGGTGAGTAGGACGGTCGCCGCTTGTTGTCCTCCCATCACGGAGATCCGTGCGTTTGGCCACATCCAGAGTTGTCTGGGGCCGTAGGCTCTGCCGCACATCCCGTAGTTGCCTGCTCCGAAGGATCCTCCGATGATGACGGTGAATTTTGGGACCTGGGCGCAGGTGACCGCAGTGACCATTTTTGCTCCATCCTTGGCGATTCCTCCAGCTTCGTATTTGCGTCCTACCATGAAACCGGTGATGTTTTGAAGAAACACAAGGGGGATTTTCCGTTGGCAGCATAGTTCGATGAAATGGGAGCCTTTGAGGGCGGATTCTGAGAAGAGCACACCGTTGTTTGCAAGGATCCCAACAGGGTATCCCATGATGCGGGCGAAGCCACAGACGAGGGTGGTGCCGTATAATGCTTTGAACTCATGGAATCGTGATCCGTCCACGATCCTGGCGATGATCTCTTGGACTTCGAAGGGTTTCCGGGGGTCTTTTGAGAGGATCCCATAGATTTCTTTGATATCATAAGCGGGTTCCTCAGGTTTTTTTACATCCAGATAGGTTTTTTCTGGTCGGTTGAGGTTTTCGATGATGTTGCGGCAGATCCGGATAGCGTCAGGGTCATCGAGTGCGTAGTGGTCAGCAACACCGCTTTCTCGACAATGGACATCTGCGCCTCCCAGGTCCTCTGCGGTGACTTCTTCCCCTGTCGCCGCCTTCACCAGTGGTGGTCCACCAAGGAATATCGTCCCGGTTCCTTTCACAATGATGGTTTCATCAGACATGGCAGGGACATAGGCACCCCCGGCGGTGCAGGATCCCATGACTGAGGCGATCTGTGGAATCTTCAGGGAGGACATTTTTGCTTGGTTGTAGAAGATCCTTCCGAAATGTTCTCGGTCGGGGAACACCTCATCCTGCATGGGGAGGAATGCTCCACCGGAGTCGACCAGGTAGATGCAGGGAAGGTTGTTCTCCATGGCGATTTCCTGGGCGCGGAGGTGTTTTTTGACGGTGATAGGATAATAGGTGCCGCCGGTGACGGTGGCATCGTTGGCGACGATGACGACCTCCCGTCCATGGATGATGCCTATGCCGGTGACGATCCCTGCGGCGGGTGCTTTGTTGTCGTACATGTCAAAACCAGCAAGGGTGTTGAACTCCATGAAGGGTGTCTCAGGGTCCAGTAACGCGTCAATCCGTTCTCGAGCCAGCATCTTTTTGCGTGATTTGTGTAGTTTAACTGCTTCATCACCGCCTCCTTTCATCGCATGAGTAATCTTTTCCTTCATGTCCTTTGCAAGGGTCTCATAATGAGCGTAGTTTTCCTTATATTCCTTGCTTGAGGTGTTAATGGTGGTTTCGATGATTTCCATTTTTTATTCCTCCTGTTTTTGGATCTCAGCGGTGAGTTGGCCGATCTCGATTTGATCTTTTTCCTTAAAATAAGTTTTTTTGACGACCCCGTCATAGGGGGCACGGATGAGGTATTCCATTTTCATGGCTTCAATGATGAGGATCACATCATCTTTTTTTATGAGGGATCCTTCTTTGACTTTGCAGCTGACGACGGTCCCGGAGATGGGTGAATGGAGGTCTCCTTCTCGTTTCTCGGTTTTTTTCCTGCCGGTTAGTTCGATGCGTTTGACTTTGAAGATGCTGCCGTCGATAAAGACAAACTTGTCTTCTTCGCCTTGGGTGATGATGCTTTTGATGATGCGGTCCCCTAGTTGAATCGAGAGATGCCCGGGTTTCAGTTCTGAGGCAACCACGGTGTACT
The DNA here is from genome assembly GCA_025457885.1 of Thermoplasmatota archaeon. Lineage (GTDB taxonomy): Archaea > Thermoplasmatota > E2 > DHVEG-1 > DHVEG-1 > SM1-50. The sequence continues at coordinate 7,049 of JALOTN010000041.1, read as the reverse complement.
CGTTGTTGTCATAGGTGATGAAGAACTGGTTGTCGCGGCGTTCCACGGTGATATTGTAGACATGAGTATTATGTTCGTAGTTGATAAACACGGTTAGACCCCCATCCGCCATCGTCCCACGTGCTGCCAGGGGGAGTGTGGATCTGCTTCTTTGTAGCGGACGATCTCCTGTCTTTGGGTGTGTAGGGAATCGTAGACCGCGAGTGCTATTAAGGCGTCGAGGGGGAGTCCTTCTTTGGTGATAAGCCAGTCGTGGAAATAGTCATTGATGAAATGGGTGGTGATGTTTCCTTTGCGGAACTCGGGATGGTCCAGGACTTTTTTGAGGAATGAGATGTTGGTGGTCACCCCAATGACCACGTAATGGGAGAGTGCCCAGATCATCTTGTTGATGCTTTCTTCCCGATTCTCCGCATTGACGGTGAGTTTTGCAAGCATCGGGTCATAATAGGAGCTGACATGGAAGTTGGTTTCAACACCGGTGTCGTTTCTGATGTTTGGTCCATTGGGGAGGTCGACTTTCTCCAGGGTCCCGATGCTGGGGAGGAACCCGTTGGAGGGGTCCTCAGCGTAGATTCGGCATTCCAGGGCATGTCCTCGTTGGGTGATGTCGTTCTGTTTCAGGGTAAGTTCCTGGCCGCTTGCGATGCGAAGCTGCCATTTCACCAGATCGATTCCGGTGGTCGCCTCGGTGATGGGATGCTCGACTTGTAAACGGGTGTTCATCTCCATGAAGTAGAAGTTTTGGTTTCCATCGACCATGAACTCGATGGTGCCCGCATTGGTGTATCCGACAGCTGTTGCTGCGGCGACTGCGGCTTTGCCCATTTTCTCTCGCAAGTCCGGTGTCATCACAGGAGAGGGTGTTTCTTCGATGATTTTTTGATGGCGTCGTTGGATGGAGCATTCGCGTTCGAAGAGATGGATCACGTTCCCATGGTGGTCGGCGAGAATCTGAAACTCGATGTGACGGGGTTTATCGATGTACTGTTCCAGGAAGACGGAGTCGTTTCCAAACGCGGATTTCGCCTCTCGTTTCGCACTTTCAATGCATTGTTCAAGCTCAGATTCCTTATGAACAATCCGCATGCCTTTCCCACCACCCCCTGCGGTTGCTTTTACCAGGAGAGGGAATCCTATTTTTTTTCCTTCTTTTATAAGGGTGGGGATATCCTGTTGGATGCCATTATATCCTGGGATGACCGGGACGTGTGCATGAGCGATTGTTTTTTTCGCCTCGATTTTATCGCCCATGAGTCGGATGACCTCAGGGGTTGGGCCGATGAAGGTGATACCGGAGTCAAGACAGGCTTTGGCAAAATCAGGGTTCTCCGCAAGAAACCCATACCCCGGGTGGATCGCCTCTGCGTGTACTTTGTTTGCGTTCTCAATGATTTTTGCGATATTTAAATAACTTTCAGAGGGAGTAGGGTCCCCAAGGTTAATGGATTCATCCGCGATCTGGACATGAGGAGCGTGTTTATCGACTTCTGAGTACACTGCGACGGTCCTGATACCCATCTCTTGGCAGGCTTTGATGATACGTACTGCAATTTCCCCTCGATTTGCGATCAGGACTTTTTTAAACATGTCTGTTACCTTCTCCAAAGAGGTTTTCGTTTCTCAAGGAAGCTTTTGATTCCTTCTTGGCCTTCCTCTGAGACGCGTAGCTCCGAGATTTTTTCAACGGTGTACTCTTTAAAATCGTTGATTTTCATTTTTTGAAGATTGTAAATGAGATGTTTGACTTCTTGGATAGCAGCAGGTCCACAGGATCTGACTTGTTCAATACATGATAAGACCGTCTCATCGAGCTTTTCCAGAGGAACGACTAGGTCGATTAACCCGTTTCTCTGGGCAGATGTAGCATCGAATCGTTCTGCGGTAATAAAGAGTCGTCGCATCGTCGCCGGTGTCATGCGGGGGGCGACAAACGTGGAGATGACGGCAGGGATGATCCCAAGTTTTGTTTCGCTGAATGCAAAGAGTGTTTCAGGGGTCGTAATCGTAATATCACAGACGGCGAGCAGTCCGATACCGCCACCAAAGGCAGCTCCGTTGATTCGTCCAATAACGGGTTTTGGACAGGAGTGTATCGTCTCGTACATATCAAGGAGGAGACGGCTATCTTTCTTGTTTTCCTCCATGGTATAGGTAACCATCTGTTTCATCCAGGTAAGATCAGCTCCTGCGCAGAAGGATTTCCCATTTCCGGTGAGGATGACGGCGGTGACCGAATCATCAACAGAGAGGTGTTGAAAGCAATGTGTCAGCTCTTTCATCAGGGTTTCATTCATCGCATTATGGACCTCTGGTCGGTTCAATGTCACGGTAGTGATATCGTCTTTTTTTGTTATGACAAGGGTTTCATAGTTCATCCTGCGACCTCCCCTTGGTATGCTATCGCATTCATAGGGATGTGATACATAAAGGTTTCCATAAAGGTATCGACGATCGTCGATGCCTCGTCTATTTTCCTTTAAACTGAGGTTTGTGTTTTTCGACGAATGCTGCGACTCCCTCAGCAAAATCCTGGGTTCCGGCGGACCATGCTGCAGTCTTGCTTTCCAGCTCCAGATGTGAAATCATGTCGTTCTCCAAGCTTTTATTAATCAGCATCTTTGCTTTCCCAACCGCTATTGGTGGGAGACCTTGGAACGTGGAGATGACCTCCTGAAGAGCTGCATCCAGTTGGTCTGGTTCGACGACCTTGTTAATCAATCCGAGGTGGTAGCCCTCCTCCGCGGTAAACGTTTTTGAGGTAAGGATATACTCACAGGCTTTCTGATATCCCAAGGTTTTTGTGACAAACTGTGTCCCACACCCTGGTGCAAGACCGATGCCGATGAATGCGGTATTCATCTTGGCATCTTTCACAGCTATGATCATATCACAGGCAAGCGCAAGGGATAACCCTGCACCAAACGCAGCACCATTGACTGCAGCAATCACTGGTTTTTCCATGCTACGTATCTCGATAACACACCGGTGGATCGCTCTGGTAAGATCCCGTAGAAACCGAGATTTATCTGCTGCTGCATGCATTTCTTTGACATCGCCTCCACCACAGAACCCCTTTCCAGTTCCTCTGATTACGACACAACAGACATCAGGGTTTCTGCCGACATCATGGAGCACTTCGTACAGCTCGTGTCCTAGCCGCATGTCAAAAGAATTCAACCGATCAGGACGATTAAGAACAATAAAGGCGGTTTTTCCTTGTATTGATAGGTGGAGGGTTTCGTAGTCCATGGTCTCCTATGAATCATCTAAATGCTTTTAAATGTTAAGAAGAAGCAGGAGGCCTTGTTTCTGGTTACCCTGTCTTTGGATTTCGTAATCGTTGAACCAGGTCTATGATCTTAAACCAGATGACTGCGATAAAACCAACGAATGCAGCAAATATCACATCGATGAAGCGGACTGGGGTGAAATGGAACAGCACTTGCAGAGGTGGAAGTATCATGATCACAAAGAGACTGAACAGTGCTCCAATCATGACGAACCAGAAGGCTTTGTTCTTCGCAGTCAGTGTTTTTACCAGACTGCGGGACCCAGAAAGGTTGACGATGATAAGCAGGATGTTTGCAATTACCAATGTTGCGAAGGACAAGGTCCGCGCCTGATCCTCATAGGTAGGATTCCCTTGATAGAACCAGAGGAACACGAAGATGGCCGCAGCAAGGACACTAAGGCCCTGCAGGAAGCTGCGGAAGAAGTTCTTCCGTCCGAACAAACGCTCTTTTAGGCTTCGTGGTAGTCGGTCCATGATGTTTTTTTCCTCAGGTTCCGCCTCAAAGACGGTGGAGCAAGCTGGGTCGATAATCAACTCAAGGAACGCGATATGTGCTGGTAACAGCACAAGGGGATACCCCATCAGGACAGGGATGAGTGCCATCCCGGCGATCGGCACATGAACCGAGAAGATATAACTGATGGATTTGCGGAGGTTATCAAAGATTCTCCGCCCAAGCCGCACTGCTTGTACAATCGAGGAGAAGTCATCGTTTAACAGGACGAGAGCAGAGGATTCACGGGCGACATCAGTACCTCGTTCCCCCATCGCTATCCCGATATGGGAGGATTTCAGGGCAGGGGCATCGTTCACTCCGTCCCCGGTCATGGCGACGATCTCACCGTTTGCTTTGAGTGCATCCACGATCGCGAGTTTCTGCTCGGGGATAACACGCGCGAAGATATTGATGGTTTTGATCTTCTCACGCAGCTCCTCCTGGGACATATGAGCAAGCTCAGAGCCAGTGATGAACAACTCTGGGTTCTTCAACCCTATCTGTCTGCCGATATGCTGCGCGGTCCCCGGGTAATCCCCAGTGATCATAATCATCCGCATCCCCGCGGTGTAACATTCTTTCAAGGATGGAGCAACGGTTTCCCGGACCGGGTCGACAAACCCGAGTAATCCGACGAACTTATACTCAAAATCATGTTGTTTGTCCGGAAGAAAATCCTCCGGGAATATCGAGCGAGCCACCCCAAGGACTCGCAATCCTTTCTCCGTCATCTCCTTCACATGGGTTAATAACTCAGTGGTTTGTTCATTGCTGAAATGGCAGAGATCCGCGATCGCCTCAGGTGCTCCTTTCGCGGCGATGACATGTTTCCTTCTATCAAGAGACTCCCAGACATGAGACAAGGCTAGCAGGTGTTTGGTGAGGGGATACTCTCGGACAAGCTTCCAATGGTCATGGATATGCTCTGTTTTCTGCAAGAATTTCTCAGTGGTGTTTTTGATTTCCTTCTCGATTGGATCAAAGGGGTCTTTCTGGCTTGCGAGGTACCCATACTCTAAAAGATGATGATAACACTCAGGCAACGGTTGCTCCCCGTTTTTTTCAATATCATAAGACTGACCATCACAAAACAAAGAACTCAGAATCATCTTATTCTGCGTTAGCGTCCCGGTCTTATCAACACATAACACAGTCGCGGCACCCAGCATCTCAATAGAAGCTGTGTTGCGCGTCAACACCTGTCGCTTGGACATCCTCCAGGCACCCAGACTCATGAAAATCATCAGAACAACAGGGAATTCCTCCGGGAGGATCGCCATGCTTAGGCTCACCCCAGCCAGGATTCCAACAACCCAGTCACCACGGGAGAATCCATAGACAACAATGACCAACAGACACAGAATGACCCCTGCGATAGCGAAATTTCTCACCAGGAGATTGGTTTCTTTTTTCAACAAGGTCTCCTCAGGGGTGATTCGTTGTAATGCCTTACCGATTTTCCCCATCTCGGTCCGGCTGCCAACCTGGAGGACTTTTGCAATCCCATGTCCCTGGACCACAAGGGTCCCTGAGTACACAAAGGGAAGATCATCCCCACCAGGTTGTGTCATGCTTTCTTTTCCATCCCACTCTGATTTCCGCACCGCAAGGGATTCCCCTGTAAGCAGTGACTCATCAACACAAAGGTTCGAGGAAAAGATCACCACGGCATCAGCTGGGACACGGTCCCCCTCCCGAAGGATGATATAATCCTCTCGGACGACCTCACGACCAGGGATACGTCTCTGCACCCCATCTCGGATGACCAATGCCCGCGGGCTGGAGAGATTCTTCAACGCCTCTAACGCCCGTTCGGTCTTCCGCTGTTGATAAAACGTTATTCCAACGACGACAAACACAAAGAAAAGCAGCATCAACGCATCTTGTTTCTCTCCAAGGAGAACATAGATGAGACCCGCACCAAGCAACAACAGCAGCATCGGCTCAAGCAGGACATGAAGGAAAATGAGAATGATGTTTTGTTTTTTCTGCGAAGGTAGCTCGTTATACCCCTCGTCTTTGAGGCGTTTCTGCGCGGTATTCTCAGAAAGCCCTCTGATTGACTCAATGTTTTTCCCCAGGGCACCATCAGATGAAACCGGGTCTGTTGCTTTCATGGTGACCAGAGCAAATAGAGTTCAGAGATATAGGGTTTGTTATTTTGGAAAAAAATAAAGAAAAAAAAAGGGGGGGTTATTGAGGTGGATACCCACCAATCCTGAGGCTTGGATCTCCAAGCAGGATGAACTCCTCAAGGGTGAAATCATCCCCAGGGCAATCAGCGATGTACCCGTTCTGCATCTCGGCGAACATCTCCCCGAGGTACTCACTACTTTCGTAGGTTGAGAAGAACTCAAGAGACATTTTGCCAGCACCCTCATCGGTTCCACCAAACGCGGTCCGGGTGGCTCCGATGGTCGCAATCGCTCCGCCACCCTCATGGCTGATGAACTCCCAGGCGTAACAGGGACGTCTCTTAGAGGTATCGACCCCGAGGATCTGTGCAAGGGTGTTAAACACGGTATACGCCCGGTAATCCAAGAGGTCCTGCAGGACATAATCAATCTTTGCGGTGAGACAGGCGTCAAAAAAGATGATAGGAAGCTTATAGCCATTCTTAGTATCCTTGATATAGGCTGAATAATAGTATTTCATTTTCGTCCCAATAGGAGTGTAGGTTCCCATGCCAAACTCAAACCCATGGCCAGAGTAATCAACAAACCCTGCTCCCTGCGTAATGGTTCGGGAGATCGTCCATCGATTGAAATTATTCTTCGAAGTCCAGATGATCTCCTCTGAGAACTGTGGCATAAGATCCATGACCATCTCATTGATCTCTTCCCCGTCGTTTCCCGGGGTCCAACGGAACGTGTTCCCACCAATGTAGATAATGGTGTTGAACCAATCGCTCCCATATGTCTCCGTCTCGTAATGGATGATCTTATCTGAGATGATGTTGACTTCCTCAACAGAATCACAGGCAAGTCTCCCTAGATACACATCCGGGTGATGGTCAACACGGTCACTTGATTCACCAAACTTATTGTTATTATTCGAATCCCAGCTGCAGAAGCTCCCCGTTGATTCATAGATATCGGAATAATAGAGATCAGTGATGACTTCCTCTTCCCAGTCCCAGAACATCACATAACTGCGCCGCATCGGGAGTTTATCAAAGCTTCCCACAAGCAGAACCGAGGTGACCGCATGGGTCTCAATCTCATCTTTTATCGTATATTTTATTTGTTCTTCGAGGTC
>JALOTN010000040.1 GCA_025457885.1 Thermoplasmatota archaeon | reverse complement strand
GGTAATTTGGATGGGAGCACTGGGATTTGAACCCAGATCGACGGGTCTCTTCGTAGGTCATCGCTCCAGTTACTCATCATACGTCAGATGACCCTCTTGTAATCATACCTAACTGGAGCCCGTAATGATGCCGGGTTACACCATGCTCCCATAATGATATGATTTACTGTTTCTGTTTCCGCATCCGTTTTTCTCGTCGCATCCGTTTCTTGCGCCACTTCCAGCGCATCTTCCTTCGCTTCTTCCACACTCGTGAACTGCGTTTCATTAGATTTTCCTCTGATTGTCTACTGTGCCCCTAAAATAGATAGCCATATATAACCGTTATTATCGAAAATTTATCGATGGGGTTCCTCAATTCCTATGTCAAAAAATCCTGATGGATTATTTTGATTATTATATTCAGTAAGAATCCAATCTCCGCTACGAATCGAAGATGAAATTCTTATTTCATCAAGTTTACCATCCATATAATAACCATATGAACCACCCAATTTATCACTTACACCTATAAAACCTCTTTTTATTAAATCATATATCGGAGTCGGTAAAGTTTTACTTCCAATCAATGAGCCGTTTACATAAACCCTTGCTGTTGTTCCATCATATGTTGCAGTAATATAATACCATTGTTGTTGTGTGAGAACGTTCCCTGTAATATATTGATTGGCTTCAGCCCATCCACCGCCATTAAGATTTGCCACTTGAATTGAGCTTCCAACGGTTCTAAAACTATATCCATAATATAATCCAGCTGCTTTATAATAAAAACTTTGAGCTATAGTAGAGCAGTCTGTTAGTTGATCAAGATTAATATATGCAGACAAAGTATATTGTGTTAATGCTATACCTTCTGGTGAACTGATGTCTATTCTATCATCTACGTAATCGAAATATTGACCTTTACCAATTTTTCCATCCTCTTGATTTGGTTCATTTCCACCTTTCTTTGTACCTTTATTATTGTTAGCTGTAGAATCACCAACTGAACTTGATGTTAGATCCTTTAAATGATATACAATCTTGTAGTTCGAGTCCCATACTTTCTCTGGACATTGCTGATCCGCAGACCCCATATTCCCATAATACATGTAGAAAACAGTATCACTAGCTGGACTTAATGAACTCACATTCACCCAAGCAACTAACCGACCAGACGCTCCATCAAACTCCTCAATCTCATGATACAACCGAGTAGCAACACCCACCCCATCCATGAACAAAATATCATCCCCATCATCCTGCGCCTTATCCCGCAAATCAGAATCAGTAAAACTCAACAACACCGGGAAATGCTCTAGATTACCAGCCACCATCGAATGATTCACTGTAATCATCTTCCGATACCCCCAACCTTCCATGAATGGATCGAATACCATCAACGGACCAGTACGGAACCAAAACATCTCCGAGATAGGGTTCTCCCCATCCGTCACATTCACAAACCACCGATACTCCGTCAATAACTCAAGACCATTGATAGGTACAATAATGTCCCCCTCACCCACATCTGAACCGCCTCCAGATCCAATAAACGGTGATGTCTGCACCGTATAACTCATCAGATCATTCTGAGGATCACGAAGATGAAAACTCAAAGAAGCCTGTGTCTCCGGGACATATCGATCACCATCCAACGGACGTTCATCAGAGACAACCGGTGCGACCGCCTCTGTCGTAAACGAAAACTCATCCTCCACCGTATCCATTCCATCAGAAGCTGATACATACCAAGAATATTTCGTCGAACTTTTCAAATCCGAGATAGGGACCGTATATGTTCCATCTGGCTTCAGGTTTCCATTTCCACCACCCACATCCGGGTATGTCGAGACACTATAACTCATCGGATCCCCATCATAATCACTCAATGAGAATCGAAGCTCCGAGGTCGACAACGGCACATACCCCGCCCCATCCAACGGATACACCGCACTGATCTCGGGAGGGTGATTCGGCGGATAAAACTCCATATACTCCGCAGTCGCCTTCGCAAACAACGCATACCCAAACATCCCATACGCCATCACCGGCGGTAGAAAGATGCTGAACCCGATTCCCCAAAAACCAAGGGCAAACCCCTGTTGCGGACCCACTGCATAAAAACCAGTTCTAGACACCAACCCACCACAACTCGTAATCCCCATCGGCGTCTTCCACCCCACAAACAATCGCGGGATCGGAGCCATAATAAACGGGATGAAACGCGGCAGAATGATAATCGGAAACGCAGAACCCTGACCTGTTGCCACAAAATTACAGAACATCTCACGACCCACACCCAACGGAACCCCCCCACCAATGTTCTTAGAACTTATTCTTTGACTTTGCTGTTGTAATTGATTTAAAAAAACATCAACTGAGAAGCCCTTCGGTAGTAAATCTTGTTGTTCTGCATATTGAAGAATCTGCTGCTGTAGTTCTTGTGTTTTCATAGAAGAAGGATCATGCGCATTTGCAAATGCCAATTCAGAAAACAATTTCTTCAGATATACCCCAGAATCATACGATAATGTTTGAGAATTTGGTTTCCCATCAACATAACAGGTAATTACAGCATCAGTATTCACTGAGATATTATCTTGATTTACAGGTACCCTTTCATCTTTTTGAGATGAGTTCTGAATACCGGACACAGCACTACTGAGTAAAAAAAGGACAACAACACTAGCAGCAAAAATCATTTTTATATACGATCTCTTCATATTCTTCTCCCTCGCTCTCTGTATGAAATTATTTCTTTCCCAGTAAAAAAAGAGCTTTGTTTGGTTTATAAATCTTATGTGTGTTGTCAGATGAATGATATGCATTATATGTTTTAATAGTTATAAAAGTCCGAAACAGATTATTGACCTTTCGCCTCCTTATCAAGCCAGACGTATTTACAACGAGAACAATACCATGCTGTTGAAATCCATTCCTGTTTTCCCTTCACCGGGTTTTTATGACGGAACATCCTGGTAAGCTTCATCTCACAATTCGGACATATACCGTTATATGTTTCTTTGTACTCTTTTCCACCAACTGGATACATCAATGTGTCAGAAGCCACGGTGTAGAGGAAGTGACAATCATCACAACACCAAGCGGTGGGCACCCATTTTCTTTTTCCATCAAGGGTTTTGTTCTGATAGAGACGAAATGCTTTCCCCTGACATTGTGGACATTTCTTTTTAATTACAGCCACCACCGTTATTTTCTTCTGTGTTGTTATACGTACATCATGCCCTGGTTTAAAGATTCTTACAAAAAAAAAGGAGGAAGCGGGCTTGGAGGGATTTGAACCCCCGGCCGATCGGTTAAGAGCCGATTGCTCTAGCCTAGCTGAGCTACAAGCCCACAGGAACGGAAGTATATCGAGTAACAATCGCTATTATTTAGGCTTAACGATGACGGAAATTCAGTGATGCAGGAATGAAGAATTCCAGTATTTGAATACTCTGATTCCTCTTGAAAATCAGCAAAATATTAATTAAGATATCTTATGATTGCGTCAGGCGACGTGAAGCGTGAAATACACACTGAAATGTCTGAAATGCGGAAAGAGTTACTCTTCGGATCACTATCTGTGTTCTTGTGAAAACAAATGTGACGCGTTATTGAGAACAGTCTACGATGAGACCTCATTTGTCGTTGATGAATCCTACTCAGGGATCTGGCGGTTTCATCATTGGCTGCCGATCCAAAAGATAGACCCACGACTCATCGATACTGGGAGTTGTTTCCAGACCTATCAGAGTACAAAACTCGCGGAACACCTTGGTCTGCAGAACCTCATCATCTGTCTGAATGCCTATCCCCAGTGTCAGACCGGGTCATTTAAGGACCTGGAAGCACAAGTGACCTTCCAACGAATCATGGATACCTTTGACTCAGGGAAACCTCTTGTGATGTCCTCGGATGGGAACAACGCGATTTCTTTTGTTCATTATTCAAACATACTCCGGTACCCTATTTTCTTGTTCGCCACTGAAGACGCACGGGTCAAACGTATCTGGTCATTTTCCAAATCCAACTCTTATACCCGGCTTTTCCCTATCTTTGGTGATTACTATGATGCGATTAATTTAGCGAATCAATTCTCCCGTGTTGAAGGATACCTCTCAGAAGGAGGATATCGGAATGTCGGTCGTCGTGATAGCGTTGGAACCATGATTCTTGATGCGACGCGACTGCTTGGTCAGATGCCTGACCATTACTTCCAGGCACTCGGATCAGGACCAGGTGCGATTGCAGCATATGAAGCCTCGGAACGACTCATGAATGATGGACGTTTTGGGAAAAAACCACCAAAGATACACGGCTCCCAAAACGCTCCCTATACCCCCATGTACGATGCCTGGATGAACCAGTCTCGGACCATCGATGAACGGTTCCAAAAGGAATCCGCAAAACAGATGATCGATCAGACGATAGCTCATGTCCTAACGAATCGTTACCCTGCGTATTCCTTGACCGGCGGCGTCTATGATATATTAACAGAGACAAATGGGGAGATGTACAGCGTCACCAACGAGGAAATCATAAAAGCCCAAGGGCTGTTCGAACGACTCGAGGGTATCAGTATCGTCCCCGAGGCAGGAGTCACCATTGCATCCCTGCAGCAGGCCATCCACAAAGAAACAGTCCATCCTCAAGACACCATCCTGGTGAACATCACCGGTGGGGGAAGAAAAGAAATCAGACGAGAACGAATACCTATAGAACCCTATCGATTCCTCCCAAAGAGATTTCAGATAAACCAGAAAACCTTCGAAGAAAAAAAACAACATTCCAAAGAACTCATCCAGGATGCTCTGAACACCTATGGTAACAAGGTCGCAGTCGCCTGCAGCTGGGGAAAAGACAGCATGGTGCTGCTTCATCTTGCTAGAACCATCAACCCTAACGTCCCTATTTTTTCTGTCCTTACTATCCATAAACCTCAAGAGACCTTTGAGTTCATCGCAAAGGTCGTTGAACAATACCATCTCACACCAAAGATCTTCATGGTCGGAGACACTATTCCACCAGTGCTAAGAGAAAAGAACATCGATGTTACCTTGTTATCCCCCACGGAATATCAAATACACTCTGAGAAAATCAAACAAGCCACAAGTCATGAGATCTATACTGCAAACCCAGACCTCTGTTGTCAACTATTGAAGGTCGTCCCGGTCCGTTACGCATACGCCACCCTAGGGTTACACGCCTGGTTCAGTGGGCTTCGCAACTCAGAGGGATACACCAGGAAATATGTCCCAGAAATAGAAAAAATAAGTCATACCGAGACAAAGATCAATCCCTTGCTCACCTGGACTGAAGAAGATATCTGGAAATATACAAAAAACAATAAAATCCCGGTGCACCCGTGGTATAAGAAGAAATATCCAGATGGTCGAAAAATCAGATCCTTAGGATGCGAACCCTGTACAGTCCCGATATTTGACCATGAAAGCGAACGAGACGGTCGATGGAGAAAAACCCTTAAAAAGGGCGGGGAATGCGGGATCCATACACGCTCTGCTAGTGAGAGGCTATGAGGATTGCAAAAGGATGTTGGTCCTGGGTTGCACCCCCAGTATTGTTCAGTGTTTTGTTTTTCATACTTTGTTGGTACTCCCTGTGGTTTCTCGCTGGTTTCATCCCAGCATTCTGTGTCCTTGTTTTTTTCCTTATTTTCTTCCGTGACCCTGAACGAACCATCGCTGAGGGAGTCATCGCACCCGCAGACGGGAGAATCAGAGACATAAAACAAGAGAAGAACCAGGTTTTTATCTCTACATTTATGGAGGTGAATAACGTCCATGTCAATAGGATGCCCCTGGATGGTCGTATCACAAAGATGACGCATTTCCCAGGGTATCATCTGAGAGCCTGGAAAAAGGAATCTGATCTGAATGAACGGGTGATAATCACAATTGATACCGAGATTGGGGTAGTCACCATCGTGCAACTCGCTGGTCTCATAGCCCGACGAGTCTACCCCTACATCAAAGAAGGGGATGTGTTGAAAAAAGGCGATCGCATCGGAATCATCCGGCTTGGTTCACGGGTGGATGTCTCCCTCCAAGCGGACATGATTGAATCAATCCCGGTGAAAATTGGTGATCCTGTCAAGGCAGGAGAAAACACGATAGTATTTCTAAAAAAGAAATGAGGAGTTATTCCTTCTTGGGTTTGGTTTTCTTTGTCTTCTTCGCGGTTTTCCGCTTTGGTTTTGTTGGTGGTTGTTCCTCTGTTTCCTCAGAAAGAGTTGGCTCTTGAGGTTCTTCCTGGATGTGTTCCTCAGATATGGACTCATTACTCGCAGGTATTACATCTGAGGTATCTGCTTTTGATATATATTTGGCATCGATTCGCTCGGTGATATACACATCCTTGCCTGCATGATAGATTTTGATTCCATCCTCTTGTGCTTGCTTCCCATCGATCCGTAAGATAAGAGGGATTTCGGTTCTTACTTTCCCAGCTTCGATTGCTTTTTCCATGCTACCACTCAGATGGACGTTTTTCCTATCAATGGGATTAAGACCACCTTCAAGGATGATGTCGATTTCCTCCTCGGTGACCGGGTAGAAGAACTCATCAAGTTCTGCAAGGGGTAGATCATCGAGTTTGATGTCGATGGTATGTCCATAGGTCGCTCGTATCATCCCCCCATCGACCTGATATCTCCCTTTAGGATCGGTTACAGCGATCGCTTCGATATGATGGTCCCGGAGCCATTGGAAGCCGGACCTGCTCCCGCCGACTGCTTCGACAAACTCGGAGATATCCACCCATCCATGGCCATCCATACTCACCCCGAGTTTCTCCGGGAAATGACGCAGGACTCCCGCCATGATGCGGCCTAGGGAATCAAGCTCACGGTCGCTCATCAGGAATTTTCCTTTTGTTTTGCATACCGGGCAGACATCTCCACGGAAATACCCGTGTTCGTCACATTTTCCTAGCATAGTTTCATGGTCCGTAATAGTAGAAGATGTATAAGTTTTTGTATTCCTTGTTGTATTACCCTGTGGGTGGGCTAGTGGAACAAGAAGAAATGAAGAAGCAAGCTGCTGAAAAAGCAGCACAATATATCGAAGACGGGATGATTGTCGGACTTGGTACGGGTTCAACCGTTGAGTTCGCTGTGAAAAAAATAGGGGAGCTGGTCAAGAATGGTCTGAAGATAGAAGCGGTCCCTACCTCCTTAAAGACAAAACGGTTAGCAACGGAGTATAAAATCCCGCTCATTGAGCTTGATGACCGTGTGGAAATCGATCTGACGATTGATGGTGCTGATGAGGTTGATTCTAATCTGAATCTCATTAAAGGGGGTGGAGGAGCACTCACCCGGGAGAAGATCATCGCGTATCATTCTAAAAAAGTCATTATCATCGTTGATGAGACAAAGATAGTGAAAGGATTGGGTTGCGATTGTTTCCTTCCAGTGGAGGTGACGAAGTTTGGTTGGTCAGCGACCAAGAAGGTACTGGAAGGACTTGGATGTACCGGGGAGCTACGGAAGATCATGGATGAAGCGTTCATCACGGATAATCAGAACTACATCATTGATTGTGATTTTGGGAAGATAACCGATCCGGAGAACATGGAAAAAGAGATCAACAACATCCCCGGGGTCCTTGAGAATGGGTTGTTCATCGGTCTTGCTGATGAGGTTATCGTAGGGAGTAAACAGGGGATGATGACCCTCGAACGACAAGATATCGTGCAATAACCCGGTGTAATCGTCTTCGAAGGATGGCCTAGACAGATGCTTTTCTCAGAGATGAGCGCAAAAGACGCTCTGAAAACCACAAAGGAGAGAATGTCCAGATACCAGGATGAGTTTTTAGAACGTCTCACTGCTATCGAGGTGGATGCGCACTGGTTCCGTCGAGTGTTCCATACGTTTGCTGCCTCCTTCCTCTTCTATTACCTCCTCCCCGAGGGAGAATTAGTCAATGATATTAAAATCGTCATACCAATCATTCTTGTTCTCTGCATGAGCTTGGTTGAATATCGCCGGCTCCGTGGAGTATTGAACCACCAGCGGTTTTTCGGTTTGCGAAATTATGAGAAGAATCGACCAGCAAGCTACTTATATTTCGGATTTGCAGTTGTACTATTATTTCTCTTCTTCCCTCAGCAAATCGCAATCCCTTGCATTCTTTGCGCCTCTTTTACGGACCCTATCATCGGTGAGACACGATACTACCTTGGCAAAAAAAAGGCATATTCTATTGGTTTTTTTGTCTCACTGTTCTTCTTCCTGATTACCTGGTATCAAGCAGAATGGTGGGTCCTAATACCGGTCTCAATCATTGGAGCAACAGGAGCTCTGGTTGGTGAAGCAAGGAAACTTCGATTCATCGATGATGACTTCATGATTCAGATGCTTCCTGCACTCCTCCTCTGGTTCTTCTGGCAGGTGACAATAGCTTTTAATGTTCAAATTCTTCCACCAAAAATAATACTCCCAATATAAAGATGTGAAAAAAATGGAAATGACAAGCAGTCAGCGAAAGGAGATTATTCGGAAGTTATTGCTGCGATTGGAGCTCTGGTTCGCCCCGCTGCTATTGATTGTTCCTATCATTGTCTCTGTGGTGTTTTTATTGGAGTGGTACACAAAAGGATTCACCAGTGGTTCTTCTGCGTATGATGGAGAGTTGCTCCTCAGTATGCTAATATTGATTGGAAACATTTTCTTCGATATCCCTTTTATACGATCCATACGAACGCTGAAGAAAAAACAATAATCGTTCGTTTTCACCATACTATGGTTTTTTTTCGTTTTTAAAGATGCTGATTCACAATTTCTGTTTTTTGATACGACTTTAATACAACCTCATTTGATGAAACGTGATGTCAAGAGTGTCGGTAAAATACAGAGGCTTGCGATAAAGGAAAAACCAATCAATGTTATGACGACGATGCTAAACTGATGCAGGGAGGGTATGCTTACGGCGAAGGTGGAAAGTAAAGCCATACTTGTGGTTGTCGCTGCACCAGCTAATGACCAACCAGTGGTTTCGATTGTTGTTATCACCGCCTCAGTTTTAGTCACTCCTTTCGCGATTTCTTCTCGTACTCGCTGGGTCGTCTGAATGCTGTAGTCAATACCCGTACCAATCATAATTGAGGCAACTGTGATATTGATGATGGAAAGAGGAATATCTAACATAACGAGGGCTCCTGGTTCCCATGCGAGGACGACAAGAACAGGGATGAGTGCTAACAAACCCATTCCAATAGAATTAAATCCGATAATCAAGCAAGCCAATACTAATAGTAATGCAAGGAGGAGCGATGTTGCCTGTGAGCTCATGATCTGTTTATCGATTTCAACACTAACGACGTCTTGACCAGTGAGACGGGACACATAACCATTCTGGGGGATCTGCGTATTCTGAGCAATCTCATTGACATTATTGACAAGTTTTTCATAGGTTTTCACGCTCTGCCCAGCAGGGAAGGTCACCAGAACGATTGTTTTTGAATATTGTTCATCCACAAGCCCGGTCCGAGCTATTTTATCAAGAATAACGACATTGACACCCATAAACTCAGCGATTTTTTCTATGATGACGCTGCGGTCTAACACATCATTAATCTTCTTTATTTCATCAGCGATAGAATACGCTGATCCCCCGGCGGCACGGATTTGCTCTTCCATGTTATAGATCGCTTCAATGACTTCTGGGTAGGTCAGACCCTGACTATCCGTTTCAATATATAAGGCATTGAAGTTCGTCCCAGAACCAAAATTCTTCGAATACTCCAGAAGTGTATCAACCTCAGGGATGCCTTGAGGGGCCATATCAAGATAGTTAACGTCGGTTGTCACTCTTGGGAGGACCAGGAGGGAAAGAACGACGAAGAAACAGGCGACCATGAACAATTTCTTTCGATACTCCACCAAGAATCTTGCGAAGCGTTTCCATTGATGGACAGTCTCATGTTTCTCAAAGTGGAGCACCAAACAGAGACAGGGCACTAGGATGGTCGCCGAGAGAAACGCAAAAGTAATCCCAATCGCACAGCTAAATCCAAAGGTCACCATCGGTGGGAGACTTGAGGTCATCAAGGAGCCGAACCCGATGATGGTTGTAAACGCACACATAAACACTGCTTTCCCGGTCCGACCCAGGGTGCATTCCACCCGTTCAATCTTGTTTTCCAAGGTGCATTCTTCTGCAAATCGATTCGCAAGATAAATCGAATAATCCACCCCAAGCCCAAGCAACAAGGCTGCGACAGCAATCGAAAGAATAGTCAACTCTGGTTGAATCGTCCCTAGTACTCCAAACGTAAGCAACAACGCATACCCCAGAGGCATGAACCCAATCAGAAGACCCTTCAGGGTCCTATGGAAAAGGAACAGGACTGCTGCGACTCCAAGAGCCGCCAACGGGAAGACGATAATCAAAGACTGGAACGTCGAAGCTCGCATCGCTTGCTGTGATGCAACCGAACCAGTCACTGTCATGGTGGAATAACGAGCTTCCTTCCCAATCGCCTCTTTGACATCACTAAGGATCTGTTTACTATCAGCATGCTCAGAGAGCTGGAAGATGATGACCCCCACTTTATACGAATCAAGGAACAAGATACCCTCCATTGATTGAATCCGAGCCATGTACGTGTTGATACGATTGGTATCATCAGGGATCTCGTATTTACCCAGCCCGCCAAGGTTCTGGGGAAGCATGGGTTTTTGATTTTCCTCTTTAATCAATTGAGCGATACTATTAACCGAAAAAACACCATCGGCGGTTCCTTTATCCAACTCATACGTGTTAATCTTCGTTGAGACCCTATCCATCTCATGCAACACATAGGGGTCCCGGATGTCATCTGCCTCTACGTAGATGATAATCGTAGAACCTATCTGGAATTCCTGATCGATTTTTTTCCACAGCAGCAACGTTGGATCATCCTGGGGTAAAAAAGTAGAAAGATCTGATTGCATGTAGACGTTGCGAATCTGCAGACCAACAAGAATGGTTATCACCGTGTACACCAGAAGAACCGTTTTTGGTCGTTTCACCAGGAATGTTGCCAGGGAACGTGCTATTTTCATGACTTCCCTCCTTGGCTATCAATGGTGATTTGCACGTATTTACTCCCATTCGTCTTGCCGGTCAGACTCGCTATGGTATTTAACCGCGACTCAATAATCTTCACACGACGTTGTAACAACAACAAAGGGGATACCGCGCCATACAGATAGGGGTTCTTCCCGATGCGATCTGTTTTGATTTTCTCTCTGGAAATAATCCTATTCTCATACATTTTCGAAAGAAGCTCACGAACGGTGCTCGGATGCAACTTAGTGCCTCGAATAATCTCCTCACTACGCGCTCGGTTTTTCCTCAGTAAATAAATGTAGATACGACATTCAGCCCTGGAATCCAGTAATTCATTAACTGCATTCTCAAGATTCTTGTTGATAGGCGAACGGGTTGTTCTCATCACGGCACCATTTTTACACAAGATTGTAATAAAAAAACGTTGATTTGCAGGTTTAAATACCTTTCCATTTTGTCGTCTCTCAGCCGACAAAACATTTTATCGCCTAAAAGACGATAAAAACACCCTGGATGCAAACATTTATGTCCTCACAATCCCTCCAGTAAAACCAAGACCATGGACGAAAAAACACGCGTACAAAAAGACATCGTGATGTTCGAAGAAAACATCAAACAACTCAACCACACCAAGCTTTCAGAAAAACAAAAGAAAATCATCGAACTAGCCACTCAATACTACCAAGATACACGATACTATTCAGAGAAAAAAGACTACTTCACCGCGTTTGGCTGCATCAACTATGCCCATGGGCTGCTGGATGCTATTCTCAAAACACAATAAGTAAGAGGAGAAACCTATGAAAATCAATGGGAGTATCGAAAAATATTACCATTACGCCTTCCCCATGCAGACCGTTCTAGTCACCAGCAACGATGAAAAAAACAACACCAACATCATCACCCTTGCCTGGCACACCCCCATCTCACGGAACCCACCACTCTACGGTATCTCCATCTCACCAAAACGATACTCCTATACACTCATTAAAAAAAACAAGGAGTTCGTCATCAACTTCATGCCATACTCAGAAGTCGAGGCAGCGGACTACTGCGGCACTCATTCCGGGAAAAACACCGATAAACTCTGCCAGACGGGACTAACACTTAAACCATCTCAAAAACTCAAAACCCCCCTTATCAAAGAAGGATACGCCCACCTGGAATGCAAACTAGTGAAAACCACTCCCATTGGGGATCATACGTTGTTCGTCGGTGAGGTCGTCGCCGTCTCCGCAGAGGAAAACGCCTTTGAAAACCACCTCCTCAGAACAGACCTCATCCACCCTCTTTACTATATCGGACAGAACGCGTATACAACCCTGGATAGAGTGAAAAGAAAGATATTCTAACTAAAGATTATCGACACCTCAGCATCCGGCAACAAACCTAAATTCTTAGAAGCATCCCCTTGATTCACACTGATCTCAAGAAAATGACTACTCCCAACCGTCCCAAGCAACTCCCCCGGTTTTACAAACCCATATGAAGACACAAAACGGACCTGCTCCCACCGTCGATCACCAGAAAAAAGCGTCATCGTTTTCCCCACATCAACCTGCGGAAGAATATCCTGTGGGATGTTCGTCACCAGATTCCCAAACCGATCCACATACAACACCTTCCCCACAATCCGATCCCCCTGATTCTCCCCAAGAGGAAACCGCAGATCCACAAAATGCGACGTCTTCGAACCCATCTCTGCGAAAGGCACCCCCCGAGCGATATACGCAGCGACAGGGGCAAAAATATCCCTCCCATGAAACGTCCGGGACAACGGATGAATCATGTACCGAGGATTGGTAATCTCATAGACCACCACATCACCAAACAGATGCGCCGCAGGCATCAACAACCCATTATCCGGACCGACAAACACCTGCTTCTTCGTCGTCACAATCAACCCTTTCCGCTCCGTACCAACACCCGGGTCCACCACTCCTACATGAATCGTCCCAGCCGGGAAAAACGGTGCTGCCGCCCACAACAAAAATGCTCCCTCACGGACATTCTGAGCAGACACCTCATGGCTCAGGTCAATTAACTGCGCATCAGAGATACTTGACACAACCCCCTTCATCTGCGCGACATACACACCCTTCGTCCCAAAATCAGAAAGAAACGTGATCCGGTTCATACCACAACCCACGAAATCATATCACATCCAATATGATTCAACCATACAAGAGCTTTATCATCACACCTCCACCGCACAGAAGCAAAACTATATATGGAAGAAGCATGTATAATTATACAGATTGGAGAAGAACGAAGGAATGGAGACTGGAGAGATGACCTACAAAAAAACAACCGTCGCAGAAGACATCTGGGGACAAAGCGGAAGACACAGCATGACCTGCCCCCAATGCAAAGGATTTTTAACCGTCGTACAAGTCGAACCCATCTACGACCCAGACAACGCCTACACCCCCTACCGCACCGTCGTCGAATGCGCGAGTTGCTCTTTCCGCATGGTCACCGAATCATTCACCATCCTGGGTGGCATCAAGAACTACGACAACGAATACATCGAAATCGGCAGCTGGGGACCCAGCGGAAGCCGCGTTATCTCACGATTCAAACACGCCATCAGCGAAAGTCTCCTAGATGAACTGAAGAAATCACAAGAACTCGTCGAATTCCTCGTTGTCAACGACCACGTCGTCCAAGTCATCGGATAACCCTTTCCAAAAAAACATCCTCTCACCAAAAATCTTCTTTTTAACAATCATACAAAAGGATTTCCAAAGATATAAAAAAAAAATAGAATCAAATCAAAGAAAAAAGACAAATAAAGAACCAAACCATACAGTCCTGTGAGATTCATGATAAAAAAAGCAGTTATTTTAGCGGCCGGTGAAGGAAAACGACTCAGACCATTCACTGAAACCATGCCTAAAGTCATGCTCCCCATCGCCAATAAACCACTGCTCGAATACGTCTTTGACGCCGTCAAAAAAAGCGGTATTGAGGAAATCATCGTCGTCGTCGGCTACAAAAAAGAAGTCATCATGGAACACTTCAAAGACTACAAAAACATCAAAATCACCTACATCACCCAAGACAGACAACTCGGCACCGCCCATGCACTCCTCCAAGTAAAAAAACACATCAAAGACCCTTTCATCGTGCTAGCTGGCGACAACATCATCGATGCCGCAAGCATCTCCAAACTCATCAAAGACCCCTCAGAATACGCCCTCCTCATCAAGGAACACCCCCATCCCTCAAAATACGGTGTTGTCATCGTCGAAAACCGCAACATCAGCCGCATCGTAGAAAAACCAAAAGAAGACATCGGTAAATACATCTCCACCGGCATCTACAAGCTCCCCAGATCGGTCTTCAACGACATCGAACGCTGCACCTCTGAAGGAGCCCATGCGCTCTCCTCCGTCATCCAATCCCTCATCGAAAAAGGAAAACACATCAACACCCTGCTAGCCAAATCATGGATGGATGTTGTCTACCCCTGGGACCTCATCACCGTCAACGAAGCAATGATCCAGACCACCAGCGAATACACCAGTGGCACCATAGAAAAAGGAGTCACCATCAAAGGCCCCGTCTCCATAGGAAAAGACACGAAAATCTACGCAGGCTGCTACATCGTCGGACCTGCCGTCATCGGTGATGGCTGCGAAATCGGACCACACGCCTGTATCTTCCCTTCCACCAGCATTGGGAACAATACGGTGGTTCATCCCTTCAGCGAAATACGAAGCAGCGTCATCATGGATGACGTCCATATCGCATCCAGCGCCCATATCTCCCATTCCATCATCGGAAAAGGATGCATCATCGGAGATAACTTCTCAACAATATCAGGCAAAGCAATCATTGAAATCGACAACGAGTTCAAAAAACTTGAGACACCCATCGGCACCATGATGGGAGAAGACTGCATTGTCGAAAGCCATGTTGTCGTTGATCCAGGCAAGATCATCGGCAGAAAATGCAAAATCAGTCCCATGAAACAAATACGGAAAAACATCCCAAGCGAGACAAAAGTGATGTAACGTGTGTGGAATCATCGGATACGTAGGATTTCGAGAAGCAAGAACCGTCCTGCTTGAATCACTCAAACGACTCGATTACCGAGGATACGACTCCGCAGGAGTCGCCATCATCGATAAAAAACTCAGCCTCTACAAAGAAATCGGTGAAATCGCCAACGTCGAAAAAAAGATACCACCACTTAAAGGAACCACAGGGATCGGTCACACCCGCTGGGCGACCCATGGAGGAGTCACCAAAGAAAACGCACACCCGCACCTCAGCTGCAATAAAAAAATCGCTATCGTCCATAACGGGATCATTGAGAACCACATCAAACTCAGAGAGGGACTCAAAAAGAAAGGACACCGATTCCTATCACAGACAGACTCAGAAGTCATCGCCCACCTCATCGACGACGTCTACAAAGGGAACCTCGAAGACGCACTCATCACCGCGATAAAAAAAATAAAAGGATCCTACTCAATCGTCGCTATCAGTCAAGATGAACCAGAAAAAATCGTTGGTATACGAAACGAAAGCCCCCTGGTCATCGGCGTTGGAGACAGTGAAAACTTTCTGGGATCAGATATCACTGCATTCCTTAAATATACAAACCGAGTCATGTTCCTCAACGACGGGGAACTCTGCGTCATCACACCTAACGCAATCCAAATCCTGGACATAAATAAAAAACCAATCAAAAAGAAAGAAGAACTCATCACCTGGGACGTCGCAGACGCAGAAAAATCAGGATTCCCCCATTTCATGCTCAAAGAAATCTACGACCAACCAGACACCATCCACCATGTCCTCAGAGGACGAATCTCAGAAATGGATGAAACCATCTCCTTCCCAGAACCAGTTGAAAAACTCCTCAAATCAGACATCAACACCATCCATATCGTCGCCTGCGGCACCTCATTCTACGCAGGTCTTATTGGTAAATACCTTATCGAACAACTCACCAACATCCCAGTCTTCACCGAGCTAGCCTCAGAGTACCGCTATTTCGGATCAAGAAACGAATCCTCCCTCGTCATTGCCATCACTCAATCAGGAGAGACTGCTGATACCCTCGCAGCATTACGAGAAGCACAAGCCTCAGGATGCAAAACACTCGTCATCACCAACGTCATCGGCAGCACTGCTACCCGCCTGGCTGATGGATACATCCTCCAACAATCAGGACCAGAAATCGGAGTCGCTGCGACAAAGACATTCACATCCCAAATCATGGTCCTCTACCTCTTATCACTCAAAATCGCACTCCTTCAAAAAAAGATAGGGTCTGATGAACTCTACAACAACCTCTTTCACTTAAAAGCTCTCCCACGCCATGTTCGAGACGTCCTCGAACGAAGCGATGACATCATAACAATCGCAAAAGAACTCAAAGACGCCAAATCCGTCTTCTTCATAGGAAGAGGCATCAACTACCCCCTCTCCCTCGAAGGAGCATTAAAACTAAAAGAAATATCCTACATCCACGCAGAAGGATTCGCAGCAGGCGAACTCAAACATGGACCGTTTGCTCTCCTTACCAAAGAAACACCTGTTGTTGCCATCGTCACCCAAGATGAAACCTACGAAAAAATCCTTGCCAACATCGGAGAAATCAAAGCACGAGGCTCCCCAGTCATCGCCATCGCCGAAGACAAAGACACCGACATAGAAAACCATGCAGACTACGTCCTTCGTTTCCCTGTAAGCTCCCATGTGCTCCCCAGTATCGCCATCACCGTCGTTCTCCAACTACTCGCTTACCATGTTGCCGATCTCCGAAAATGCCCCATAGACAAACCACGCAACCTTGCAAAATCAGTCACCGTTGAATAAGGAGAAAAAAACCCATGAAATGTGTCATACTCGCAGCCGGTGAAGGAAAACGGATGCACCCGCTCACCTTCACAAGACCAAAGGTAATGCTCCCCATCGCAGGCAAACCCATCCTCGAATGGAACCTCCTCAATGCTCGAGCAGCTGGTCTTAAAGAATTCATTTTCATAATCAGCTATAAAAGCGAGATGGTACGGGAATACTTCGGCGACGGAAAACAATGGAATGTGCAAATAAAGTATGTGAATCAAGGAAAACCCATGGGAACTGCTCATGCGATTGGAACCGTCGAACCATTCGTTAATGATTTCATCGTCCTCTGTGGAGACACGATATTTGGCATCAAAGACCTCAAACAAATATCAAAAAAAGGAACAAAAATAGGCTTAGTCAAAATCGAAAATGCGACAGAATATGGCATTGTAGAGTTGAAGGGAAAAACGGTTATGAAAATCCATGAAAAAATGGACCATCCAACCTCCAATACTATTAACGCAGGTATGTATCATTTCAATAAACACATCTTCAACCACATCAAAAAAACAGAAAAATCACCACGCGGAGAATACGAGATCACCGATTCTATCAATATGCTAGTGGACAACGAACAGATGGAAGGAGTATTTCTCCAGGAGTGGCGAGACGTCGTCTACCCCTGGCATCTGCTTGATGCAAACGAAGAAATTCTGAAGAAGATGAAAACAAAAATTCAAGGTACTATTGAAAAAAACGTGACAATCAATGGAACAATTCTTGTTGGAAAAGGAAGTACAATTCGTTCAGGAAGTTATATTGAAGGACCTGTGGTCATCGGTACAGATAGCAAAATCGGGCCAAATTGCTATATCCGACCATATACAACAATCGGAAATCACTGTCATATTGGAAATGCCTGTGAAGTAAAAAAATCAATCATCATGGACAACAGCAACGTCCCACATCTTAACTACGTAGGAGATTCCATCATTGGACAAAACTGTAATCTTGGAGCAGGAACCACAATAGCAAACCTACGGCTTGATAAAAAGAACATCATCGTAATACTAAATGGTAAGAAAATTGATTCTAAACGACGAAAACTGGGTATAGTAATGGGAGATAACGTGCAAACAGGGATAAATTCCGCTATCAATATAGGAACGATAATTGGAAACAATGTTTTCATCGGTCCCGGAGCTGTCATAAAAGGTGAAATCACACCGAAAACAAAGATGTTATAATTTATTAAAAATATCTAAGGATTACCTATTTATAAGGAATAAAGAATTCGCTTGCGATGATAGCACGGAAATCAGCCCTTATCATTCTCGTTCAGTTATTAAATGGTATTCTTGGTTTTATTGGATTAAAATATATAGCCTTATACATGCAACCTTATGAGTATGGGATTGTAGGGTTTTCATTTGGTTTTGTTGCTCTTTTTTCCATTTTTGGAGATTTGGGTTTTGGAGCCGCACATGTCAAAAGAATTTCTGAGGGAAAAGATGAGGGAAAGTGTAACGGAACATTTGCTAGTATAAAATTGATACTCACTGGAGTTCTTGCATCTGCTACAATCTTGTCGATATTTTTATGGCGATTTATTTTAGGAAGAGGATTCGAATCATCACTTCATGAACAAGCGGTATATATCCTTCTATTCTACTTCGTTTTAGCTAATCTAACCCAGGTTTTCACTGTCACATTCTCTGCTAAGCGGGAAGTAGCGAAAGGTCAAATACCATATTTTATTTATACGATAGTTCGGGTTTTTATCACAATTATTATCGCATACTTTGGTTTTGGCGTCCTAACATTAGCGTATACTTACCTTATTGGTGAAGTCTTTCA
The DNA here is from genome assembly GCA_025457885.1 of Thermoplasmatota archaeon. Classification (GTDB taxonomy): domain Archaea; phylum Thermoplasmatota; class E2; order DHVEG-1; family DHVEG-1; genus SM1-50. The sequence continues at coordinate 19,009 of JALOTN010000040.1, read as the reverse complement.
ATTCATTACTGCATTCTATTTTTTTAAATCGAATCCTGTGAAGAGACCATCACTTGAATACCTAAAAAATTATACTCGATTTGCATTTCCAATGGCGATTGCCTCTGCAGCTTCAATCGTGATATTAAATATTGATCGAGTATTTATCCAATTGTTCTGGGGAGCTGAACAAGTCGGTGAATATTTTGCTGTGTTTAATCTCTCCCGTTTTATCCTGAATTTTTCTTCGGCTCTCGTCGTCCTCTTGCTTCCAACGATTTCAGAGTATCATACAAAAAATAATATGGATGATATCAGAAAACTCACCTTAACATCAGAACGCTATCTGAGCATGATTACATTTCCTATTGTCATCTTACTCGTTGTTTTGGCACAACCTGTTATCCATATTCTCCTTAGTGATAAATATTTACCAGCTTTGATTCTCCTACAAATTTTACCATTTTTTGTCCTCTTTGAGGTGTTATCACAACCTTATCAGAGTCAACTACAAGGTATGAACATGCCACATATCGTCAGGAACCGAATTTTGCTAATGATGATAGTCAGTGTTGTGCTAAACTTTATTTTAGTTCCAACAGATATAAAAAGTCTAGGATTAAAGTTAGGTGGTTTAGGAGCGACTGGTTCTGCCCTTGCTATCAAAATATTATTGCATATATTTGCATCAATAATCATGGGGGCATTAGTATATTATGTCCTTCAGATTGTAAATATTACTAGATGGTATGAATTAATCGGAATTTGCTTACTAGGATTAGTCTGCTACATTTGTATACTTTTAATTGCAAAAGAGTTTACAAGAAAAGATTTGAATCTCTTTCTCGACACGATAAACATTAAGAAAATGGTTTCATATATCTGGACTGAGATAAGAAAAAAATAAAATGAATATATTTTTCCTGTAGTTTTTGGCCGAAATGTTGTAAGTTGATTTTATAAAAATTTTATAAAAAGAGGAAGGTGATAAACTGTAGATTTTCGAAAGTTTAAATATATCAGTCTGCTTATTGGGCTGAAGGAATGATATATGGTGGGAATCACAGGTTTTGTATCCAAAGAGTCCATTAATAAATCTCTTCTTGATCGTATGATTAAATCCTTGCAACATCAAGGAACTTATCATATTGACAGTTATTCAGATCAACATTTCGGATGCGCTCGCATACATAGAGGAATTTTTAATCCTGAACCACAACCTACTTTCAATAAAACAAATTCGCTTTGTATTTTTTTTGATGGAAAAATATATGATTATCAAAATCAACTCGAAACTTTAAAAAAAAAAGGTTATACATTCAAATACATGAATGATGCAGAATTTTGTCTTTATTCTTATGAGGAATATGGAGAAAAATTTATCAAACAATTAAACGGTTCATTCATTTTCATAATCCATGATTTCCCAAATAATAAAACCATTTTAGTAAATGATAGATATGGGCATAATATCCATTTTTATGCTTTAAATAATAATACATTTTTTTTCGCACCAGAAATAAAAGCTATACTTCAGGATAAAAATATTCCAAAAGTATTGAATGATCGTGCTGTTGCAGAATTTTTTGTCGTTGGTGAATTTTGGGATAATAAGACTTTTTTCCAAAATATAAATGTGTTACCTCCCGCGACAATTCTTACGTTTTATGAACAAAAAATTTCAAAGGAAACCTATTGGGAATTTCGATATGAAACAGATAATAATAGAAGCCAAGGTGAATATATAAATGAGTTGATTCAACATTATCGGAAGGCAATAAAAATTCGAATGGATGACCATCATCATGGTATCACCTTAAGTGGTGGACTAGATTCAAGGACTGTACTAGCAGGAATGGATCTGAAAAAACGAAAAGAAGTTATAACATGTACATTTGGTGCAAGGGATTGCGATGAAGTTATAGTCGCTCAAAAAGTTAGTAAGATAGCAGATGTAAAAAATCATATAATACTCGAGACCTCTCCAGAGATATTAATAAAAAATGCAATGTTCGATGTTTGGCTTACTGAGGGGCGGAATTATATTGGTAATGGTTTTGCATATCCTTTACTATCACTTACGAAAAATGATATTGATGTTATTTTTGATGGATATGCATTAGATCTTGTTCTCGGTGGAGGTTATCTGAAGAAAGAAATTCTAAGATGTAAAAGTGACAAAGAGCTTAAAGAGATTCTTTCTAATATTTTCCTCAAGAAAAAGATTTTTCAAGATATAGAATTACCGGCGCTTTTTACCTCGGATTATTATCAGAAAATTAAAAATGTTCTTCGAGAGTCATTTGAAATTGAATTTAATAAAGTCAAGCATACTAATCTATGTAATAAATCAGATCAAATCTTTATCAATACTCGTGTTACTTGGATGCAGATTGGGGATACACCAGTCCGCGATATTTTCGAAACTTCTCATCCCACAGCGGATAATGATTTTGTCGACACAATCCTTAAAATTCCACCAAAGTGGAGATATAACCACCGGTTGTACCGGAAATTCTTAATGCACCTCGCTCCAGAGTTATCCAGAGTTCCTTATAATCACACAATGATTAGAGCTGATGCACCTCTTGTATTTTGGCGAATCGGTCTTTATTATCTATATATCCGAGAGTTGATCAAGAAAAAGATGTTTGTATTTTCGAAGGGCCGGATTTTTATATCAAATAAACGACACTACGTGAATTTTGAGGAGTGGTTCCGCACAAATAAATCATGGCAATCCTTTTTTCGTGATTTATTATTGACTGAAAATACCTCATCGAAGAAATATTTTAATCAATCCTACATACAACAACTTTTTGAAGAGCAGATTGAAGGGAAGAAAAACAATATAATGAAATTGATGTACCTTGCAACATTTGAATTATTCAATAAAATATTTTTTGAAGGAGAATCTCAAAACATAGTCTTTGTACCTATCGATGAAAAATATCATATAGTTAATGACCTGAATAAAATTTAATCTCAACATTTTCATTTTTTACGATTACTTCGCCAATTTTCTTTGCAGGGATTCCAGCAAGGACAGAGTTTGCTGAAAAACTTTTATTCACGAGACTATTCGCTCCGACCAAGCATCGATCTCCCAGAGTAACTCCTTTAAGAATTACGGTATCGGTTCCAATAAAACAGCAATTACCAATAGAAACCGGAGCATATTCAATCTGATGTTTTCCACCAGTAAGAGCTCTTTTTACAGTGTCATGGCTGAATATTTTTACACCCACAGATATATTAGAATGATGACCTATAGACAATCCTCCCGTACCGTCAATCATACAATGAGGCCCAATCCAGACATCATCTCCTATTTTTACGTCACCTATTATGGTTGCTGAATCATAGATAGTTGTATTATTACTTTTACAATATTTCCCTTTCTCATTCCAGTCAAATAAATCCTCAATAAAAGGATTCATACGATTATATTTTTTTTTTGTATAATCTCTTAATTTATGATGTATTGCTACAAGTTTAATCCATAATTCAGTATCTTCCGGATCCATGCCTATTTCTTTTGCTTTCTCCCTCAGATCATCCATGTATCTCACCTGTTAAGATACCATTGTATCGTTTTTTTCAACCCATTAGAAAAAGATGTTTGTGGTTTGAAACCTAATAACTCTTTTGCTAATTCAATACTCGCGAGATGTCTTAGGACATCTCCCGGTCTTTTTTCTTCATATCGTATCTCTTTATCGCACTTCATTATTTCCATTATTTTTTGTATGAGTTCAATGACACTTATTTCAGAACCGCTACCGATGTTAATCACTTGACCTCTAGTTCGTTCATTTTTATAGATTTCTATAGCCATTCGTGCGGTATCTGTAACATAAATATAATCCCTGGTTTGCCTTCCATCCCCATATATTACCGGGGATTCCCCATTGACTATTCTTTGTATCGTTAAAGGTATAATTCCAGCATAAGATTTCTCATTCTGTCTTGGTCCAAAATTATTAAATGGTCTAATTATTGCACTATCAGAATTAAAAGTATCATAATACGACAAAACAATATGATCTCCCGCTGCTTTACTTGCGGCATAGGGTGTTGTTGGGTTTAACGGATGCTTTTCATCCATTGGGACGATTTTTGCAGACCCATACGCTTCTGAGGATGAAAAATGAATCAATGTTTTAAACAATTCCAATCGCTGTAATTCACATAAATTTGTTACCATTTTAATATTATCATCTGTTGTTTCTTTTGGTTTTACAAGGGATGCAGGGAGAGGCACGATAGCAAGATTAAAAACAATATCTATCTTATTTTCTTCAAATATCTTTTTCATTTCATGAAAATCTGTGGCATCTTTTTTATACAGTTTCAGTCGATCAAAACGTTCTCTTGTATAAGTCAAATTTTTTTCAACCCCAAGAGCCATATTGTCAACAACGATGATTTTCTCAGGATATTCGTCAACTAAATCTTCCACGAGATGACTGCCGATAAAACCTGCGCCACCGGTTACCATAACTGATTTATTTTCCAACTTCATGTCATACCTATCCTTTAATAATCTTTTTTAGATGAAAGATAGCATTATCAATTTCATCTTCTTTTAATTCGTAAAACATAGGTAATGCGATTGCTCTATTGTAAATCTCGATGGAATTGTTACAATCATGTTTTGTATGATACACAGGTTGAATACATGATGAATATGTACCAATCTGAGTTTGAATTCCTCTGTTATTTAGTTCCCAAATAAGTTTGTTTCTATCTATTTTTTTATCCAATAATGCAACATATGATTGAAATATATGTCGTACATTTTTTGATACATAGGGTTTTTTTATCGTATCTATCTCAGTAATCTTTTCATCCCAATATTTTGCTAATTGTTGCTTTTTTTTGATGATTAATTCTAGTTTTGGTAACTGAGCAATACCTACCGCTGCAATGATATCGCTCATTTTATAATTATATCCTATATCGGTAAATATTGGTACTTCGAAGGAACGTGTTTTTTTTTCCCGAGCCCATGCTGTTTTTATTCCAAAAACTGATAATCGTCTGATTAGATCTGCAGTATCTTTATCTTTAGTGACTACCATTCCGCCTTCGCCTGTTGTTATACCTTTTCTCGCATGGAATGAAAAACATCCAATATCCCCTATTAATCCTGCGAACTTACTATGATATTTTGCACCAAAAGCACAGGCAGCATCTTCAACCACTTTTAAATTATATTTCTGCGCGATTTCCATAATCGGTGACATATCAGCAGGTTGACCAAAAGTATGAACCGGAATTATCGCCTTTGTTTTTTTAGTGATTTTTTTTGAAATTATTTCAGGGTCAATATTATAAGTTTTTTTATCGATGTCAACAAAACGAGGCGTTGCTCCACAGTACACCACGGAATGTCCAGTTGCCGGATATGTATAATCAGCTACAAGAACCTCGTCCCCTTTTGATATCCCCAGACTTAATAACGAAAGATGTAATGCTGCTGTACAATTACAAACAGATACAACATATGGGGCTCCGAGATATGTCGCCACCTTATCTTCGAATTCTTTTACTTTTGGCCCTTGAGACACCCAACCAGAGTCTAAAACCTTTTTAATTTCTTTTAACTCATGATTATTAAAATATGGTTTCGCTAGAGGAATTTTTTTTTTCATTGTATCAATCCGTGTTTTTTTAACTCATCTTTTGAAGGAAAATTGATTAATACTCCTTGAACCGACCCATGATATACAACAAGACTCCCTGCAGCAACTGCTGATGCCCCTGCGTGAACCGCTAGGGAAAAATCTTCGACTTTCCCAGCACCGCCACATACGATTACAGGTATATTAACCGCTTGGCAAATCTTGCTAATAAGGGGAAGGTCATACCCTTCCATAGTTCCGTCTTTATCTATTGAAGTCAGGAGAATTTCTCCGGCTCCAAGCTCTTGGACTTTTTTTGCCCAATCCATAGGATCCATGTGTGTGTTTTTTGTTCCACTACGAGCATATACCTCGTAAGATCCAATGAATTTTTTCTTTACGTCAATGGAAGCTATGATACTCTGACTACCGAATTTTTCAGCTGCTTCCGCAATAAACGATGGATTTTCCATACCATAACTATTGATTGCTATTTTTTCAGCCCCCAGATTAAAAATAGTCTTCATATCATCCAAATTATTAACTCCTCCACCATATGTCAAAGGCATGAAGCATTCACTTGCAATTTCAGAGATCGTCTTGAAGGATGGTTTTTTATGTTCTACTGTTGCGGTTATGTCAAGAAAAATTAATTCGTCGACTTCTTTTTCGTTGTAAATTTTTATTGCATTTACAGGATCACCTACATAATTTGGATTTTTGAATTTTATTGTTTTTACCAATTTTGAATTTTGAAGTAATAAACATGGCATCACTCTTGTTTGCAACATTTTAGATCATCTGTATGAAATTATTAAATAGGTTCATTCCAAATCTATGACTTTTTTCTGGATGAAATTGGACACCATAAATATTTTTTGATTGAAACGCTGAAACAAAATCATATCCATAGGATGTCGTTGTGAGTATATCGTGTTCATTTTGACAAACAACATGATAGGAATGAACAAAGTAAAATTTTGCATTATCATTCATGTTATTGAATAGAGATTTTGAATTTATTATTTTGACAGAATTCCAACCCATATGAGGAACCTTTAAATTATTTTTTTCCGTCTGGAAGGAAAATTTGATAGTTTCTGCATCAATCCATCCTAACCCAGTGGATTTTCCTTCCTCACTCTTTTTCGTTAGCAACTGCATACCTAAACAGATTCCAAGAACGGGTGTCTTTTGATTTAAAATTTTTTTTTCAAGGTGCGGTATTAAATCCAATTTTCGTAAATTGTTCATTCCATTATCGAAGGCGCCAACTCCCGGTAAAATTAATTTATCAGCCTTTTCGATGTCAGAGATTTCTGATGAAATCATTACCTCTGCTTTCAGATACTTCAACATATTAAATATTGACCCGAGATTTCCCATGCCAAAATCAATGATTACAATCATTTTTTTACCTGTTTCATCAAATCAACTATTTACAATATTTTATATAGAAACTTTTTGGAACTCGATCAAGTTTATACATTAACCAGAAAAAAGGTCTAAGTTTCCGAAACATAGGTCTATATGTTTTATAATCATCAGAAGATTTTGTTGGAAGATGAATTATTTTTTCATATTCTTCGTCAGAGATATTCAAACGCTTCTTTATTTCTGAAATCAGTTCCGCAGGATATTCCTGAGGTTTTTTAATTTCTTCTAAAGCTTTTTCACGGGAAATTTGACCAGTTCGAATAAATGCTGAATTTTCAACCATCCGAAAATCTCTATCAAATTTCGTATTAAGTAAGTAATGATTGAATGCACAATATCTATTTTCAAGATGATGACCACCGTACCATTGCCATCCGTATTCCTTTCTCAGAAATTCCTTAATTTCTTCTTTATCGTAGTTGACATAATAAAGCGGTCTCAGACGTTTAATGCCCATTAAAAGCCATTTCATCCAAGTCCCAAGCCAGAGATTAGGAAAACGTTTCATTTTATCTGTACCGAATTGTTTGTTAATACTATCAATATATTTTCCATCAAAATAAAACCATCCAATTGGTGTGATACCTTCTGTTCTGAATGAATGACCATCCATAATGTATTTCACATTAAATTTTTCCGCAGCCATATAAAGAGTGGTAGTTAAAGCTATATCAGTCAGTGCATCAATTTCCGGGACTGAAGCTAATAACATTGCTTTCGCTAAGCCATTGAATTCATCATTATCCATGACGTAAGTCCATAAATCGATATCCAACTTCTTTAAAACGATATTAATATTCTCAACAGCAGTTTTTGAATTCCAGGTATTGTCAAAATGAACTGCTAACGGTCTTAAACCGAGTTTCTTCTTCGCTAAATGGAGTAAATATGAAGAATCACAACCACCACTGACACCGATGACACAGTCATATTTTTTCCCTTTTCCAGATTTTTTAATTTTTTCAGCAAATGCCTCTAGTTTTTTCCATCCAGCATCACCAGTCGGATATTCTTTTTCCATCTGATCGTGCATTTTACAATAATTGCAGACTCCATTTTCATCGAAGGTGATACCTGGTGTGGTTTCATCATAGATACATCGATTACATATTTTCATCAGTTCCACCTTCGATTTAATATAATTTTTTCTAATTTTTCCATATTTTTATTCCAATCACCAATTTCATAAGCAATCTTTTTTTCTCTTTCAGAGATTTTTTTTCTAAGGGATTCATCATTAAGGAGTTCAAGAATTTTTTTACTAAGATCTATTGAATCACCTGGTTGGTATATCAAACTACAATACCATGATTCATTCCGAAGGCTTTTACCTCTGTTTTTAAGATATTCACGTTCGCTTAGTAATATTGGTACACCACAAATCATGGCTTCAAGGTTAATTACGCCGATACCTGCTCCAGCGTTATTTCCTACAATATCGGTGTCAACCAAGATATCTGTATTGAAAAGGTATTGAGGTATTTCTTGATGATCAATATGGCCAATAAAATTAATGTGTTTTTCAATTCCCAAGGTTTTGGATAAAATTTTCAATTCTTCTTCCTGTATACCGCCACCGAGTAGGATGAACTGGGTATCTTCTTTTTCTTTTACGACAGAAGGAACTGCTTTTATTAAAACATCGACATGATGACTTGGTTCCCATCTATTTGCACTAAGTATGACAAATTTACATGGTTTTTTTGTGGCAATGTTTTTTTCAAAAATTTCGACATCTACTCCCCAAGGTTGAACAAAAATTTTTTGTTCATTACATCCTAATTGCATTAAACGTTCTTTACCAAACTGATCACCGGTATGGACAATATCTGCCTTTCGTAAAACATATTTTACTTCAGTTTTCAAAATCTTTGATTTTTCAGGATCAATTGCAATATCACTTCCCCAGGCAATCACTATAAAGGGATGCTGATGACTTAGTGCTGCAGCGAACGTTTCGGTCCCACTCGCATAATGTGCAATGATTACCTGGGGTTTTAATCTTCGTAAAATTCGAATTGTTCGTATTATTCGTAGAAAATAATTCATTGGATTTTTTGTTTTTTTGAGGTAATTGGTACTAACCCCTTGAATTTTTGTTTTACCAGGAGTAATAAGATGAACATCATAACCTCTATTGACGAACCATCGGCTCCATCGTTGCAAGTGAATTGAATCGGAATTTCCTATAAAACATATTTTCGGCATATTTAAATGAATTTCTGTTCTATTTTTTTTCCATAATGTCTTGTATTTGAATGTCTAAGGTGAACGGATTAAAGACCATATCTGATTCCTCAGGTTTCCCAAATGTCAATCCTAACTGTTCAATTTCTTCTGGCGAATATAATTCATCGGACACCGTCACCTTGAGACCTTTTTTCATCAACAGTTTGACAAGATCCAGGTTTTTACTATTCATCAAGCTTTTTACGCCTTTTCTAAATGTGATACCGGTCACACATATGGTTATCGATTTGAATGGTTTCTGAGTTTTTTTACTCTCCTGTATGATTTTATGAGCCCAAAACTCCGGCATGTCTTCATTGATATCATACGACGATCGAAGTAATGTGACGTCTTTTCTTTTTCCTCGCTCCTCCATTTCATTTATCAGAAACCAGGGGTACACAGGTATGCAATGCCCACCTGAACCAACTGAGGGGAGATGGATATCACAGTATTTATGATTCGCATGTGTTCTTGCTTCCATAAAATCGATATTGAATTCCTCTGCTATCTTGAAAAGCTCGTTTGAAAGGGATATATTGGTAAAGCGGTAACACCCTTCGATGACTTTTACGAATTCCGCGACTCGAGCAGAGGAAACAAGTGTCAGATTTGGTATTATTTTGGAATACACTGCATATGCTTTTGTTCCACTTTCCGAGTTTACTCCTCCGATTATTTTTGGGAATTCTCGCAATCGAGAGATACTATACCCGGTCATGATTCTCTCAGGGGAGTGAGCCAAATAAAAGTCCCCAAGAGACAGTTGGCTTTCCTCTTCAAGCCATTTTCGTATACGCAGTTCTGTTGTTAACGGTGGTACGGTTGTTTCTAGAACAACACAATCTCCCTTTTTCAGGATTTTTCCTATGTTGCGGAATGCGTTTTCGAGGAGTTTAAAATCCGGTTTATGATTTTCATTGAGAAAGAGTGGTACTATCACGATAAAAAAATCACAGTACTTTGCATCTTGATACAAAGAAGTAGCGATGAGTTTTTTTCCGCCATATTTCTTGATAAGTTCATCTAAAAGGGGTTCTTCGGGAATTGGATTTTTCCCTGTGTTTATTTGTTGACACCGAGTATTATCAACATCAATACCGACGATATCGAAACCTGCTTCAGCGATAACAGCAGCAAGAGGCAATCCTGCCTTTCCTAAACCAACGACAGCAATCGTCATAATATATCATACTCTTTTTTATTTTAGTTTGATTTCAAATTTATATTGTTGCGTTTATCACCTTAACAATTGTATCTATATCTTGAGACGAAAGTGCCGGATGAACAGGTAAAGACACTACCTCATTTCCTAAGGTTTCTGAATTCTTTAAATCATCATGTGCATATTTCTTCAAATGTTTATAGGTGTGCAATGGTTGCGGATAATATATTCCGAAACCAATTTCATTCTTCTTTAGACTTGCCGTGAGTGCATCACGATTCTTACTTTTGATTGTATATTGATGGTAAGCATGTGTTGCTTTTGGCAAGACATAGGGAATTTCCACTGTTTTTAAATGAGCGTCGAAATATGCTGCGTTTTTTTGTCGCATCTGAATATTCTTTGGTAATTTTTTTAACTGCTCAAGACCTATTGCCGCTCCAATGTCAGTCATACGATAGTTATATCCCAACCGGCCGTGCTCGTATCCCCATTTCGTCTTTTCACGACCATGATTTCTCAGGGAGATTATCAACTCAGCAACTTCTTGATTATTCGTTGTCACCATCCCTCCTTCACCAGTGGTCATGTTCTTTGTTGGATAAAATGAAAAACATTCGACGTCCCCGAATGATCCAACCATTTTTCCATCATAAACTGCACCATGAGCTTGACAGGCATCACCGATGATATGAACGCTATGTTTCTGAGCAATTTCCTGTATTGGATTCATGTCCGCAGCTTGTCCATAGAGATGCACTGGCATGATCGCTTTCGTTTTCTTTGTAATCAATTTCTCTATTTTTTCGGGGGCTAAATTGAATGTTCTTGGGTCAACATCACAAAAAACAGGAACTGCATCACAGAATAATACTGCGTTTGCGGTGGCGATAAAAGAGAACGAAGGGAGAATCACCTCATCATGTTTTGTCACTCCAAGACCAAGAAGTCCAAGATGTAACGCGGTTGTACCTGATGTCGTTGCGATAGCGTATTTCGTCCCGACATATTCTGCAAATTTTTTTTCAAATTCTTCCGTTCGTGGACCACTTGCAAGCATCCCCGAATTCAAAACATTCATCACAGCGGTTTTCTCTTCATCTCCAATTAATGGTTTTGCGATTGGTATCATGCTTCACACTCCATAACAATGGTTTCCTTAATGCTAATTTCCTTCCTGCATTCCGGGCAGATAAATACTTGGACATCTTTTTTCTTACTTTTCTTTTGTAGTTTTATTCCGCAATCACAGACAAAACCTCGGATATGCGCGGGATTCCCAAATACCAGTGCATTATCAGGGACATCTTTTGTCACCACTGAACCAGCACCGACCATTGCGTACCTCCCAATAGTAATACCTGCGACAATCGTAGAATTCGCTCCAATGGATGCTCCATCTTTTACGGTAGTTTTGGTTAAGCGTTCATCACTCCAGATGGCTGCCCGTGGATAGAGGTCGTTGGTGAAACAGACATGAGGACCGATAAAAACATCATTTCCAATGGTGAGTCCATGATAGAGTGAAGCAAAATTTTGGATTTTACAGTTATCGCCAATGATGACGTTCGTATCAATATAAACATCTTTTCCAATGTTACCATTTTTCCCTATTTTTGCTCCATTTCGTACATGGGCAAAATGCCAGATGCGTGTTCCTTCTCCTAATTGTACGTCTTTTTCTACGATTGCTGTCTCGTGAATCATTCTATTTTCACCTCTTTTCCAGTTTTGTATGATTTTGTTGCTGCCTCTGCTATTTTTAATGCTTGTAGTCCATCTTCTCCTGTAACAAGTGGTTTTGTCTTATGTTCCACTGCTTGAATAAAATCCATTATCTCATTGCGCAGAGGCTCTTTTTTTTCTAAGGAGATATTATTGATGTTGTATTGAATTGGTACATTATAGAGGTTCATTTCATCGATGTTTCGGAATGAGGATGAGGACATGGTTATCGATTGATCAATATAATCTGCTTCGACAAAGGATTCGGAGCAGGTTAAGAAGAGTTTGCGGATTTTCACGGGTGTAAGCCAATTCACTTCAATGGTTCCAGACACCCCTGATTCAAAATTGACGATAAGGTTCGCATGATCTTCATGGGTAATGTTTTTGTTGAAGCTACCAGCTCGTGCATAGACGGAGGTTACTTCACCAGCAATGTATCGCATCACGTCGATATCATGTATTCCGAAATCAAAAACAACTCCGACATCTTTAATTCTTCCAGGGAAGCTACTCACTCGTTTTGAGGCAAGAGAAATCAACTCACCGAGTTTTTTTGAATCAAGACTTTCTTTTATGAATCGGACGACAGGATTGTATCTTTCGATATGTCCCACCGCAAGAATCAGGTCTTCTTTTTTTGCTTTTTTTACCATCTCGTCAGCTTTTTGGACGGTTTCACAGATTGGTTTTTCCACTAACACATGTTTTCCTTGGTCGAGTAAGTCCATTGCTATCTTATAGTGAGTGTTTGTTGGTGTTGCTATTATTGCTGCATCTATCTCCTGTAACATTTCCTTGTGATTCTGGTATGATTTTGTATGAAAACGATCTGAGAGAGCATTAACGGTGGTGATATCAATATCAGAGATTCCAGCGAGTCGTATGGTATTTATTTCTGAACAGACCCGTGCATGGTTTTTCCCCATTGACCCAAGTCCAATAACCCCTATTTGTAGCATACGGGCATGGAATAGAAAACCACTACTTATTGTTTTTGTTCCCCTAATAAATGGTATCGTAGATTTTGATGAGTTTTTCTTCTTCGTGTTCCCAGTTATATTGCCCTTGTGCGGCATCGAAAGCATTTTTTCCTAATTGTTCACAGAGCGCGGGATTGTCTTTAAGAGTGATGATGGCTTTTGTAATGGAATCATCAGTATAATCGACAAGAAGGCCGCAGGAGAGTTTTTCGACGAGTTCCCCTGCATAGGTGTTTTTTGTGCAGATAATGGGTCTTCCACAGACCATGGCTTCAAATTGTTTGTTCGCAAGTCCAATACTATTATTCGGATCCTTAGGGGAGATCATACAGATAACAACGTTACAGGCAAGAGTTTTTGGAATTACATCAGTGAAGGGGATAGTGCCAAGAAATTGGATGTTTTGATATTTTTTGCTTCTTTGTTTGACTTCTTCGAATAAATTTTCATTTTTTCCTGCGATGATAAACTTTATATCCTTTATTTTCCCGATGATATCTACGAGGTCGGGAAACATACGAGAGGTATGCAGCACTCCGATATAGAGGAGGGTGAATTCCTTGGTGCGGGGAGGGATGTACTCGTTAGTGACTAATTCTTTACAGTTCATGATGATAGTGAGTGGTTTGTTACTTATTGATCTGAAATATTCTTGTAATGGTTCGACGACGGTGATGATGTGGTCGACATTTTTTAATAATAGTTTTTCCATTTGAAACGCGACTCGTACAACCAGTTGGGGCATCGTTCTTGCGATCATATTACCGAAAATTTCATGTGCATCATAGATGAGTCTGATTTTCAAACGTTTTTTTAACAACACACCTGTTACTAGTGTGTCTAAATCATGACAATGGATGACATCAAATCTGAATCCTGTTTTGTGAAGTTCTATGGCTTTTGTGAACGCTTTAAACCACCAAAGCGGGTTCCGTAGGAGATCATGCGGGAGGAATCTCATCATCCTTGTGTTTCGTATCCCAAGGGTTTGGACTTCTTTTACCATGTCTTTTGTTGGGTACTGCGCATGTCTATCCCAAAAAATCACGGTAACCTCATGCCCTGCTTTAGAAAGGGACATCGCTTCCTTATACACTCGGGGATCGACGATAAATGGATTGGATAGGAGCATAAGAATTTTCATAGGATTCCTTTGTTTTTTTTTTTGAATGGAGAATCGTCTTTGTCTTTTATAATGTGGCGTTATAAGAAGACGTTATAAAAATCTAGTAGCTGGAAAAAATATTTTTTTTGATTCGAGTAATGTTAAATAAACATATGCTTATATCGTGGCGGTCATGCCAGAGACAAATGATGTTCCAATGGTTTCCTTTATCATGCCTGTGTTAAATGAGGAGAAAACGATTCAGAAGTGTTTGGATTCGTTGTTTTCATTGGAATATCCAGGGGAGAAGATTGAGGTGGTGATCGCTCGAGGACCTTCGAAGGATTCCACCAATGCTTTGCTTGAGGAATATGCCAAGAATAAGAAGAATATTGTTCTGTTGGATAATCCGACGGGGAACACGTCGATTGGACGGAACATCTGCATCGCTCATGCCTCTGGTGAGATGATCATGAATTATTCGGGTCATGTGATTGCGGAGAAGAATCTGCTTGTTGAGCTTGCGGTTCGGTTGCAGAACCTGCCTGCGGATGTGGTCGCGGTGGGTTGTTCGAATCTCTCCCCGGGAAAACAGAATTTTGTTGGGGAGGTGTCTGGTGTTGCGTTTTTAAGTTTCATGGGTGGGAGGAATTTCTTTTCCCAGAACGCGGTGTTTCCTGAGGAACGGTACACGGATCATTTGTCGTTCTCCTGTTATCGGAGGGAGGCGGTGGAGAAGGTCGGGGGGTTTGACCCGGTGTTCTGGTGTGGGCAGGATTATGAGTTGGATATCCGTCTTCGAAAAGCAGGGTATAAAATCCTGTATACGCCGAAGACGAGGGTGTATCATTTCAAACGGGATTCGGTGCGGTCGTTGTGGCGTCAGATGTATCGATATGGGATCGCGCGGGCGAACATGGTGAAGAAGCATCCGGATACCTTGAAGTTTTTCCATCTGCTGGGACCAGGGTTTATCCTGGTGAGTGTCTTGATTGTTCTGTTGACGTTGCTGGGGGTGTTGCCGTTATGGGTCATCCCGTGTTTGGTAGTCGCCTATCTGTTGATGTCCCTGGTAAGTACTCTGCTGGTGACGAGGAAGCCAAGTGTCGTGGTGAGCAGCGTGTTGTTTTATGTATTGATCCATGTCGGGTATGGCGCGGGTTTCCTCCGAGGGATTGTCTACGGTAAGTTGTAAGGCAATGATGTCTGTTATTCTTAAATAGGGGAGAGGAAATATCGGTAGTAGCCCCACGTTTTCTTCCGGTGGGAGTAGTGAGACGGACATGAAGAGATTACGTATCGCGATTGTCGGTGTCGGTCATATTGGTTCTCAGCATGCGAAGCATGCAAGCACCCTTGGGTCGTTAGTAGCGGTCTGTGATATTAAACAGGAACGAGCAAGTCAGATTGCTGAGCAGTTCGGATGTTCAGCGTATTTTTCAATTGATGAGTTGCTTTCAAAGGAAAAAGACCTTGATTTAGTGGCGGTTTGTACCCCGAATGGTCTGCATGCGGAGCATAGCATCAAAGCGTTGAAGGCTGGTTGTAACGTATTGTGTGAAAAACCGATGGCGATCACGGTGCATGATTGTGAGCAGATGATTCATACCGCTGAGGAGACGAACCGACGATTGTTTATTGTCAAGCAGAATCGGTTCAATCCACCGGTGAAGGCGGTGAAGAAGATCATCGATGAGGGAAAACTTGGGAAGATCCTCAGCGTGCAGGTGAATTGTTTCTGGAATCGGAACCCTGAGTATTATCAGGGGTCTGACTGGCGGGGGACACGTATGTTGGATGGGGGGACGTTGTTTACCCAGTATAGCCATTTCATTGATTTGTTGTATTGGTTTGTGGGGGATGTGGAGGACGTCCGGGCGTATACCGAGAATTATCTTCATAAGGGGGTGGTGGAGTTTGAGGATACGGGTGTGGTGGTGCTTCGATTCATCAGTGGTGCCCTGGGGACGATTCATTTTACGATTAATTCATATGGGAAAAACATGGAAGGGTCAGTCACCTTGTTTGGGGAGAAGGGGACCGTGAAGATCGGTGGTCAGTATCTGAACCATTTGGAGTATCAGTCGATCGCAGGCTATGAGATCCCGGGTCTTCCACCGGGGAATCCCCCGAATATGTATGGGAAGAACACGGGGTCGATGTCGAATCATGATAAGGTCTATGAGAATGTGATTGATGTGTTGATGCATGGGGGGAGTATCGCGACCGATCTGCTCGATGGGTTGAAGACCGTGCAGATCATCGAGAAGATCTACAAGGTTGCCTTGAAAAAATAGTGTTATTTGAGGTGTATGTATGAGAAAGAAGCCAACGATTAAGAAGGTGCAGATACGGGATGTGACGTTTGGGGAGAATGTCACGGTTGTTGAGCCGGTGAACCTGTATGAATGTGAGATTGGTGATGAGTGTTTCATCGGACCGTTTGTGGAGATTCAGCGGAATGTGAAGATCGGGAAGAACTGTCGGGTTCAGTCGCATGCGTTCATCTGTGAGCTGGTGTCGATTGGTGATTTCTGTTTCATCTCTCATGGGGTGAAGTTTGTGAATGATCTGTTTTCTTTAGGGAAGCCTGCGAGCGGGGATCGGTCATTGTGGCGGCCGACGAAAGTGGGTAGTTATGTCTCGATTGGGACGAATGCGACGATCCTGCCGGTGATGATCACTGATCATGTGGTGATTGGTGCTGGCTCGGTGGTGACCAAGGATATCAAGGAACCCGGTGTGTACGCAGGCAATCCCGCTAGGAGACTGCGGTCGTTGTAGGAGGAATTGATGATGAATATCCCGTTGGTGGATTTGAAGGCGAACTATCATTCGATGAAAAAGGAGATGGACCATGCGGTGCTTGAGGTGCTGGAGAGTGGCTCGTTTATCATGGGGCCGTATGTGAAGAAATTCGAGGAGGAGTTCGCCAGGTTCTGTCAGGTGAAACATGCGATCGGGTGTGCGAATGGGACGGCGGCGTTGCATCTGGCGCTTCTCGCGGCGGGGATCAAGAAAGGTGATGAGGTTCTAACGGTCCCAAACACGTTTATTGCGACGACGGAATGTATCTCCTATGTCGGGGGGAAGATTAAATTTGTTGATGTGTCGCCTCAGACGGCGTTGCTTGATCTGGATTTGTTAGAAAAAGCGATTACTCGGAAGACGAAGGCACTCATCGTGGTGGATTTGTATGGGCAGATGCCTGATATGCAGCGGATCAGGGAGATTGCGGTAGCGCATGATTTGTTCGTCATTGAGGATGCTGCGCAGGCGCATGCCGCGGAGTGGAATGGTCATCAGCCCGGGTCTTATGGGGACATTGCTTGTTTTAGTTTCTTTCCTGCTAAGAACCTTGGTTGTTATGGTGATGGTGGGGCGGTGGTCACTAATTATGATGAGTTAGCGGAGAAGCTCCGTTTATTGGTGAACCATGGGCGGGTGACGAAATATGAGCATCAGATCGAGGGGTATAATTATCGGTTGGATGCGCTGCAGGCGGCAATCCTTTCTGTGAAACTGCCGTATCTTGCGACATGGACGGAGCAGCGTCGGGAGCATGCACGGTTCTACGATAAGAATCTTCCCTCAGGGGTGGGGAGGATCCTGGAGGCGAAGGGTGCAAAACATGTGTATTATATGTATGTGGTCCGGGTGCCGCAGCGTGATGCGTTGATGGCGTATTTGAAGGAGCAGGGGATCTCCTGTGGGATTCACTACCCGATACCGTTGCATCTGCAGCCAGCGTATGCATCCTATGGTTTTCGGAAGGGACAGTTCCCTGTTTCTGAGAAGCTTTGTTCGGAGATTCTCTCAATACCATTGTATCCTGAGCTGACCGAAAAGCAACTGCAGTATGTGGTGAATCATATCAAAAAGTTCATGCAACAATAAATCGTTTTTTTTACAATGGCGGATGTTTTATATACTCTGATATCCCTGTTTTGAGTTCCTCGTTTTTCAAGGCGAAATCGATGATCGCCTGGACGTAGCCAAGCTTGTCTCCGATATCGTAGCGTCTGCCTTTGAAGGCACAGGCGTAGACCTGTTGGGTCTGGCAGAGGATGTTGATGGAGTCTGCGATCTGCAGCTCGTTATTAACCCCTGGTTTTGTGTTTTTCATCGCATCGAATATCTCAGGGGTGAACACGTATCGTCCGATAGATGCAAGTGTGGAGGGCGCGTCTTGGATTTTTGGTTTTTCAACGATATGCTCCACGTGGTAGAGTTCCGGTGTAGAAGGGAGGAGTGTTGCTTTGACAGAGCCGTATCTGCTGATTTTTTCTTTGGGGACGTCCTGGACCGCAAGGACGGAGGAATGATATTTTTTATACACATCAACGAGTTGTTGTGTGCAGGGAGTCTCGGAGATGATGATGTCATCGCCAAGGAGGACTGCAAAGGGTTCATCTCCGATGTGTTTTTCCGCGGCAAGGATGGCGTCGGGGAGTCCTTTTGGTTCTTTCTGCCGGATGTAATGGACATTGGCCATGGAGGAAATCTCATGGATGGTGTGGAGGAGATCGGTTTTGTTGTGTTTTGCTAGATACATCTCCATCTCAGGGGATTCGTCGAAGTAATCCTCGACTGCTCGTTTCCCTCTGCCGGTGATAATGATGATGTCGTCAATGCCTGTTTCGACTGCTTCTTTGACGACGTAGTGGATAGCGGGTGTGTCGATGATGGGGAGCATTTCTTTTGGCATGGATTTGGTGACGGGGAGGAATCGTGTCCCAAGTCCTGCGGCGGGGATGAC
>JALOTN010000082.1 GCA_025457885.1 Thermoplasmatota archaeon | reverse complement strand
TGGTTTTAAAATGCACCTGTGAGCATGCTTTCTCACATTCAAGGCATCCTTTGCATTTCTCCGGATGAAACTTCAGAATTTTAACCTGTGTGGGTTGATTCATATTCTTGTCCTCTTTAAAGCCCGAGAATGATAAGTGTATTAGCAATCACAAAGACCCAGCAGAACGCTGAGATTCCGATGCTGATCGGATAATACAAGCGGTCTTGGATGGTGAAATGTAATTTTCTTGATGCGAAAACCGCTGGGATGGTAATCACTCCAAGTAATGCTGCTAGCAATCCACTCGCAAGGATCTGTGGGATGAAGACTATGAGATTCTCAAGGTAGAATCCTGCGGAGGAAAACACGGGTGTGAGAATCTGGGTGATAATGTATCCACCCACGTAAACAAGATACGCGGAGGTAATCCCAAGACTTACTTGATTTGTCAGAGTCTGTGTTGTTTTTTTATCAAGGGAAAATCCGGTCCATATCAGATCGAAGAGCAGTCCTTCTGCCATGATGGCGATCGCGGAGCAGATGAAGCAGCCGCCGAAGGGGTTGAAGAGACGTAGTCCACCGGCGATGAGACCTATCCCGGTCTGCATCCCGGGGCGTGCAAAGGTCGTCCTGCTCAGGGTCATTAAACCAACTGCAAACACACCTGTCATGATTGCCCCCGCGGGCAGGTTCACATCACGGAGGACGGATCCCAGGATGCATTCTGCAAATCCCCAGAGAGATCCGAATACGATGATTCCAACAAGAAACTTCCTATCAATCATCATGTTATTTCACCTCGATTGTAACAATATCTTTGATTCGAAATGCTTTCGGTAGATCAGAAAAAATCGACTCCCGGTTTTTTGTAAGCAACCCGTTTTGCATGTTCTCCCAGGTCACGGTTTTTTCATACCCATCAACTCCCCTTAGTGTATAGGTGTGTGTCTCTGGGCTGGTCACCCCGGTCTTTATCATCAGGTCATCAAGAGCAATCCCGGTGTATTGTGAGTCGTTAGATGTGCGTGGTCGCACGATAGAAAATACCTGGTCGATGGTATACTCTTGATTATTTATTTCCAAGGTTTCCATGGTTGTTTGTGTTGCGTACACGTAGACTGATGAGCTGCTCGCAATGAAGAGAAGTATCAAAGCGAGAATCGGGAGTAATCGGTCCTTCCCCATAGGTATCGTTGGGAGGGATGTAGCAGTGGATATTTAAAAATTATGTCGTGCGATGAGAAGTCCTTTGTTTCGTATTTTTACTGCGTGTTTCCGGAGAGTCTCTTCATCATTTGGTCGGTATTGGATTCGTTCAAGCAGTGCGTAGGCAATCTCGGGGCTTATGTTTTCTATGGTCCATGGTGCTGATTTTCGGTAGGAGTCAAGGAACACTTGGCAGAGTTTGTATTTCTCATCCGTAAACATGGGGTCTGTGCTAAGTACGGAGCTGCAGAGGCTGGCAAGATCTTCGCTGGGTTTACCGACGCGTGATTCCTCAAAGTCAACGCCCCAGATCTGTCCTTTATGCTGGATGAAGTTTCGGAGGGTCGCATCACCTCTGATCTGGTACTCATGGTCTGTTTTGAAAAGGGTGTGAAACTGGATGAGCCAGTCTGCAAGCTGTTGAACAGTTTTTTCTTTTTCCTCAGGGGGAGTATTCGGGTCGTTGATGATATCACAGACGTTCTGCCCGGGGATGTAGCTGAGCACAAGGACGTTTTGTTCGGTGTCTTTCTCAAATGGGGAGGGAATGCAGAGTGATGAGACTCCTTTTTTTAGGATGGTATGTTCCTTTTCCATGTTCTGTTTCAGACCAGGGACGAACCATTTTAGGACTCGTGGTTGACCGTTGAGGAGGACATAGGCGACAATGTTTTTTTTGCTCTTGAACCGCTTTTGGATGATGGCGTCTTTGTAGTGGTCAACATTCTCAATAAGCCAATGAATATCTCTCATCGTTCAAAGTATGTATCATGTAGATTAAGAAATATTTTACTATAAGGGGTCAACTCTGAGAGATGATGATGTCTTTGTGTTATTCAGTGATAACATGTATCGAGACGACTTTTTTCCACCACAGGATTGATTCGGTGATTGACCCGTTTTGATCAAGGAACACGATCTTAATGGTGCCGTCGCTGGATTTATTGAGGAGTTCCCCTTCAAATTGGTACGCGAGCACCATGGTCATGTTTCCTTTCCCTATTGGTGTAGAATCCGAAGCATTGGTTGCATTGTAGATAAAAACATCACCAATGATGGTGGAATAATTATAGGATTTTGATTCTCCCGTGCTGTCTGTCACCACAAGACTGTATCGGTAGGGAACAGGCTGGAGGTTGTTGATGAAGGTCGTGATATTCACTCCGGTGTAATTCCCGACTCCTTTAATGGATCCTCCTGATGTTCGGTATCCTCCTTTTGCGGTGTAGGATTCTAAGCGTTCAAGCTGCCCATAGGTATAATTCTGGGTTTCGTCATTGTAGATGAGGGATAGAATAATCGGGCTTTCTTTGTGAGCTTGGTCGTCATCGGTGTCATTGTCTGTTGGTGTTTGTTTTGGGAGATTGACGTATACCAAAACGATGATTGCAAGGATTACTGCAATGGCAACAACTGCACTGATAATCTTGTTAGTATTTGAGACCATGGTCGACCATGAAGCAAGGGTCGTTCTTAAACGTTTTCTAGGATTTCTGGTTCGGTCAGGGCCCGTGCAGTGAGATAAATCCCTAGCAGGATGATGCCGCCTCCGATAATGGTGTACACCGATGGTTGTTGGTTAATCCAGGGGATGACGTAGGCAAGCAGGGAGGAGCCGATGGGTTCCCCCAGGAGTGCGACAGACATGATGGATGCAGGGATATACCCCAGGGACCAGTTGTAAAGGGTATGACCAAAGATGCCTGAGATGAGTGCCATCAGCAGGATGATTCCGTAATCTGAGGTCGCAAGGTTGGAGACCGGGGCGGCAAGAATCAGGCAGAGGGCGAACAACGTGATGGTTCCCACCGCGTAGACGACGAATGCGTAGGTGACTGTGGAAACCTTTTTCCGCAGGGTGCGTCCGCCAAGGATGTATAACCCGGCTGCGACTCCCCCCAGCATGGCTAGGATGTTTCCTTCCAAGGTGTCTAATCCGAATGCGGCGAATCCGTAGTTTCCGATGACAAGCACCCCTACCCCGCTTAAGGAGATAGCGATTCCAAGGGCGTTGATCCAGGAGAGTTTTTCTTTTAGGAAATAAAACGAGACGGGTGCGACGAGGATCGGGTGAGCGGTGACCAGGATGACTGAGCTAGCCACCGAAGTCATCTTCAGGGAGGATATCCACAGGGCGAAATGAGCGGCAAGAATAAGACCAATGAGGATCATGAACAGAAGGGACGTTCTTGGGAGAGTTCGTAGCTCATCCCTTATCTTCTTCCGAATCAAAATTAGGGGGACGAGGAGGAGAGTTGTGAAAAAGAGTCGGTAGAACGCGATGCTGAGGGGCGGAGCCTGGCAGGAGAGGATGAAGATAGATGCAAACGAGACCGCGATGATTGAGATAAGAAGGCCAAGAGCGTGTTTCTGCATGTGAGATGGGGTAATTCATTAGCGTGCTATTTGGTTTTCTCTTTAGGGTTTTCGTTGTGCGAATGGTTGGTGATAGTTGGTGAGCAGCAGAAGCGTCAGCAGGAGGGACAGACAACCGAGTAATACAAACGGTATCCAGATCCCAAACAGATCGGATAACACTCCACCGAGGAATAACAAGATGGTTCCACCCCCTGTCTGAAAGGTGAAGGTGAGTCCAAAGGTCCATCCCTCAACAGACTCATCGGTCACCTCGGAGACAAAGGAGAAGAGTGCTGGATACGTGAGGAACACCGCGACTCCGAGGAGGATCATGAGGATGATAAGGATGATGATCTGGGTGAAAATCGCTAGAAGGATACTGATTGTTCCGATAAGAAGGTAGGCGGAGAGGAGGAGTTTTTTTCGATGAATGTATGATCGGATCCTACCATAGGCTAAAGAGGTGATGGATCCTACCCCCGACCAGAGTGCCACTAACACCCCGATGACCGGAAGAGATAATGTCGTCCGTTCTGTGAGCAGCAAGGGGAAATAGGTGATGATGATTCCCCAGGATGCGCCGCTGATCATGAATGCCGGGATGAGGAACTTTATTGCTTTCATTCGGTGATACGCATCAGTTGCCATTTCTTTGAAGGAATGCTTCTTTCCTGTTTTTGGAACATACACAAGTTCTTTGTCCAGATGGTGTGTCAGGATGAGGCTCGCAAGCAGTCCAATGATACAGATGCATGCCCAGCCATACAAGGGTACGGTCCAATGGGTCAACTCCGTGATGGACAACGTGGTAAGGATGGCGAGGAACGCCCCCAGGTCCGCTGACCCACTCTGGATGCCCATTGCCCAGTCCAGTCGGCCTTTCTTGTAGGTCCGGGAGATCCATCCGATACCAATAGGATGGAAAAAAGAGGTGGCGAACCTCAAGAAGAAGATAAAGCAGATCAAGGTGACGAACCCTGTGCTGAAGCCGAGGAGCACAAGGGAGACACTGGTGAGGAGCACCCCGGTAAGCAAGAAAGAGTTGACGTTTTTACCGTCCGCGAGTCGTCCCAATGCAAGTTGACCAACGAGGGTGATGAGCAATCCTCCGCCGGTGATGATTCCAACCTGTGTATAACTGAGGTGGAAAAGATCTTTGAAGATGGGGAACAGTATCGAAATAGCCGCGGTTGATCCATCGTTGACGGCGTGGATGAGGCTGACTGTGGAGAGAATCCGTCCCTGTTGTCTCATGGTTTGGGGTGGGGATAAAGACTCTCTGGTTAAATGTTTTCCTTTCTTATGCAGGAGAGTAAAATAGAAACGGATACCCGTGTTATCCTCGATTATGTCCACATCACGTGTGTTTGGGATTTATGGGGAATCTGATTCCGGGAAGACGACGTTAATAGTCCAATTGGTCACACGACTGACGACCGAGGGGTATCGGGTGGCGACCGTGAAGCAGACCCATAAGGCAATCTCGATGGATGCGAAGGAAAAAGACACCTGGAGACATCATCAGGCAGGTGCTGCTTTAGTGGTGTTTTCTTCTCGAAAGGAAACCAACTTCTTGTATGATACTCCATTAAGCATCTCTGAGATCCTTCAAAGAATCTCCTATTTTGGGTCCTTTGATTACATCCTTATCGAAGGAGCTGATGACCCAAGACTCCCAAAAATCCGTATTGGTACTGGGAAGAAACGTAGTAACACAATCGCTACCTACACGAATAATTTCCATGAGATACTTAGCCTTCTGAAAAAAAGTGATTCAGAACCATCGATGGTCCCTGACCTTCGTATTAGGGTAGATGGGAAGGATGTTCTTCTGACTGAGTTTCCTGCAAAGATTATTTCCAATATGATAGTTAGCATGGTTGAAAGCTTAAAGGGAGTTGCAGATGTTCATACGGTGAGCCTTGAGTTGAAACGATAGATAACAAATGCAACGTTCGAAGTTATTCTCGGAGAAATTCTGGTTAACTCTTTATACCCTTGGTTCATTCTGGCTCTCATGACGTTTCGGTCTCCTGCTCT
>JALOTN010000039.1 GCA_025457885.1 Thermoplasmatota archaeon | reverse complement strand
TCCTCCGAAACGAACACGGGGTAGACCGTCTCATCCTGAACCATGGTATCGTCAAGGTCTACACCGGTGATGATATCCGCCTTATCACCGATATCACCAGGTTTGTAGATCATGTGGAAACATCCCTTCCGCTTCGTAGCACAAACCAGCATCATCCGAAATGCCAGACCTGCAATGAACAAAGGAACCAACAACTCCATGATAGTCTGGAAGGAATCACCCGTGATCCTGTCGCATGCTATCTTCAGGTAGTAGAACTCTTAAAAAAAACACACTCACAGGATTCCTCCTGTGCTGATTGTGAGAAAAAATATCAATCACTGCTCTCAGAACTGGTTCAAAACGATGTTTTATCACGCCGTACTCTTCCTCTCAATCTCAGCAGCCAGGGTTTTTACACTATCGTTCTTCGCCCCTATGTACGCCCCGGGTTCATTGACTCCTTTATCCAGGTTGAACCCCCGGCGGATGCTGTTTTCCTCAGATCCTATGATGTGCCGCGAAAAGCAGGACGACCCTTGCAGGTCTCATTGTATGTACTTCACTCACGACCGGAGAAACTCTATTTTATCGTCCCACCAGAGTACGAATTACCCCGTGAGGAACTCTACCTCCTTGAGGACGTCCGTCGCCATCTCACCTGTCATCGACCCAAAGATGTCTCATTTATGGACACACAGACCGCCAAAGACTATTTCTTACGACTCGGATCCGTAATCATCGCATCCTATGCCCAAAAAAGACACCTTGAGATTGACTCAAAAAGAATCGAGTACCTCGCGGAGTTTTTCGCACGATACAGCGCAGGGTTCGGCATCCTGGAAGACCTCCTCATCGACCCACATATCCAGGACATCTACGTCAACGCCCCGGTCACCAACAATCCCTTACATCTCGTGCTTGAAGGAGAGGAATATACCTCGAATATCTTTTTATCTGATAGTGATATCGATGCACTCGCATCCCGGTTCCGTAGCCTCAGCGGACGCGCGTTCTCAGAGGCATCCCCAGTCTTAGACATGGATTTGGATTCCTATCGTACACGAGTCACAGCCATCTCCAATCCCTTAACACCTCGAGGGATTGCTTTTGCGTTCCGCAGACACCGAGCCAAACCATGGACCCTGGCTCATTTTATCACAAATAACATGATTTCTGCTGCTGCCGCAGGGTTCCTTAGCTTTCTTATCGACGGACAAGCATCCCTCTTGATCGCGGGGAGCCGAGGCTCAGGAAAAACCTCTTTGCTGAGTGCGTGTGTCTTTGAAATCCCGCAACGTTTCCGACTGCTCAGCATCGAGGACACCCCTGAAATCCCTATAGGTGACCTGCAACATTTAGGCTATAAGATTCAATCATTGATTACGAAATCCATCACCACCAGCACGCTCTCCACAGAAGTAGACCCGACCGATGCCTTACGCACCGCGCTTCGACTCGGTGAATCCGTGTTGATCCTTGGTGAAGTCCGGGGTGTCGAGGCAAAAGTGCTCTTTGAGGCGATGCGTGTCGGGGCTGCAGGGAACCTCATTATGGGCACCATCCATGGGTCAACGACCCGGGATGTCTATGAACGAGTTGTCTATGATATCGGAGTCCCAGCCACCTCATTTAAAGCAGTTGATGCAGTCGTCATCGCAGCACCCATCAGGTCTGAGGGAGGCGTTGAGCGGAAACGACGAGTCGTACAAGTATCAGAAATCACAAAAATCGGCTGGAGCACCACCCCAGATCCTGAGAAAATCTTCCAGGATGTGATGCTCTACAATACCAGCAAAGACGAGTTGTGTACAACAGACCTCTTGGATATGGGGCAATCCCAGGTGATTCAGACCATTGCGAAAAAATGGGGGATCACCGTGGAGAAAGCCTTAGAGAACATTCAACTCCGGACCGACATGAAAAAAACCATTGTCGAACACGGAAAGATTCATCCTCAACTGCTAGAAGCCTCCACCATCAGAGACGCCAACAATATGTTCTGGATGTGTCTAGAGGAAAGCAAACAACGATTCGACCAGGTGGATTACGATGATGTTCGCACACGTTGGATGAAATGGTTCAAGGAGTACCAGAGGTGCCTACTATGAGGTCTACGGCTCGCTGGTTCATCAAAGGAACTGTTTTTTCAAAAAAATATTTCTCATGGCTTCTAAAAGACAACGAACACACGCAACAAAAACTACAACGATACTACCCGACAGAGTACGAGGAGATTTTAGCATTCTCAGATCTCGAAGTAGATCGGTATGATATCTTATTATTTGCCTACGTTGGAGCGTTGTTCTCTTTCGTAGGTTTTTTTATCGCTGATGTGCTGCTCCTTGGAATTGGTTATGTTTATCTTGGACAGTTGGACGTCCTCACCCTGATGCTGTTCACTATCTGTTCTCTTCTCGTCCCTATCCTTTTGATGAACCTCATCGCTTCTTACCCACGGACCTACGCAAGGTACCTCCAGATTCATTCCCTTGGTGATATCCCTGAGATTCTCAGTTATTTGGTGATGTACCTCAAGCTTGTCCCAAATCTGGAGAACAGCGTGAAGTTCGCCGCAGCAGAATCATCCACAACCCTGGCATCAGATCTTCGGAAACTCGTCTGGGACATGGAGATACGCGTGTACCATGGGATGAATGATGCGCTCGTGAGGTTTGCGATACGATGGGGCCGATGGAGTGAATATTTCAAACGATCGTTACATCTCCTGCGTAGTTCCATTCAGGAACGTGAGGAAGCATCCCGTATTATTACCCTGGATCGTGCGTTGGATGTGTCCTTAGAAGGCACAAAGGAGACGATGAATGAGTTTGCGAATCGACTGCACCAACCAACGGTGATTTTGTATTCGATTGGTATCATGATTCCGCTATCGTTAGTCGCAATGCTGCCTGCGGCAGGACTGGTCGGTGTACAGATCACCATCATCCATGTGTTCCTTCTCTATGATCTTTTACTGCCCTTGTTTGTTTTTATGTACACGCGCAAGATCCTCTTGGCGCGACCAGCAGCGTTCCATCCATCGTTGATACCAGCTGATCACCCAGTGCTGTTACAGATTAAAAAAAGAAAGAGACTAGCAGGGGCAATCCTGGTAGGAATTCTTGTGATGACCCCGGGGATCATCCTTGTTTTTTTTCCTTTTCTCCTGCCGCGTAGTTCATCGAATGTGATCGTGGATTATATTCGAGATGACGCTGGATTGCGGTCGTTGTTTCCGATGACTTTGTTTTTCATCTGGGGGGTTGCAATGAGTGTTTCCGTTTACTGTTTGACCGTGTATCGACCCTATAAAAAAGTCCGGGATGAGATAAAAGCCATGGAAAATGAGTTCAGTGATGCGTTATACATCCTAGGGAAACGGATCTCTGAGGAGAAATCCCCTGAAGAAAGCTTTGCGTATGCGGCACAGACCCTGCAGGGGACACGGATCGCGGAGGTGTTTTCTCAGACGAGTTATAATCTTTCTGCGCTTCATACAAGTCTGCAGGATGCGTTGTATAGCAGTGAATATGGTTCGTTGCGTTATGTGTACTCTGATCGAATCAGAGCGATCCTTCGGTTGTTCGTCGAGGGGACAAAGAAGAGTCAACGTGCGGTGAGCGCTTCGTTGATTCGTATCGCGGATCATCTGAAACAGCTTCAGGGGGTGGAAAGTAAGATTACCGATATGCTTTTTGAGCTGACCTCGACGTTACGGTCGACGGTGATGGTGTTTGCTCCTTTGATTGCGGGGGTGACTCTTTCGATTACGACGCTTATTTCATCGATTCTTCAGTCGTTGCAGGTACAGGATTCATTGGAGGGTCTGACCGGGGTTCCCTCGATGCTATCGGCCGCGGCTGGTTCGTTTATGACGGAGAATATTCGACCAGAGTATTTCGTCTTGGTCATCGGGATTTATCTTATCGAACTGGTGGTGCTTTTGACACGATTTACGAATGGATTATCGGAGGGGGATGATACTGTTTCTTTCATGTATACTCTTGGGAAGACGATGCCGGTCTCAATTATGGTGTTTTCGGTAACCGTGATTCTTGGTCAATATTTCTTCTTACAGCTGGTGCCTCAGATGTGAAAAAAAGGAAATCAATGATGGCAAGCAAGATGGTGATGTTTTCTTCATTTCTGGTTGTCTCTTTTTTTTTTCAAAAAGATAAGAGGGATATGTACATGAATAAGTAGCTGAGAAAATACCCGGTATAGTACATACGAAAATTATTTATTAATAGAATCATCGATGAGTTATATGAAGGTGGATTGGGATGCAGGATGATGAGGGAACAGGAGCCTCATCGCTCGATTTTAGACGCCCGTTGGCGGTTCGAGCGTTGAGACGGAGTAACGTACGGAAGAAAATAGCGGAGTATCTTTTTGAAATCAGCCCGAATTATAGTTACACCGCTGAGATTGCGTATCATGTGCGGACGACACCCTCGAACGTGATTGGTGCGATCCGTGGGATGGAGGAACGATACAAAGAGGATGAATCATTGCTCAATCTTGATATCGTTCAGGAAAAAAGCTGTGGGAATAACGTGCGGTTGTATGGGATTACTGATTTTGGGAAGGAAATGATCAAATCCGTCAAGGATAAGGAGTAGGTGAACACCATATGTCCATGGCATCGTTCCTCTCGTCGTATCATAACGAGGAATATTATCTGATGGATGAGGAGTTTTTCACACCGGTGCAAAAAAAGGAGAACGAATAAACCGTCTCAGGGGAGTGTCTCTGAAGATCCTGAAGCGGTGAGAAGCTCCTGGAGTGTTTCACTGTAGTGTTCTGGTTCGACCTGGAGGATTTTTTTGGTGAACTCTTGCAGGAATTGTCCATAATCGATTTCTTCTTTGGAGTATTTCCATTTCTCTTCGGTTCCTTTCCCAAGGGCGAGTAAAAACGCGTACGCAATGGATTTTGCTTTGGGGGTATCTGGATGGTTCTTAATCTCAGAAAGCGTCTTTTTTTCACCAAACGTCCGGTACGTCCGACTGACATGGTCGATAAATGATGCGAGTGGTGGAAGGTGTTGGTACACGGGGAGTCGAGATAATATTGTTTGGCGCTGGTGATATTCGAAGGCGAGGGTGATGATATTAATTGGTGTCTCATCAAGCTGGGCGAATGAGGCGGCTTTCTCCGAGTCCTGTAGGATTGATTCGAGAAATTCTTTACCATATTGATCCCAGTACCGGTCAATGATTTTTCCGGGGGACGTCTTTGATATGATGAGCGGCTCTGAGGTTTTTGAAAGGAGGAATTCCAATGCTGTTTTCTCATATGCTGATGGTTGGAGTGCATCGACAAAACCAGTAGTATCGCTTCCGTAGGAGACTCCGTCGAGGATGAAGACTTTTTCGTCTTGGGTTTTCGCGGTCTCTTCCTGACTTTTTGCTTGTTTCCTTATGAGTTCTGCATCGGTGAGTTTCCCTGCGAGGTACTCCTTAAGGGAGGTGGCGTTCTGTGCAGAGGACATGGTCTGATGCTGTCCTATCTGTGTTATGACCTCTATGTTAAAATCATCGGAGAGGTTTTTTTGTACGATGTACTTTGAGATGGTAAACATGGTGTTCTTCGTTAATTTCGCACAATTCTCACAGAGTGCGATGATGAGGGGTGCAGTTCTCCATTCAATTCTAAGGTAGTTCAGCGGAACATATTCTTTTTTCCGTACGGTGGTCGGTGGGATGTGTGGGCAGCACACAATATCATTGTGAGTAGGAAATCCAATTTTCGTGGTGATGAATCTGATGAACTCCGTGGGCGGACGTGCTTGTCGTCCGGTACAGACGAATCCATCATCCCAGGAGTACACATGGAGGTTTTTCTTAAAAGCGATGTCGGTGATGCCTCGCAGTCGAAACACAGGGTCGTCGAAATGTTGCACGGCGATGAGTTTTTCCCGGTCCGCTTTTCCCCGTTGTGCATAGGTGATATCCCCTGTGGGAAATCGTAAAGCTGCAAGATAAGGGGCTTTCTCGGAGATTGCTAACAGATAGGTTCCTGCAAGTGCGCCATCGAGTCCTTTTTTACGTGAGAGTTTTTCAAGTTTCTTTTCATCAGAACTATATTGATGGACTTTGGCGATTTTTTTCCGGAGCTTCTGGAAAAATTTTGCGTTATCCTCAGAACAGGTGGGAAGAATCAAATAGGGGTCTTCCTGGAGTTTCTTTGCGTTTTCGATAAGGTATTTTTCTTGTGATTTGGGGGCGGTGCGAGCGAAACTACGGGTCATTTTCCCTTTTTTTGCCATAATACCAACCCATAAAAGTGAGGGATTCAAGTAAATTGTGGTAGGTAGGGATACCACCCCTATCGGAACGTTTTAGAGATGCATGATTATCAAAGAAAGAGAATAATGCTTTATTTTATTGGTTCAACCCACCTTGTCGACTTCAGTGAGAACCAAAAATATATATGAAACATCATTTATAGAGATAAGAATGGGGATATTCATGAAGAGCTCGTTGGATAGGTTTTTTAAGAAAAAGCATCAGAACACATCAAGACGTTTCGTAAGAGGGTTTTTTGTTTGTGTTATTCTTTGTTTATTTCCTTTGTCCACTATTGCGGTGTCATCATATGAAACTGAATTGGTCTTTTCTCAGCAGCATCTTGGAGTCAAAGGGGGATGGGAGCAGGTTGACAGTGGAGTGACCCAAAACCTCAGAAACGTGTTTTTCATTTGCCTGAACCGGGGGACCATCGTTGGCGATCAGGGAGTCATCCTTCGGAGTGGAGACGGGGGAAACACCTGGGTTGCTCAGGACTCAGGGGTCCTGGAGAACCTCTACGGGGTATCCTATTATGGGTACAGTGATACATTAGTGGTAGGCAGTAGTGGGACCATCTTATATACATCGAATTCCGGGACGAACTGGACGATACTGCAGACCGGGATGATGGGGACATATTACAGCTGCCAGATGGTCAATGAAACCGTAGGAGTCGCTGTTGGTGTGAATGCGATCTTCCAACCCTTCTTCACACGGACAGACAATGGGTGGAGTTCTTGGAATTCCATGAGTTTTTATATTGAACATGAGGGCGTGTTTTATGAAGGAAAATTAACAGATGTCTGGTTTACCTCTCCTCTGGTGGGTTTTGCGACCGCAATTGTTGACATACCTGCAGGTGGTGCGATTGTCCGGACCACGGATGGGGGCTTGAGCTGGGAAACCGTGCTGTTCAGCCCTGAGGCACTCACCGGTATCGATGTTGTCAACGACAGTGTTGCCTATGCAGTTGGGGACCATGGTATGGTCGTACAGACCGTGGATGCGGGAACGAGCTGGCAGCAGATCACATGCGGGGTCGAAACGTGGTTACGAGCAGTGGATTTCTCAGATGAAATGACAGGGACCATCGTTGGAGATGGTGGAATGATCATTCGAACGGAGACCGGTGGGGGATCCTGGGTTCCACAATCGAATGGGACACCTGGAGATCTTCTAGGAATACAATTTGTCACGGAAAAGTTTGGCATCATCGTCGGCACGCAAGGGATGATCCTTCGGACACAAACCGCGGGGTACCCCGAGGATGTCACCCCTCCGCAGACCACCTGCGTTCTTCAGGGGACCTTGGTTGATGATGTGTATGTCAGCGATGTTGAAGTAACCCTTTCAGCCACGGATGATATCACCGGGGTTGAAAGCACGATGTACCAACTAGATGATGGTCCATGGGAAACCTATGTCGAACCATTCCTGGTGATCCTGGATGGTCTGCATATGCTTCGTTATTATTCGATGGACTATGCAGGAAACATCGAAACGGAGAACACCACGGAGTTTTCGATTCAACACGCACCGGACCTGGAGATTTCCATCAGCGGAGGGTTTGGAATAAAAATCAAGGTCAGTAACCTTGGTCTAACCAATCTTTCAGATGAAACATGGAACCTCTCCGTGCTAGGCGGACTTCTTTTCTTTGGGAGACACTCCACAGGGGAACTGGATATCAATGCATCTGAAGAGGTCACCTTAAACGCATTTGTGTTCGGAGTGGGAAAAACAACCATCACCTTCAGCATAGCCTCACAGGAAAAAACTGTTCAAGCAACCATCTTTTTGTTCTTCGTCCGCACCTGATAGTACGGTTTTCGAGGTGAATCCTTCTCTATTTTTATTTATCGGAACCTTAAAAGACAACCAGTGTGTTTCAGATACGGTGTATCCATGGACGTCTATGATGCCATCATCTCCCGGAGGAGTATCCGAAGGTTTCATCAGCGGCCGGTTCGACTCGATATTTTAAAAAAATGTGTGAACGCCGCAAGACTTGCTCCATCTGCTGCGAACCTTCAGCCACTCGAGTATTGTATTGTGAATGACAAAACACTCTGTGCGCATCTCTTTGAAGCGCTCCACTGGGCAGCGTATATCCAGCCGAAATGGACTCCGAAAGAAACAGAACGACCCACCGCGTATATCATCGTGCTGGTGAAAGACACAAAAAATCCGTATTATGAGAGAGACGTTGCCCTTGCGACAGAAAATATCGTTCTCACCGCAGAAGGTGAAGGCTTAGGAACCTGTATTTTATGTAACATTGAGCGGGTGAAGATAAAAGAGGTCTGCAACATCCCATTGACTCTGGCGGTTGACTCGGTTATCGCCTTGGGCTACAAAGCAGAAACCCCGGTTGTGGAAGACATGAAGGATTCGGTGAAATATTGGCGTGATGAAAAAGAAACCCTGCATGTGCCGAAACGGAAATTGGAAGACGTCCTGCATCTCAATAGGTTTTCCTAAGCATTGCTCCTAAAACAAAACGTTAAAATCGCTCTTATTCTATACCGTTGTTCATGAGAGAATACAAAATTAAACGAGGTTATAACCCGGATCTTAATGCATTGGTCACCCAGTATTTTGGAGCGAAGGGAAACGTCGGACAAGGGATGCAATTTGAGGTTAATGGGATTGGAGCGATAACCCTGAAACAGGAAAAAAGCTCGTTGTTCATTGACATCGTTCCACCAAAAACGATTTGCAGTGATTATTCTATTATTAAGAAATGGAATGAATTTCTTTTTGATGCGACTGGAAAAGACACGAAAGAAAGAAAGAAGGAATTCGGTAAAATATAATACTGAACATCTTTTTCTTTTCTTCCTATTTTTTATTCATGAATCGACCTTTTTCTCATTTTGTACAAATAATTGAGAAAAAACCTGTTCATTATCGTTTTGTACAATTCTAAAGAAACAAGTCTTTTGTATGTAGTTTTCGTATAAGTTATTGGGGTAATGCTATGGGAAAAAAGGTCATGGGAAAAAATATTAAAGAGCTGGTATCCGCACATCGTTTTTCAACCGGAATCTCCGCAGGTGAAATCTCTTCTTTCAAAGAAATCACTGGAGGGAAATAATGAAAAAATTCATTTCCATTACACTTATCGGAATATTTATTCTCAGCGGATGTGTGGTGACAGCATTCTCAACAGAACGTGTACAGGAACCATTGTTCACATACAATACCTATTCATTCTTTGTCCAATTTTCAACCCAACCACAATTCTCAGAAAAAGAAGGATTCATAGAACTTCAGCTCGAAGAAGCCACCACCCGCTTATCAGAGCCGAACAGACCAGTCCTCCCAATTTATGTGAAAACCGTTCAGATCCCGTTCCGTTCAACCGATATTCAAGTACATTGCTCCATACAAACATCAGATTTCATGCCGGTATCCAAGAAAATCATCCCCACACGCATCACTACCACAGCACTTACAGAAAATCTGATTCCTAATACACTTGACCAGCAGATCTATAACAGTCCCGAGCTCTACCCGTCCACCTGGTATACATATGACCTTGGTGCAGGACGAAATGAAAACGACCAGCAGGTCATCTTCGTCAAAGTAATCTGCTATCCCGTCCGCTACTCCCCCCTGAACAATCAGCTTCTGCTTGCTTCTACCTTTGAAGTCACCATTTCATACCACGAACCACAAGTGCCTCTACAGTCCTCAGCAGAAGACTATGATATGGTGATCATCGCCCCAGAAAAGTTCAGCTCAAGCCTCCAACCACTCATCGACTTTAAAAATGAAAAAGGCGTGGCTACTAAACTTAAAACCGTCGAGACCATCCTGAGTGAATACGATGGATACGACGCACCAGAGAAGATAAAAAAATTCATAAAAAACGAGTACGACCTTTACAATATTACCTATGTGCTCCTGGTTGGAGGATTAAAATCCCATCTCTTCGCAAAAGATAAAGATACCACCTCCGCAGGATGGACCGCCTGGTGGGTTCCCGTCAGATATGTGAATATGCCTCATGAAGACGACGAAGGGTGCCTCTCGGACCTGTACTATGGATGTTTCTACAATGCCAATGGGAGTTTTGATAGCTGGGACTCAAACGCGGATGGCGTTTATGCCGCCTGGAACAAACCAGGAGCGTTAAAAGATACTTTTGACCTTTATCCAGAAGTCTACGTAGCACGAATCCCTGCGGTAACCCTCCGTGAAGTTAAGGGGGTCGTGAAAAAAATCATGACCTACGAAAAAACAGGACCCCAGGACAAACCATGGTACAAGAACTTTGTTGGAGTGGGTGGAAAAACAGGAGAATATTACCACGGAAAACCTGATGGGGAGTACCTCTGCGACCTCGCCTATAATTATACAAAACTTGCAATCCCAGAGTTACACCTCACCACCTGTTACACCACAAATCGTGATACCGGAGGAAGGACACCGGTGGCAAAAGATATCCTCAAATCACTCAACGAGGGTGCAGGGTTTATCGACTTCGAAGGCCATGGAAACCCCTACTCCTGGAACACCATCTGGTTCGATGGAGAATACCCAAAGGATTGGACCGGCGGTTTCCATATCTATCTCTATCCGTTCCTCATCAATGGCAATAAACTCCCGGTCGTCATCGTCGGAGGCTGCCACAACGCGATGTACAACGTCTCCATGATCCCGGGGATGCTTGATAACAACCATACAAAAACAAGATATTTCTGCTATGGGAAGCCCGTCCCAGTCTGTTACTGTGCAGGCTTGTTGCTGAAAAACACGGGAGGTGCGATAGCCTCCGCAGGAAGTACGGGATACGGTATTGGCTATGTTGGGTACGCTGTGAGCCTCAGCGGCGAACTTGAATCAAACTTCTTCTATGAAATTGGCCAAGGATCTACCCATCTAGCACAGGCACATAGTCGTTCGATTCAGAAATTCCTCGCCGAAGAAGAAATACAACAGACAGAGGCATTCGTCATCACCAACTGGGCACTCCTCGGAGACCCCAGTCTCCTATTCGGTGGATATACCTAGGTCTCCCCCATCCCTTCTTTTTTCTTTTATAAAATAAAATTTCAAGAGGAAATTCTGCTCACAGAAAGTTATTTTAACCTGCTATTGTTGTATAATTAGGATGAAGGGGAGACAAAATTCTATCATAAATATGTACCATTGTAAAAATTGCGAGCTCAACTTTCTCGTGCCGCTCAAAATGCCTAGACGAAATGACCGGTTCATATTTGTCTGTCCAGAATGTAAAAGCCATGACTGGGGACATCTTTGGTAAAAAAACAAAGACAACAGTTTATAAGGCACAAAAGAATTCAAAGTAGTTAGGACTCATGTCGAAAACAACAAACTCTGTACTTGCCAAGCATGTTTTCGATGCATTGTTTAAGGTAGTCGGACGACGTACCCTGGATAGCTTCGCTGTCCAAATCCTCAAAACAACCCTGGAGAAGCTACAAAAACGATATGAGTTCCTCTCTCTTGTCATCATCCATGATGATCTTTTCTCCGAGGATGGGATTCATGCTACTTTTGATACTACCTTTGACCAGATAGATCCCTCTCAACTTGGAGAAGCTCTTGAAGTATTACTTCGGATTATTTACCTTGAATTAATTGAAACCATTGGCAATGATGTCGGATTATATTTTGTAAAAGAACTCAAACAGCATCTTGGAGACGAATTTACTGATGAGCTACGAGAAAAAGGCGTTCAATTTGAACGTATTGAATCCCAACAATACTCACGAGATAAGATAAAAGGATGGCCTGGCTCACCATCATCACTAAAAGAGAACCTTGAACAACCGATCTACACGTGGGAAGCTGTTTCTACCTGGAAATACCAGGATAACATCTGTCTTTTGTATGATTCTGATGGGAGATTACTTGATAGCTTGCAACTAGATCTCCTCATCGAGGATTATGTCGAAAGAGTCACCGAGTCACAGAAAAATCCTACGATGCCTTCACCAAAGACAATGATGTTAAAATTAACAGAGAAAGAACACGAGCTACTCCAGATGATGCAACACCGGGACCTCGATGGCGAGTCTGCGGTGATCCTTCTTCATGTGTCGCGGCAGAAGTTCGAATCCATGATCAAAAAACTCCTGCAGATGGAAATGCTCCAATATCAATCGGAGAAAGAAGTCCGACTCACGGAGAAAGGACTTCAGTATCTGACTGATTTTCAGAAAAAGTAGAAAATTTATTTTTTTACCTTCTCCCAGTCCTTTAAGAAACTTTTAATCCCTGCATCGGTCAAGGGATGTTTGACCATCTTGCGGATGACCTCCGGTGGGACAGTCGCGATATCAGCCCCAATCCGCGCGGACTCGATCACATGAATGGGATGTCGGACGCTGGCGACAATCACCTCAGTGGGGATATCATAATTACAGAAAATCTCCATGATCTCCTCGATGACCCGCATCCCCTCCTGCCCGTTGTCATCAAGCCGTCCAATGAAAGGACTAACAAATGTTGCTCCTGCTTTTGCCGCTAACAATGCCTGATTTGCGGAAAAAATCAAGGTTACATTTGTTTGGATGCCCAGTTTGCAGAGAGTCTTAACTGCCTTTAGACCTTCAGGGGTCATTGGGATTTTTATGGCGACATTCTTCTGATATTTCTGCGGCACCTTTGAAACAATCTGTTTTGCTTCTCGTACCATGTCATCAGCGTTTTCACTGACGACTTCAAGGCTGATTGGTCCATCCACCAGCTTGAAGATCTCATCAATGACATCTTGGAACGATCGCCCGCTTTTCGCTAGTAAGGTTGGATTTGTGGTGACCCCATCAAGGATGCCCCAGGATGCGATTTCCTTAATCTCATTTAGGTCTGCTGTATCAATAAAGAGTTTCATAATGCCTCACGGTATCCTTCGGTAACTGATGATTATTGATAATGTTTTGGTTTCTATTCAGGAGGTTTCTCTGTCCGATACCCGGAGAAAGAAGATATGGACAAATATATATTTGAAAAAACAGAAACATATATATATTCAGCTATACATTACCTACTCTTGCAGGAGGGGATTCATGCCTCTAACACGGAAGGCACGCATAGTGGGAAGCAGCCTCGTTATCACAATACCAAGCCAACTGGCAAAAGCACACGACATCAACGATGGAGATGAACTTGAAATCATCCCTGCAGCCATAGGCGAATTCAAAATACGTAAACTCAAAAAAAGATAAACACACGATGCACTCTGCAACTATCATTCTCAAAACGTAAGAAAGTAACAGATGATATAATTTTTATAAAAAAATACAAGGTGAGGGAGAAATGAAAGAAGAAAAAATACAACTCGACAAAGGACACATCACAGGGTATCACATCGACCTTGGAAAAGCCCCACTCATCATCCTTCAAGCACACAAAGGATACATCATGTGCGGATACCTCAACATGAACACCGCTAACAAACTCGGAGACATCGCTGGAAAAGTCACCGGGGTTAAAACATTCGAAGATGCACTCCACGCAACCGTCATCGAAGTATCTGACCAGGCGAAAAAAGAAGGGCTCACTGAAGGAGTACCAGCATCAGATTTCCTAAAAAAACTCCTCTGAGGACATTTTATGGTCACCTTCAAAGACATTGAAGAAGCATACCAAATCCTGAAACCCGTCGTGAAAAAAACACCCTTAGAACGATCGAAAACATTCTCCAACCTCCTTAAAACAAACGTCTACCTCAAGCAAGAAAACCTCCAGACCACCGGATCATTCAAAATACGAGGCGCATACAACAAAATCTATCATCTCACAGAAAAAGAAAAAAAACAAGGAGTCGTCTGCGCCTCTGCTGGAAATCACGCTCAAGGAGTCGCACTCGCATCCACCCTTATGAAGGTAAAAAGCACCGTTTACATGCCTATTTACACATCTCCAGCAAAAGTCATCGCCACAAAATCATATGGAGCCCAGGTGGTCCTAGAGGGAGCTACCTATGATGATGCAGCTCATGCAGCAAAAAAATACGCTGAAGAAAAAAAACTCACGTTCGTCCATGCGTTCAACGACGAGTACGTCATCGCAGGACAAGGAACCATCGGACTTGAAATCTATCATGATTTACCTGCCGTTGAGGCCGTCATTATTCCAATAGGGGGAGGAGGACTCATCAGTGGAGTTGCTCTAGCCCTGAAAACACTCAAACCAAAAATAAAAATCATCGGGGTCGAAGCAGAAGGCGCACAATCCATGAAACTCTCCTTAGAACAACACAAGATAGTACCCCTGAAAAGCATCATGACCATCGCAGATGGAATCGCGGTAAAAACACCAAAAGACCTGACATTCGCTCTTGCACAACAGTACATTGACCAGGTCGTCACAGTCAACGATGAAGAAATCGCAAACACCTTATACCTCTTGCTCCAAAGGACAAAGCTTGTTGTTGAACCAGCAGGGGCCGTAGGTCTTGCTGCGTTATTAAGTAAAAAAATCTCCTACCCGAAAAAAAACGTTGTCGCCCTTCTGAGCGGTGGAAATGTTAACCTCCCCCTGCTCACCCAGATTATCGAACGAGGGATGATGCGTCATAAACTCCTGGTGAAAGTCTCTATAACAGCCCTTGATAAACCACGGGTGCTCAAAGACATCCTCACTATCCTTGGGAACGTTGGGGCAAACGTAGTCTCCATTGAACATGACCGAATCACCGCCTCAGTACCTGTTGGATACGTCAAACTCATTATCACCTTCCAGACGCTGGGGAAAGAACAAATCGATATGATCAAGGAAAAATTCGATTCGAAAAAAGTCCACTACCATCTCCTAAGTTAACCCACCGGGTAAAACAAAAAAAAGTAAACGAACCTATTTATAGCGCTACTTTTTACCAGGCGTGACCAAAAATGCATGACCGATTCTATCTTCGACTGCTCTCCTCGTTATACATCTCCACATTCTTCATCAGAGCAAGCTTCGGAATCATGCTTGCCACACTCCCCATCTACCTGAACATCACCTCGGAATTCATCGGATATGGTATCATTTCTGCCGCATCCCCACTCTTTGAGATGGGTACTGTACTATTCATCGGAGCGGTCGTCGACCGATACGGTCGAAAACTTGTTTTATTATCTGGTTTAACCACCGCTGCGCTCCTTCTCTTTTTCCTTGCTCTCACACAGAATTTTTACCTCATCTTTTGTCTGAACGCAGCTCACGGGATAGCTGCAGGAGCTATTTTAGTATCCTCCTTAGCCCTCCTAACCGACTACGCACCCGAACACCAACGCGGACGGGAAATGGGCGCGTTTGATGCTTTCAACATGCTTGGTTGGGTCGTCGGATACGCCCTTGGCGCACTCTTCCTAGAGTTCTTCAAAAACAATCTTGGAATGACCTTCCTCATCGCAGGAATCATGGCGCTGTTCGGCTGCCTGTATTGCTACTTGAATATCACCGAACCAAAGAAACATGACATCCTCTGCCAAAAAATATGCTCTCGAAACATCATAGATGTTCTCAAACAACGCTCCATTATCCTCCTCACCTTACCCTGGTTCATCGTGTTTATGATCATCGGAGCAGTCATGACATTCCTCACCGTCTCAACCGCTCAGGGAGGGATACTCTCGATCTCCCCGGTACTGCTCTCAGGAATCATCTGCGCTGCAGGAATCGTGCTAATCACCACCCAAGTCATCTACGGAAGACTCTCCGATAAATACGGTCGTCTCCCCATCATGCTTATTGGCACCTTAGGCTTCGTCGGAGTAATGACCGTCCTTGGAATCGGATACGGACTAGCCCCATCCACCGATGGTGAAGCAGTCAAAAATAGCATCATCCGTTTCTGGCCACTCCTGGGGATATTCGGATTCATGGCACTCGCGTTTGGACCGTCAGCGTTATCCTCACTTGCTGACGAAGCAGCAGAGACTAAACGGGGGGTGACTATGGCGGTGTACAGCATCGTCATCAGCGCAGGTATGTTCATCGGAGTTCCAGCAGTGGCTGCAATCTTCGACACCTATGGAGGACCGGGGGTTCTCACATTCATGATCGCATGCGGCATCGCCATGCTCCTCTTAATGATCGCCCGATATATTCAACTCAAACATCAGAAGAAACAACCAACCATCTAACAAGAAACCCCTAAAAAGGAAAAAAAATAGGAACCAGTTAATAGGCGTTTTCTAAAATCGTAAAAACATCCTGGACCCCTAGTTTTTTAAACTTCCCAAGAGTCCCATGGACCACTGCTTTCTGAGCCATCGTCATCAGAGCATTCTGATCCACCCCAACATCCCGAAGCCTCTGCGGCATCCCAAGACTTGTAAAAAACTCCCTAGTCCTCTCAATTCCTCTCTTTGCGACCGTCTGGTGATTGTTACCCTTTATACCCCAGACATATTTCGCATACTCAAGAAATTTCCCTACGGTCTCATCACCTAGAACATGCTCCATCCAAAAGGGAGTTAAAATCGCTAAACCAACCCCGTGGGTCACATCATACATCGCACTTAAGGCATGCTCTATCCCATGTGTCGCCCAGTCACTCACCCGCCCATACCCCAGCAGACCATTCAGGGCGATACTACTCGCCCACATCAACTGCGCTCGCGCCTCATAATCAGACGGAGCAGTCAAAGCCACAGGACCATACTGGATACATGTTCTCAGAAGACCCTCCGATAAACGATCCTGTATAAACGCTTCCCGGGTCGGACTAAAATATTGCTCAAGGACATGACTGAAGATATCAACGGTCCCCGCTGCAGTCTGATGCTTCGACACCGAAAACGTATACGTCGGATCTAGAATAGAAAAACGAGGTCGCAGGATATCCTTATGGATCGCGAGTTTCTCCCTGGTTTCCTCATTTGAAATCACTGCGTTCCCATTCATCTCAGAACCAGTCCCGGCAAATGTAAGGACCGTCCCAACAGGGAGAGCTTTTTTTACCGAAGCATCACCTAACACAAAAAGCTCCCAAGGGTCACCCTCGTGATAAAAACCAGTGGCAATGGTCTTTGCGGTATCAATTACACTGCCCCCACCGACAGCAAGAATACAGTCAATCTTCTCCTTTCGACACAGATCTACTCCTTTACGCACAAGAGAAATTCGCGGGTTCGGTTGCACCCCAGACAGTTCATCATACGAAAAACCATTCTGATGAAAAATATCGATAATCTCATCATACAAACCTGTCTTTTTTATACTCCCCTGACCAGAGACAAACAAAACCCTCTCTCCACATTCCTTGATTTCGTTCCCAAGATTTTGTAGAGACTCTCTTCCGAAAAAAACCCGAGTAGAAACCAGATAATTAAAATTTAACATAAATTAACCTCGTCATAACCGTAAATAATACCATTGAATTTAAAGATTCAGGAAAAATAAGGAAAAAAAACTTAGCCCGGGGTCTTCTGAGTTGAGAAAATTAGTTTTAACGTAAAAAAAGCAAGGGTTGTTCCAAGGAAAACCCCAAGAAGGGCAGTGATTTTTTCAACCACCGACATATCCACCGAGCTTTGAATCACAAATCCACATAAAAGAATCGTACCAATACCAATGATATATCTAATATTCCGATCCGTTTTTCCCGTTCTCTGCCGATGAAT
Source organism: Thermoplasmatota archaeon (assembly GCA_025457885.1). Lineage (GTDB taxonomy): Archaea > Thermoplasmatota > E2 > DHVEG-1 > DHVEG-1 > SM1-50. The sequence goes on along the minus strand of JALOTN010000039.1, from coordinate 5,665 downwards.
CTTCCTGCGAATCTCCATATATCCATGACAGGTATCACAGAACCATTTATCATTCATCGGGTCTAATCGTAACGCTGTGAAACACTCTGAACAGTGTGGATGATGATATGAAGATAGTTTTGTTTTTGTCTTCCCAATCCGTTTCCCCAAGGGAGATCCCATACTACGTTTCAACAACAACGGAGATAACAAACAACTAGTGAAAATAAGGAACAGCGTCGCTGTTCTCATTTGATTTGCTAGAAAACCACCAGGATCACCAAAAACGCCTCGATCTATCCCGGTCGAGACGATAATTAAGGCAACACCCATGACCGGCATCATCCCGATACCAACGCTGATTGCCTCCTGTCGTTTGAACCCAGAGATCCGTGCACCGATTGAACTGCCAAGGAAATTCCCCAGCATCCCAAAAACAATGAACACAGCACAAAACGTCAGTAGCGATGCAAGCTGATTTGAACTAAAAAGAGATAAAAAGTTAAAGCTTGCCCCAACCCATACGAAGAATAAGGGGACGAAAAACGCATATCCAATGGTTTTTATATATTCAGCTAAAGTTCCCGCCTGAGGAGTTTTTTTGAAGAAGATACCTGCGATAAACGCTCCGATGATCGCAGTCAATCCCATATTCTCCGCAAACGCTGCAAACATAAAACAGATACCTAACCCAATTGTAAGCACAATCACCGGAGTGTGACGTTTTGTTTCTCTCCTTGTCGAATATCGAACGATGACAAAACCAATAGACAAAACCAATAACAATGGTAAGGAGAAAAAACAGAGAAATCTGAAGCAATAGGACAAACGAATTGCCAATCCCAAAGACCAAAGCAAAAAAAACCATTGCAAGAACATCATTGACCACTAACGCAGTTCGTAACGTTAACCCAACCCGGGAGGATAACATATCCATATCAGAAAGGATTCGAATAGCAATCGTCGTGGAGGTTGCTAAGAAAATCGTACCAATCGCCATGCTCTGAATGAGACTTAAATGAAACAACTGACCAATGCCGCATCCTATCACAAACGGGATGATGATCCCAAAAATGCCAACACTTAACCCTGTTTTTCTTGTTTTTTTCAAATCACCCAAATTCGTTTCTAACCCAACAATAAAAAGAAGAAAAACAACACCGATAAATGCTATCTCCTTAAATTCTGGAGAAGTTAGATCAAGGTTGAATTCAAATACCGTCGTATCAAACAGAATAAAAGAAGAACCCGAAAGTAATCCTAGACAACAGGGACCAAGAACGATTCCTGCAATGATTTCACCAATAACACCTGGTTGCTTAATCTTCTCAAAAGCGATGCTGAAAATTTTAGCAAATATAATCGCTAGAGTAATCTCTAATAGCATAGAGCAAGCATCCCAGTGGTAATACAACGTATCAAACACCAATATATAAAATCATGCGATTTGTTTCTTAACAGGTTTTAAATATTCTTTAATGAATTTCACACCCAGAGAAGATGCCTCAGAAAGAACAATCATCAATTAATTTCTATGACATTCAGATAAAAAACATCATGACCCTGGTAAAAAAAGATACAGCATATATTGATAAGACAACAGACATTGCAAATGTTCTTGCCAGATTTAAAAACAAGGATCATGTCTGGGTGATGGATAACACAGACCCATCACTGCTAGTTGGTATCATCACTCCAACGGATCTTCTTGCTTTTTTCTCCCCACCGTTCAGCTCTGATGAATCGTTTGAAAAACCTGATTCACGGTCAATGCAATACGGAGAGACTATCACCGCTGAAAACATCATGTCAAAGAAACCAGTAACAGCATCACCACGGGAGACAATCCGGGAGGTCCTTGTGATAATGAAAGAACAGAAAATCAAACACCTTCCGATCCTTGATGACTCCAACCATCTCATTGGAGAAGTCTCTCTATCAGAGATTATTCAGGGATATACAAAATATTTGAACCAATCCTCTAAGAAAATAATCGGTGAAACTCAATAAAAACACGTCTTTTCCCCGCAATACGACAAAGATATAGAAAGTTTTATATCGGAAGGGCTTATATTTACACGTGGGGACATTATGAAGAAACATTTCCTAAAAGCAATTATATCAGGTATAGTAGCACTTCTACTACTTACCACCATCCTACCGACCTCTGCATATTCAAACGATATGCAAAAACAAACAACGACCCAGATAGATAATGAAAACGAGGATACCAGCAATTTCGGACCTGCATGGTATAACAAACCAACCAGCTACGCACAACTCATCAGCTGGTATCAAGCCCTCGAAACTCAGTATCCAGATTATATCGAAGTTTTCAAAGCAAATGAAATGTACGGAACAGGAACAATCCCTACAGGCTATGATGATTATTATATTCGGATCACAAATGAATCACTCGGGTTCCACAAACCAGAGGTACTCTACATTGGGGGGCCTCACGGAGATGAAACCGTTGGGACCGTTGGTATGTTCTGGTTCACCGACTGGCTTATGCGTATGGCATTTACTGACGAACCAAGCCCTTACTATTCAAAAGATTGGCTGCGCTGGATGATCGACAACAGAGAAATCTACATTGAAGCATCCCACAATCCCTACGGATTTGATCATGACCAACGATATGATTCCCATGGTTGGGATCTTAACAGAGAAGCAGATATGAACTGGGATCCAGGTGAACCAACAGGTGGGATCTGGGCAAGTGTTCAAGGAAAAACACTTAATGCCTTTATTGATAATCATACCATTCGACTCGCCTGTGATTTCCATGGTGGTGCTAGAATGCTTCTGTACCCATGGGGAAACATGCACAGCAGCATCGTTGGAACAAGCCCAATCACAGGACAATCCTACAACTATGCTCCGCCAGATTTCTACTTCTTTGACGCCTCAAGCCTTCGGTTAGGGGACTTTATGGGTGATTACGGTGGGGATCTTGACAAATATAGTATCGGCACTATCCCAGATACCGTCGGTTATACGGTCGGAGGCGGAATCTGCCCCTGGGCGTACGGTGGCGATGTCGAGACAAATCCTGTTGAAGACCAATACGTTCAAGACGAGGTGTTTGGTAATTATTATGGTGCAGGAGTCCTCTGGCTCTCTCCAGAAATGTCTAACACAAAGAACCCGGGACAAGACACCTTTGGGAATGATACAGTCGCCCGCTATGGCGCTGAAGTCAGACGATTCATCTTACATGAGACCGACCTTGCACAACCCTACCTTCGCTGGCAATCCGGTGGAGTCCAAGAAGACCAAATCGTTATCACCAACACACCCGTGAACTTCACCTGGCAAGTCAATGGAAGCATGGTCGTGGATCATACCTACCTTCAATACGGAAACAACCCCAACCCAATACAGACCTGGACCTATACGACCACCGACCATGATGAACACGCAGGGGATTACATCGGCGGCACTGGATGGGATAACGCGATGAACGGACAAACCGATGGCACCACCTATGTTGAACAAATCACATTCACCGTCCCAGGAGAATATTATTTTGTCGCAAAAGCACAGGTCGATCAAATCTACAAGAACGTCCTCCGACCCGATATCTACCTCAGCAACCCCTATCTCAGACTCCTCAAAGAACGAACCAATGATTCCTACCATGAAATCCTGGAAGGATCTGATGGGACAGAAGAAATCATTGGACAGACCTGGTGGTACAGCCCAATCCTCCATATCTCTGTCTATCCTGAAAACGAGGCACCAAACACCCCGGACAAACCCACGGGACCTGCTGAAGGAAAACCAGGGACAACCTACAACTATCGAACCACAACGATCGATCCAGAAGGTGACCAAGTGTATTACATGTGGAACTGGGGTGATGGAAACATCAGCCAGTGGCTGGGGCCATTCAACTCAGGAAGCGTGGGAAGTGCTCAGAAATCCTATAGCACCAAGGGACAATACCAAATTAAGGTAAAAGCAAAAGACGTATGGGGTGCGGAGACTGACTGGTCAGAACCCTTAGACATCACGATGCCCAAAGACGTTTCCGCTCCGTTCCGATCCCTGTTCCTCCAACTCATCGAACAGCTCTTCGAACGATACCCAAACGCCTTCCCCATCCTCAGACACCTCATGGGGCAATAACCCCTTCCTTTTTTTTCTTTTTAAAATTCTGAGTTAAAAGATATCACCAATTAATTTTTACTAAAAAATAATTCTTTATTAAAAATAAAAAAAAGGGAAAAAAAACAGAGGAATGTTAATGAATCACATTCCGAAAATAATATACCGCTGTCCGATTCGCTACCTCTTTTTTCTCGTTCGTCGAATGTGGAATATATTCGCCTAAATTATTTCGACCATTTAACAAACGCATGAGTATTTCTTTCAGAGTTTTTCGCATACAAACCCATCCTACTTGGTGAAGGAGGGCGAAACACTCTCTGCTATATAACCATTATCGGACAATCATTGACACGGTTTAAAATGAAAAGATTGTGGTTCTCAGTAAAAAAAAATTACGCCCGCACTGGGATTCGAACCCAGGTCTGAGGCTCCGCAGGCCTCTAGGATATCCAAGCTACCCCATACGGGCTAACAAATAAATCAGGTTCTTCACATGAGTTATCAATGTAAAAACCTATATCCGAGACTCGAAAACAGGATTCTTTTAATAAGCGTATCGGAGATTTTACGATCCAAGGGAAAAAAAACAAGCATATTGGATTTTTATTTAATGATATCAACTAACGCGACTTTCTCAAGGATGAGATCCCCACATTTCTCCTCCGGCAGGGTCGATAATTCTTTTTGGGTGATACCAAAGCGTTTCAACGTTGCTGAGTTTCCCTTGATAATAGAATCATCCAGCGTAAGCTGAAAGAGATCTAAAAATCTGTGTATCACCGCAGGGTTTATTTCCTTTTTAGTACTTGTATATGATTTATTAGTCAAAACAAAAACTATCCTTTGTTTGCCTTTCTTTACTCCTATTTTTTTAATCGCTTTTTGTATCTGTCGTTCTCCAGCAGCATACAATAATATCTCCAAGGCAAGAGTGTTCGTTGCATTTGTCTTCTGGGCAAAGGCTCGTTTCGCATGATTCACCGCTGAAATCACATGCTCTTTACTATAGATTACCCGAGCATCAAATGCTTGTATCACAAGCTGCTCCTGAGCAGAGAACGCACCAAGCTGCTGAACAAAGACCTCGACAGCACCAATCTGCTGAACAAAGACCTCGACATCCTGAATCCACCCCCATGCTCCAAGAACGGTTATCATCGTCGGGACCCCCGTAGCTGTCTATTGCCTCTCATTGTTCCTTCACCGATCTGCTGTTTTATGTTTTTCGCAACAGCAGTTCCAATCCCCTTAATCTTTGCGAGACGTTCCAAGGGAACGGTACGTAAATCATTGATAGTTTTAAAGCCTTCACGATACAAAGCTCTTGCACGCACCCGACCAATCCCTTTCAAAGAAACCAGGTTCAACAGCTCCTCTTTACACCCATTCTGCACCCGTATGAGTATATCACCGACATCGGAGACACTGGAGAAATTGTACATCCGTGCATATTCTCGAGCCGCATGTAAAAGCCATTCCGCCATCTCCACAATGGTATGGACATCCCCTGGCCAGATGTTATATTTCTGAACAAGTGCATCATAGGGGGTCTCATTGATCCAATCCTCCA
>JALOTN010000081.1 GCA_025457885.1 Thermoplasmatota archaeon | reverse complement strand
AAAACACGAAAAAGGCGTTGACTACGCTTATATCCTTAAGGATTTTGACAAATACCCACTCATTGTTGATGCAAATAACAATGTCTTGTCCTTCCCACCGATCATCAACGGAAGTCTTACCGAGGTCACTCCCTACACAAAGGAGATATTCATTGATGTCACCGGGACCGATAGAAAAGCAATTCATTATGCACTTAACATCGTCACCACCGCACTTGCGGAACGAGGAGGAACAATCCATCAGACTATCGTCATCGATGAAAATAAAAAAATTATCTCCCCGGATTTTACCCCTCTACAAAAAAAAGTCTCACTCCTATCGGTCAATACTATCCTAGGGACCAAATTCACAGAAAAAGACATCATCACTTACCTAGAAAAAATGGGACATCACGCAAAAGACACCGGAGAGGGAATCATTCTTGTTGACATAGGCGCCTGGCGCTCCGACATCCTCCATGAAGTCGATTTAATCGAAGATGTCGCCGTAGGATATGGTTTTGACCAATTTCCCACAGATCTTCCAAAATCCCTCACCTTCGGAGGACGACTCCCTAGTCAAACATACTATGACGGACTACGGTCCATCATGATAGGACTTGGATTCAACGAGGTCACCACCTTTGTTATCTCCAACAAAGACGATGAGTTTCAAAAAATGGGATTGCAAAAAAAAGCAATGGTGGAGCTCGAAAACCCTATCGGGGAAGAATACAGCGGCTTACGGATGAGTCTCCTGCCCTCCTTACTCAAACTTCTCAGGGAAAACCGACACCATCCTTTACCACAACAGATCTTCGAAGTTGGAGTCGTTGTTGATGAGACAGCAAAAAACCGATACCATCTCGCAGCCCTTAAGATAGATGCGAAAGCCAACTTCACAGAATGCAAATCCCTTGTTGAAACCGTGCTTCGAGAATGCGCAGAAAAACCAGTCATAAAAGAAAAAAAACATCCAGCGTTCATCGATGGACGATGCGCAGTTCTTCTGAAACAAGAACACGAGATTGGACTGTTTGGTGAACTACATCCAAAAACGATTCAAGCCTTCCACCTCGAACATCCCGTAATCGCATTTGAACTAATCACAGATCGTCTGAAATAAAAAAAAAGCAAGGAATCCCCCGGAAAGTTATGCAGAAAGAGCATCGTTTCACCGCACAGAACACCTGGGATACGATTGCGGAAAGTTTCGACACCACCAGAAAAAAACCATGGAGTATTTGTCTTGATTATATCTCAACATTACAACCCAACGATATCATCGTAGACCTTGGATGTGGGAATGGACGGCATCTCATTCCTAGTGCACAACAATGTTCCCAGGCTATTGGAATAGACCTCTCACAGAAATTCCTCATGATTATCAACAATAAGGTTAAGAAAATGAATCTTACGAACATTACATTGATCCATGGCGATGCAGTCCACCTCCCCTTCACAGATCAAAGTATCAATGCAATTCTCTTTATCGCATCCCTCCATAACATCCAGGGAAAAGTCCATCGACAGCAAGCTTTATTGGAACTGGCTCGAGTCCTCAAACCACAAGGAACCGCTTTGATTAGTGTATGGTCACGCTGGCAGGATAAATATTACCGCCATTTTTTTAAACAGTACTTCAAACGAGACCACGAGTTTGGTGATATCAACATCTACTGGAAGCAACATAATCTGAACATCCCACGATTCTATCATCTCTACAGCCGAGGCGAATTTCGAAAAGAACTACAGCAGACCGGCTTAACGATCCAAAGCCTCAAATCCGTCTACATCACGTCCAGGAGATTCCCTGATAATTATTTTGCAGTCCTACAAAAAGCATAGTTTATTAAAACCAAGAACATAGTTAGCCCAACAAAACAAGGTCTATGTATGAGTATCATCCAGACCCAGAATCTAACAAAAACATTCGATACTTCTGTTGCTGTTGATCATATCAACTTCTCTGTTGAATCCGGTGAAATCTTCGGGTTCCTTGGCCCAAACGGCGCAGGAAAAACAACGACAATTAAAATGCTTACCACATTATTGTATCCAAGTGAGGGATCTGCATCCATCGCAGGCTATGATATTTTACATCAACGCGCGAACGTCAGAGAACACATTGGGGTGGTTTTTCAAGAGCCAGCTCTTGACACAGAGCTCACTGGAAGAGAGAACCTTGATTTTCATGCCCGAATGTACGGACTAACACCAGAAATTCGAAAAAAACGTATTATAGAAGTCCTTACCCTTGTCGACCTCATAGATAAAAAAGATGTGTTAGTAAAACACTATTCAGGTGGAATGAAACGAAGGTTGGAGATATCCCGAGGTTTAATGCATTCCCCAACTGTTCTTTTCCTCGATGAACCAACATTAGGGCTTGATGCACAGACCCGAAGAGCCATCTGGGATTATATCAAAACACTCAATAAAGAAAAAAGGACTACCATTTTTTTAACCACTCATTACATGGACGAAGCTGATTTCCTCTGTGACCGCATCGGCATCATTGACCATGGAAAGATAATGGTAATCGATACCGTCGATGCATTGAAAAAATCAGTTGGACATGATGTGATAACACTCTCTTGTTCCGATAACGTCGCCTTACAACACAGACTTGAGAAAGAATCATGGGTTAGCAATATCACACCGCATGATTCATTTTTAACAGTAGGCGTTGAACGCGGAGAAGAAAAAATACCAAATATTTTTGATATCGCACGGACAATAAACATCAGAATTTCTTCTATTGATGTGAGAAAACCCACCCTAGATGATGTCTTTCTCCATTACACGGGACGTAGCATGCGAGAGCAAAATACTGAGATTCCTGGTAAGAAGCCTACAAAATCATCGGGATTTCATCTGAGGCGATCGAAATGATAGGTCAAAAGGACCTCCAGGCGATTTATATGCTCTGGCTTCGCCAGATGAAACGCTTCCTTCGTGCGAGAAGCAGGGTCCTTTCAACAATCATTCAACCATTATTCTTCCTCTTTATCCTTGGATTTGGTTTCAACATCGCCGTGTTCCCTGGCATGCAAGGCTCCTATATCAATTTCCTCGCACCAGGAATTATCGCGATGGCGATTTTGTTCTCCTCGATGTTTACCGGTGTGTCTGTCTTATGGGATAAACAATCTGGATTTTTACAAGAAGTCCTCGTCGCACCCGTCAGCCGCCTTTCTATAGTAATTGGCAGGACTCTTGGCGGTGCTACCATTGCGTTGTTTCAGGGATTTATCATCATGATTATCGCTCTGCTTCTTGGTGTACCAATTATCGATGCACAAGGACTGCTTCTCACCATCATTATTATGGTGCTGCTTTCTTTTACCGCTGTAGGTTTTGGTTTGATCATCGCCTCAAAGATGCGGGATTTCGAAGGATTCCAATCCATAATGAGTCTGATATTGATGCCGCTGTTATTCCTCTCCTCGGCCTTCTATCCCATTAATAGTTCTTTACCGGGTTGGTTACAGGCGTTATCCTATTGTAACCCATTGTTTTATATGATTGATGGGATTCGAGGGAGTCTCACTGGTGCAAATAACGTTCTTCACCCGGTCATAGACCTAAGTATTATCCTTGCACTTTGTATAATCATCATGGGATTAGGCACCTATTTTTTCAACAAATCAGAAGGTTGAGCAATGAAGTAGGATTTCTTTTCATAATCCAAAAAAAAAAAAAATTTACTCAGATGTTTTCAAGCCCAAGCTATAAAAAAAAGTTATTTGACAGAATAAAACTATCTTTTATCATACATCTTTTTCCATACACATCTTGTAAGTTATTACCATATTGGACAATGCATTCGCAATCGTCACTGGGCCAACCCCACCAGGTACTGGGGTGATGATTGATGCTTTTTCTTTTACAGAATTAAAATCGACATCTCCACGCACGCCATCTTTGGTTGGTATAATCCCTATGTCGATGACTACTGCTTTTTCTTTGATATGGTCTTTCGTAATAAGGTTCTGTATTCCAGCCCCGGTGATGAGAATATCAGCTTTTCGAGTGTGTCCTTTCAGATCACCGGTGAAAACATGGGTGACACAGACGGTTGCATTCCTATTGAGAAGAAGAGCAACAAGTGGTTTTCCGACGACGTTGCTATGATTCACAATAACTACGTCTTTGCCCTGAAGTTCAATCTGTGCATGTTTTAGGATGGTCAGGACGGATAGGGGAGTACAAGGGATGAGTTTTTCATCACCGATCATGGTCCGCCCGAGGTTCTCCGGGTGAAACCCTTCAACGTCCTTGTGTGGAGCAACCGTTTTCATAAGGGTTGTTGGTGACAGATGGGGTGGGACGGGATATTGGATGAAGATCCCATGGACCATTGAATCATTATTCAGGTCGTGAATTTGGCGGAGGATGGTTGGTTCTGAGATGTCTCTTGGGTAGCGCAGGATTTTTGATTTAATGCCAACCTCCTCGCATGCAGATGACCGTAATTTCAGATACATCTCTGAGGATGGATCCTCACCTATTACGACGGTGACGACGAGGATATCCTTATGATATTTCTTTGTAAGATTCTGGATTTCCCCTTTGATGGTGTTCCGGAGTTCTTTTGCGATTTCTCTTCCGTTAATGATCGTTGCAGTCATTTTTTTTCCTCAGGGTGTTTTGGAGTAGCCCTCCATTTGGGGTTTGGTGCCAATAGCATAGAACTGTGGGAAGAAGTTCAACTGTACTCCTTCATCAAGGGATCTAAGGAATTCATATTCCCATACATCGATTTCTTTCTCGGTCAATCCTGCATCCTTGAGGATCTTGATGTAGAAATCCCGGGAATGAAGATAATACTGTTTATCTTCCTCGCAGGACCAGATCCGGTTGTTACCAATACCGATAACAGTTTCAAGTCCCGCGTTGATGAAAAGTTTACGAAGTTTCCTCCCGATATGGGGATCTCCTCCTTTCTTTCTGATTGCTTCCCCTGCGAACAAGGGATCGACTTTTTTATTCTCCGGCCAATGGATCTTTCCCCCGTAATCTGGTTCCAGGGAAGCAAGGATCTTTCCTCTTGGTTTGACGACCCTGGTCATTTCATGGACGACTGCTTGGGGATCATCTGCCCACATTAAGAGTAAGTTACAGGTCACCAGATCGAAGGTGTTGGAAGGGAAACATAACTGTTGGGCATCAGCCACGCAGAAGGTGACATTCATATATTCGTGGAGGACCTTCTGAGCCACGGTGAGCAGGGAGGTCGATCCATCTATCGCGAGTACCATCCCTTTTGTCAATCGAGCGATATCTCGGGTCACGAATCCCGAGCCGCAGCCGACATCAAGGACAAGACGGGCGTCTTTCAATCCAACCTTCAGGTATAATGGGAGACGTTCTTCTGCTGTTTCTAATGCTTGTAACTCTAATTTTCTGATGAAATTAGTCAATTCCTCATCGGTGCGTTTATGGAATCTGTTCTCAGACTTTTTCATTGATTGATCCAGAAAGAGGATTCGCTGTGATGCTATAAGATTTTTCCTGGTTTTTTAAAAAAAAATAAGAATTGGAGAAGGGAGGGTCTGGGACACAAGAAGAGGTGATGCTCGAAAAGGGAAACAGACCCTCCGCTGGGACTGCACTTAACTGTGAGGTTTTTTCTTCTTTTTCCCAT